>NZ_JBPXRO010000010.1:0-165414 GCF_051842875.1 Neobacillus sp. C211
AAATACTCCCATTTGTAGAATGCTTTTTTTATTTATGTACACTGTCGTTCCGTGATTAACTCATAACCTCTTGTTGGCTAAGGAAGTCACGAACTGCTTTTATGGATAATCCCAAGTCTTTTGCTTCTAATATGAGGTCCATCCATTCTTGATCGATTACTTCTACTTCACTTTTTGTAATAACCATTTTTCTCACTCCTAAAATACATTGTGTATTCCAGGTAGCCCGGCCATCGTAACAAGTCATACTTGCCTTAGATCCTCGGCTTTGCGTCCCTGCTTTTCAACAGGTTTGCCTTTTTCTGATACTAATACAACTTAAGTATGACTGTATTAGCTTATCGTTCTTATTTGATAGGTCGATTTACTTAATCCTCATAGATATTATATCTAGTGCTATTTTAGTAGGTTGTTGTAATTTGTCGCATTATTTTAATTTTCACACATTTTTTTCTAACAAATTATGCCAAATATCTACAAAAATATACCAATTACAGCTTACCCCTTTGATGTTCCATGTCTAAGGATTTCCTTGTGAAAACTAGATCCCCCGAAAGATAAAGCTGGTGAAGATTGAATCTATTTATTAGATTCCACTTTCAGACAGCATTTTCTTTTTTTATAATAATTATTTTCACTTCATTCAGGGAATACTACTTTTGATGACGAAAGGGGTGTTGAAATTGGCACGTGGAGAACATTTTGAACATAAAAAGAAAAACCACCCAGGTAATTTTCCAAAAGACAGTTTAACGGAAAAACATACGAGAGAAGCTGTTGGAGACGAAGAATTCCTAGTGGTAAGAGAAGCATTTAAAAATCGAGTGGAAGATGAGGAAGAATATCGCGGTGACACAGCTCGTTTGCTGCCCGATCAGACAGAGTAAAAAGACGTGAGCACTTAAATATATAGCTGATAAGTATACTAAAACTTAAACATTTTTAACTAAAACAGCCCTTTTCAGAATGAAAAGGGCTGTTTTCTAATCCATCACTATATAAATATATAGTTATATCATTACCAATATATACCTATAACACTGACCTCTTTTATTAATATATATGGTAATAATGCATATTTCAAGCGAGCAAAAATACACCCAAAAAGTTAAATTTCACTCTACTTTTGGGGTGCAGTACACACTTTTACGTGTCGAGCTACTACAATCTAAAATTTAAAACTTTTGCTTGTTCAGTTATCCAACTGCAATGGTATCAAATTCAAAATACTTTGAAGCTACTTTTACTGTTGTTTCTTTAGCAACCTTAATGGCTTCCTCTGCGTCTAATTGATAATATTCCGGACGAAATAATTCTACAGACGCAACATCTGAAAAACCAATTTCCTTCAATGTTGATAAAATGCCATCTAAATCAATTGCACCTAATCCAGGCCATACTCGATCCTCATCTGTTAAGAATCCAATTGGGAAATCTTCTGTATCATCCATGTGTAAGATAAAGATTTTCGAGCCGTCTGCGTTCTTCAGGTCTTCCATTTTTGATCCCATTGCATGGAAGTGGAAACAATCAAGAACTAATCCGACATTCTCACGATTAACTGTTTCAACAATGTCGTAAGCCTGCCCAAAAGTATTGACCGTACATTGCGGATGTCCAACAAATTCTACGGCTATTTTAATGCCAAAAGGCTGAGCAATATCAGACAGCTCTTTAAGGACTTCTACACAACTGTTTTTAATATCCTGTTTCAGAATTTTTTGTTCAGTAACCAATGGCACTGCTACCACATACTGAACACCAATTTTTTTGCCTATTTTCATCATTTTTTTGAATTTATCAATGATGGCCCTATAGCCTGCTACATCACGATTATTGAAAAATACTAGAGCATTAAATGCAAGCGGCTTGATATGATGAGTTTGAAAATATTCTACAAGATCTTCAATAGAATGGTCTTTTAGATATTCTGGCAACTTGTCCATGGTACGGATTTCGATAGAATCATAGCCATGTTTTTCACAGTATTCCAAATCCTTGGCAAGATTAGAATTTTCGAGTGTAGTAGCTTGGTTAAAACATAATTTCATCGGTATCATCTCCATAGCGATATAGTTAATTTAGAATCAAGTGATCTACTTATCATTTTCGTTAAAAAAATTACGCTTTTTGAAGCTGCTTTTCACTATAAAATGTCGGTTTTTCTTTAAGGGTAATGGCTTCTTTTTCACCTGTTTGCTGGGCTTTTACACATGCATCAGATGTTACTGCCGCAATATAACCATCCCATGCTGTTGGTCCTTGTGGCTCGCCTTTTTTTGTAATAGAATCAATAAAGTCCTGAATTTCAACATTGTAGGCATCCATAAAGCGGTATTTCCAATCATTTAAAATGCTTGTGCTTAATTTTTCATCTTTTCTCATGACAACACTGGAGAATTCAGGTAATTTTACAATTCCATCTTCACCAATCACCTCACATTGAATGTCATAGCCATATTTGCAATTCACAAATACTTCCACACTCATGACAATTCCACTGTTCGTTTCAATCGCAAATAATTGTGGATCCTGCAGTTTATCATGTGAATATTTTGTTTTCCTTGGAAAAACAACTTGAACAGATTTATAGTCATCATTTACTAGCCAGTGTAGCGCGTCGATTTCGTGGATTAAGGTATCTGTTACAGCCATATCAGTTGTATAGTTTTCACCAACTATTGGATTACGGTGTGCAGCACGAATCATTAATGGCGCACCAATTTCCTTGTTGGCAATCACTTGTTTTAATTGAACGTATCCGCTATCATAACGACGCATGAAACCGACCTGAACTAATTTCTTGCCCTGCTTCATTTCTGCTTCGACAATTCTCATACAGCCTGCAGCCGTGGTTGCTAATGGTTTTTCACAAAAAACATATTTACCAGCTTCAACTGCAGCGACAACCGTTGCTTCATGTGCAGGACCCCAGCTAGTTACAAGGACAACATCCACATTCTCATCAGCAATTAATGCTTTATCATCTGGATAAATAACTGCATTTAATTGGTAGGTTTCAACCGTTTGTTTTGCAGATTCTTGATTAACATCTGTAACGGCTACAATTTTTCCACCGGATAATTTATTGGTAATTCGATCAATATGTTCTCTTCCAATTGCACCTGTTCCTACTACACCAAATCTTAAAGTCATGTTGATACTCTCCTTTATGTTTATGAATTTAATGTGATACACCTAGACAACGCTTTCATTTTTTAGTTAATTCACAATTCAATCATTGTTTTATAAGATTATTGATTGGAAGCTTGTTTATGACTTTCTTGTCCATAGTTACGGAAATAACTTTCTAACTGCTCAAGTGTCTTTCCTCTTGTCTCTGGCAAGATTTTATTCACAAAAATAATGGCGGCAATTCCACACACAGCGAAAATAAAGAAGGTTATCGATAAGCCTACCACACTTAGTAATATTGGAAAAAATAGACCAACAAGGAAGTTTGTAAGCCATAAGCAGAATACCGTAACACCCATTCCAAGTCCGCGTAATTTTAACGGGAAGATTTCCGATAACATTAGCCAGGTTACCGGGGAAATAGCTCCCTGTTGGAATGCAAGGAAGGTAACAGTCAAGCTAAGAACGACAAACGGAAGTGCTGGTGACCCTTTAAGTACTAACGAGAATACCCCAATTAAGGCAAGAGCTGCCGTTGTCCCCGTCAATCCAGCAATAAGCATCGGACGTCGACCGATTTTTCCTAAAAGCCAGATACCGACAAAAGTTGCTAATACTGAGATGACACCATTAGCAATATTACCGATTAGAGCTGCATTGGTTGAAAAACCTGATTTTTGAAGAATTTGAGTACCATAATACATGATGGAATTAACACCTGTTATTTGTTGCACAATCGCAATACCAATTCCAATCCCGATAATCCGGCGGACCCACGGTACATTTAAATCCCCAAATGTTGCATGCTGAACCCCTGACTCTTGAGAAATATTATTTTTAATCTCATCAAGTTCCGATTCGGCACGGTTTGCTTCCCGTATTTCTTTAAGGACTCTTAGTGCATCCCCCAGTTTTCCTTTTGAAGCGAGCCAGCGCGGGCTCTCTGGAACCGCTAACATTCCAAACCATAAGACCACAGCCGGAAGTGACGCAATCACTAACATGTAACGCCAAACATGTGAAGCTCCTTCACCAAGCGTATTTCCAAGGATGGCATTAAATACAAACGCTAACAATTGACCGGAAACAATCATTAATTCGTTCTGAGTCACCATCCTTCCCCGTTTCTCGGCCGGAGACATTTCCGCTAAAAAGGATGGCACCATAACAGATGCAGCACCTACGGCTAAACCCAGCAAGAATCGGAAGACAATCATAACACCAGCAGACGGTGAAAGCGTACATCCAATTGCTGCAATAAAGAATAGTAAAGCGAGATTTAAAATCATTTTACGGCGGCCAAAACGGTCCGATAAACGCCCTCCAAATACGGATCCAAGCGCAGCTCCAAAAAGTAATGAGCTTGTAACGAGACCTTCCGTTGCCGGTGTCAGGTTTAACTGGTCAGGTTCTGCCATAAAAGGTAATGCTCCGTTAATCACACCAGTGTCATATCCAAAAAGAAGTCCCCCAAATGTGGATATAACCGTAATCTTTTTTAAAGCTTTTTCGTAATCACGTGGTTTTTCAATCGACTGATTACTCATATTCTCCCTCCCCAGGGTTCGTTTTTTTATTAAGCTTTAATCAATGAACCATTTTCTAACGGAATTAATTCTTCATTAATATAGTTACGGGCTTTCAACGCATACTCCAACGGATGTGCAACTGAGGGGTCTTGTTCTGCTTCAATGACAATCCAGCCTGAATAATTCGTTCGGAGAAGCTTCTTGTATACTTCTGTAAAATCAATGCAGCCGTCACCAGGAACGGTAAACATTCCTGCCAAAAAGGATTGTAAGAAGGACTTTCCTTCTTTTTCACATTGTTCTTTTACTACTTGACGGACATCTTTAAAATGAACGTGATGGATACGATTGATATGTTTATTTAATAGAGTCATATGATCAGTATCTGATACATAGATATGGCCGGTATCATAGAGCAAATGAACGTGATTAGAATCTGTGTTTTCCATTAGACGATCAATCTCGGCTAATGTTTGTACGCCCGTCCCCATATGATGGTGAAAAACTAGCTTCAAATCATATTCTTCAGCAATTTTTCCTAATTCATTTAGTCCCCGGCATAACTGATCCCATTCTTTATCTGTGAAATATGGTTTTTCTTTGAAAACATTTTTATCTGTACCTTGAATACTATAGGTTTGTTCTGATACGACAGCAACAGCTGCATTAACCGCTTTCAAATATTCACAATGTTTATGGAAAGCTTTAGAGGCTTCTTCCACACCGTCTCGAATAATAAAACTGCTAAACCATTGTCCTGCAATTTTTAATTTTCGAAGTTGAAGCTCTTTGTTCAATACTTTAGGTTCTGGAAAAAAGCCGCCAACTTCTGTTCCTTCAAAGCCTGCTACTACAATATCACTTAGTAAGTGTGATAATGTATTCTCTGCCCCAATTTCCGGGATGTCATCATTTCTCCAACCAATCGGAGCGATCCCCCATGAAATTTTTTTATTTTCCATCGTTTAACCTTCTTCCCTTTTAAAAGTAGGACTGTTTAACCGGTTGTTTTATGAATAGCGTAAAAACCAGAAATAATATATACTCCCTCTCTTATTAGTAGATTTCACTCCAATGATCGTCTGCAGACAAGAGTGTTCAGTCATCTGTTAACCAAGAGGTATTGATTAGTTCCTATTTTATAGATTAAGAGGAAGCGATGTATTATATAAAATTGCTATCAAATTATCATTTCTTGCTAAAATCTTATTAAATCACTAGAAGAGTATCAAAATGTAACAAAAAGATACCCATGCAAAAGGGTATCTTTTAAAAATATGTAATTAAAAACAAAGTTTTCGAAACTTTCCAGGAGTTATGCCTCCAGTAGATTGGGAGAACACTTTAATAAAATGGCCAATACTATTAAAACCGCAGTCCATGCTTATTTTCTCGATTGAAAGATTGGTTTCCACCAATTGATTCTTAGCTTGGATCAATCTGTAATTTAGTACATATTGGTGAGGACTGGTTCCTATATACTTTTTAAACGTACGACAAAAATGATATGTACTTAAATTGGATATTTCACTCAACTGATCGACGGAAATTTTAGATGAGTAATTCTCACTTATATAAGTCAGTACAGCTTGAATTTCGGTTGGTACTGCTTTTGCAACGTTTGTATCTCTGTTTTCAAACGTATTACGGGTACTTTCTACTAAATTACCCAGCAGTTCATAAATTTCTAAAGATATCTTAAAGTCTATTTCCCCGTTTGACGCTATAAGGGATAAAATATTCGGGATATTATTTTTTTCTGAAGGCAGTTTAAAAACACATCCCTTTCTTTTATATAACTCATTATAGATATCCTGTATGTGGTTTCCCGTAAAATGAATAAATTGGAAGGTCGTTTCTTCAGGCACATAATAGTTATTCTTTTCTTTACAATCTAAAAGAACAATTTCATCCTTTGAGGCTACAAATGATTGACCTAGATAGTGGAAATGCATCGAACCTTTTTCTATATAAAAAATGATAAAGGAATTCATGTAATCACGCTTAATGCTGTAAGGGACATCTACTATATATTCTCCGCCCCATAGGACATAATTATATAATTCTTTCGTTAAAGCGGAAGGTTCATAGAAATATAATCCCTTTTTTGACTTGATGCCCGGTTCTACCTTTGGAATATAGAAATTCATCTTTTCACCTCTCACTAAAGTAAATACTAATTAACATTATTAAATATAGTATATTTTATACTAACTCAAAAGGTAATGGTCTATTATTTGGAACTATTCAAATATTTTATAGAATAGCACGGTGAATATTCTCTGAACATAATATAAACGACCTATTTCATTACCAAAAGTTATCAAACAAATTATAAAATAGCACCAAAACACAATTTTAGAGCAAGATTATATAGAGTAAATAAAGAAAATTTCTATTAAACTGAAATCGCATACATTAGTTGAAAAATGGAGGTTTACCATGAAATTATCATTTAATGAAGGAACAACATTCGAAAGTGCTTCTCTTCAACAGAATTTAGAGTATTGTGAAAAACACGGTTACGATTTTATCGAAATTCGTTCAATTGATCAGTTAAAAGATTATCTTAAAGAATATACATTAGATGATTTAAAAGCCTATTTTGATACCCATCATATTAAACCACTTTCTTTGAATGCATTATGCTTTTTTAATAATCGTACCAAAGAAGACGAAGAGAAGATTATTGAGGAATTCAAAGAATACTTAGAGATTTGTAAAAAAATAGATTGCCCATATATTTGCGTGGTACCTTCTAATATTGATGTGACGGTAAAAGGAAAAACATTGACGGAAGAAGTAAATGCAAATTGTATTCGAGTTTTAACTCATCTATCTGATTTAGCTGAACCATACGGAGTAAAGATCGCGATTGAGTTTATCGGAATTCAGGAGAATACGGTTAATACATTCGCCCAAGCATACAGTATTGTAAAAGCTGTTGATCGAAATAATGTTGGTCTAGTGTATGACACTTTCCAATTCACTGGAATGGGGTCAAGATTAGAAGATGTAACAGATGAAACGGCAGATAAATTGTTTATTTTCCATATCAACGATGTTGAGGGTTATCCGATTGGCCAAATGCGTGATAGTGACAGAGTATGGCCTGGGCACGGTGTGATTGATTTAGAAGCGCATTTGAAAAGATTAAAAGAATTGAATTATGATTTTGTCGCTTCCGTTGAGTTATTCAGACCAGAATATTATCAAATGGATCCTGAAGAAGTCATAAAAAAAGCTAAAGAAACGACCTTGGAAGTATTGGAAAAGTACTATAATAATCACGTTATTTATAATTGATAGAAAGGCATAAAGGATCTTTTGTAGAAAAAGTCCTTTATGCCTCTTTTTTAATATTTTAATACATTTTTAGTTATAAAGTTTTTCTTACTGGGCCTTACTAAAAGATTTTTTCATATTACCTTTATCATACTTTGTACGGAACTGCTCCTCCAACTCTTCAAGCGTAAGTCCATTTGTTTCTGGCATAAATTTGTAGACAAAAGCAATTCCCAATAAGCCAATTACAACGAAAGCAAAGAATGTAGCGGATAAACCGATGGTGCTTAAAAGAATAGGGAATGTAAAACCAATAACAAAGTTGACAGCCCATAGGAAAAATACACTAATACCATTACCAAGGCCTCTTAATCTTTGTGGGAATATTTCCGCAGCAACTAACCATGTTACCGGCCCAATACAACCTTGCATAAAAGCTAGGAATAAGACAGTCAAAGAAAGTACAAGATACGGCAGTACAGGAGAACCTTTAAGTACCATTGAAAATATTGCAATCAATAAAAGTGAGGTGGTTGTGCCAGACAAACCAATGATCAACATTGGACGGCGGTTCACCTTGCCAATCATCCAAATACCGAATATTACAGCAAGAACGGAAATAAGTCCATTTGCAATGTTTGCAATTAATGCCGTCTTCGTACCAAAACCGGCCTGCTCTAGAATTTGTGTACCATAATACATAATGGAATTAACACCGGTAATTTGATTCACGACGGAAATTCCAATACTAATCAATAAAATACGGCGTAACCATGGTGCAGAAAAGTCTTTAATGGTTGCTTTTTCAAGATCTGCGTCCTTTTTTACTGATTCTTCAATTTCTTTAAATTCAGCAATTGCTCGTTTCTCATCACGTATTTGTTTAAGAACGCTTAGCGCCTCATCTTTTTTCCCTTTTGATGCCAGCCACCTCGGACTCTCCGGAACCTTTAGCATGCCAGCAAATAACATGAATGCGGGAATTGCACAAAGGAAGAGCATATAACGCCAAACATGTCCTGTACTTCCCATTGTAACACCTAAAATAGCATTGAAAACATAGGCTAATAATTGCCCGCCGGTAATCATAATTTCATTCTGGGCAACCATTCGCCCTCGATTCTCAGCAGGTGCCATCTCTGCTAAAAAGGCAGGTACCATTGAAGATGCTCCTCCAACAGCAAGTCCAAGCAAGAATCTAAAGGTAACCATTACTGAAACATTGGGAGCAAATGTAGTTCCAAGTGTTGCGATCAAGAATAATAATGAAAGATTAAGGATCATTTTACGTCGGCCATAGCGGTCTTGCAGTTTCCCTCCTAGTAAAGCACCAATTGCTGCACCTGCAAGAAGCGAACTGGTCACAAGCCCTTCTGTAGTTGGTGTAAGATTCAACTGGTCACGTTTTGCCATAAAAGGTAAAGCGCCATTAACAACTCCAGTGTCATATCCAAAAAGAAGTCCCCCAAATGTTGCAGAAATCATAATCGTTCGTAAATTATGTTTAAAATTTCCTACTTGATTACCCATGCATTTTCCTCCCAAGGTTTTATTTTTTATTTATCTTTCCCCTTAAGCCTCTCATTCTATAAAACTGAAGAATTGTTAAAGCGTTTTCATATAGTTCTATACAATAAGGCCTTTTAGATCATCAAAGGCCTTGATTGTAATGAAACCTTATGCTTATTGGTATTCAATCCATACAGCACCATTATCTGCAGAGCGTACACAGTTCTCAACCCAACGAACACCTTCTACCCCTGCCTCGATTCCTGGATACCAAGATGTATCAAACGCTTCTCCGCGATCTGCTGCAACCATCGCCTTGGCAAAACGAGTATATAGATTTGACCATGCTTCAAATAGTCCTTCTGGATGGCCACCACCGATACGATCATCTGTAAGTGCTTGTGGATAGAGATAATCCATACCACGATCTAAAATCTGTGCCGGTTGACCTTGAACTTCATATCTTAATTGATTAGGATGTTCATCCCACCATTCAATGCTAGCTTTCGAACCTATCACACGAATCGCTTGCCCATGCATTGAACCTGCATTTACACAGGAAGACCAAACATAACCAACAGCACCGTTATCATATTCCATAATGGTAAATGCATTGTCCTCAAGTGGCGCACGGCTCTTAACAAAACTCTGGCGGGAACACATTAATTTTTTAATTTTTAAGTTTGGCAGCATAACCTCGGATATGTACAATGGATGTGTTCCTACATCACCCAAAACATAACTTGGACCTGCAACTTTTGGATCAACACGCCATTTCGTGCTTTCACTATTTTCTTCTACTGCAGCAGAATGGAAACCATGTGCAAACTGCATTTTTACGATTCTGATTTCTCCCAAATCTCCATTTTCAATCATTCTTCGTGCTTGATCAATCATCTGGTGTCCAGCATAACCATATGTAACGCCAACAACAAGATTTTTTGCTGTCGCAATTTCTTGTAATTCAAGTGCTTCTTCGGTGGTAAAACATAGAGGTTTCTCACACACAACGTGAAGTCCAGCATTTAGAGCTGCTTTCGTGATTTCATAATGTGTTCCGTTTGGAGTAGCAACAGAAACCGCTTGAATCCCATCTTCCCGCTTTGCTTCTTCTTCAAACATTGTTTTGTAGTCAGGATAACAACGTTCCGGATCAACGTGTAAATTTATTCCAAAATTTCTCCCGCGTTCTGGATTAATATCAAAGGCACCCGCAACCAATTCAAAATTAAAATCACGTAACGCAGCTGAACGGTGTATATAGCCAATTTGACTTTCGCGTCCACCACCTACCATTGCCCAGCGGATGGGCTGCTCAACGTTTTTTTCACCATTAATCATGTTTTCATTCTCCTTTTTTCAAAATCTATTAATATCCAACACTCATTAAATAATCCAAACTTTGTTTTACATCGCGTAAACTGGTGTCAGCATTTCTAGGGTCCCGTTCCTGTTCAATTGTGATATAGCCATGGTAATTGATCTCTTTTAACAAAGAATGAATGGAATTATAATCGATGATTCCCTGTCCGATTGGGCACATAACGCCTTTGGCACAAGCCTCGAAAAATCGAATATGTTCCTCCATAACTTGATCGTAAACATCCAGATCAATATCCTTAAAGTGGATATAATCTAGCCGCTCCATGTTGTCTTTAAGCCATTGAACCGGATCCATTTTTGAATAATAAAGATGTCCTGTATCCAAACAAAGCCCTGCTATTTCATAAGGTATATCTTCTAAAAGCTGCTTTATTTCATCTTCAAATTCAATATAGCCGCCTGCGTGCGGATGGATAACTGCCCGCACGCCAAACTTGCTGGCCCGCTCTGAAAGAGCACGAATATGACTCATCATCCTGTTCCAATCCTCTGCAGGTAATCTTGGTGCCCGTTCTGGATGACCGGCATTGTAATCCCTTTCATCATGCCCCCAGTCAATAATAACCAGATAGGGAGCGGGGAATTTTTGATCTTCCTCCTTTGGAGAAGGCGGAAGTTTTGTTATCAAAGTACAGATATCGTCTACTTGTGTTAATAAATTTCCCAAATTACTTTCGGATACCAAATCATCAAAAATGGTACCTGCAATGATTGTCAAATCATTTTTGGCAAGCTCTGCTTGTACTCGATCAATTTCCATAGGAATATAACCATATGGTCCTAACTCGATACCTTTATAACCAGCTTGCGATGCCTCATTTAAAATTCTCTCCCATGGCGGCAGATAAGGGTTTTTTGGATCATCCACACCCCAGCAGCAAGGCGCTCCTGAAATTTTTATACTCAATTGAAACACCTCCAAAACTTATAAATTAATTATAAATCCAGCCTAAGTTAACCGCTTTCACTATCTTGTTTAATTTAAGCGGTTTATTCTACATAATTTTTAAAAAGTTTCACTATCTTGTTCTTTATAGTTTTTGAGAGATTTTGAATGATTTTTTAACGAGAGATTCTTCAAATTTCCCGGAAATGTAGAATTCTGTTATATAGTTGATAATATGGGACATTGGAGGAGAAATGAGGGGAAAAAGTAAAAAGCAATAGTCACTATTGCTTTTTATAGTAAACGTTCTACTTTTCACTTTTAATCCATAGCTGTCGGTATTTTTTCGGGGACATCCCGACTGTTTTAGAAAAGAGGGTCGTAAAGTAACTGGTATTATCGTAGCCAACAATACCAGCAATATTTGTAACACTTTCATTTGTATTAATAAGTAATGACTGTGCTTCGCCAATTCGACGTCGAATAATATACTGAATTGGAGAGAATCCCGTCGATTCCTTGAAAACATGTGCCAAATAATAGGGGCTTATATGAAGTGTTTCCGAAAGAGAATTCAATGAAATTTCCTCTAAATAATGTTCATCAATGTATGCTTTGATGCTGTTTGATAGTAATGATTCTTCTGATTTTGATAAGACGTGATATTCCTGCGGGATTTGTAAGATATGCGTAAGAAGTGCACGCAGCAGATAACTGCACATTTCCTCTGCTCCACCTTTTTCCTCAGAAATTTGTGAATACATTATTTCTAATAATGATTCAATCATCGAAGCATCCTTTCCACTTCGCAAAACGTATGAAGATTCCTTTGAAACCAAATGATTTTTTGGTAACCGAGGGAGCTTCACATTTGTAATACCTAAACAAAAAACGCTCATATTTGTATCCGGGTTTCCATATTCATCGTGAAGAACACCTTCGTTATATATTAAAATATCACCTTTAAGCGTTTTATATTGTCGTTCACCAATCAAATGACTGCCATTTCCTTCTTTGATATAAATAATCTCCAATAGATCATTGTGCATATGCATCGTTCTAGGTAAGCTTGTATGAGTAGGATCAACATTACAAATATAGAGCAATTTAGGGACTGAACCATTTTCGAATGTTGGATTAAAGTCTTTTTTTACAAAATACTGAGTCATTATGATTCCTCCTAAAACATTGCTGTACTTTCTTTATAAATGAGACTGTTAACCCAAAGTTTTAATTACCTTCTAACTAGACTTTAAACGATGAATATCACAAATGACAACTTATTTTATCACTCTGCTCTTCTTCAAAAATTAAACGGCCTCCCTGAGTCTTTTTATACTTAACCCCATCTTTTCACCAAAGCCCTTATTGAACAAATAAAAAAAGAGAAATATTGAGAATAATTCATATTTAAACGCTTTCATTATGAATGTCAGCGTTTTTTTCGTACATGTTTTCGTTTTCATCATGATTGCTAAAGGGACTCACGAGGTACAATATTAAATTAAACCAAAGTAATTCCCAGGGAGGAATCATGATGAAAAGAATAATGAAATTCATTGAACATACAATGCAATCTTTTAAAGATTCTATGGATCAATATGGAAATGCACGAATCACTTTTTATGAAAGTATGTCTGCTTTAGGCGAAAAAAAATAATCTCATTTTACAAAGACTATAAAAACCATATTCTATAGATGAAAGCTAAAATAAAATAACATAACTACCTTGACATAATGGAATCCCACCTAAAAAAGTAGAGATGTCATGTCATCTCTACTTTTTTAGGTGTAACTGAATTTTAATAATTCCATCTAACTGGAAGAAATAAATGTTAATCTCAAAAACTAAGAGTTTGTTTTAAAGCATCAACTGATGTTCTGATTCCTGCCTCAACGGACATTGTAAGATCTTCCATTTCAAGTGAAACTTCACCGTTATATCCCATCATGCGAACAACAGAGAAGAATTCTTTCCACCATTGCAAATCTTGACCGCAGCCGACAGCCACATAATTCCAGGCTCTATTTGCTGTATCCGTAACCTCTTTTGTTTCCAATACGCCATTAATAGCTGATAAATGTCTTTCAAGTCTTACATCTTTACCGTGAACATGATGAATGGCAGCTCCTAATTCTCTTGCTGCAATAATTGGATCTGCACCCATCCAGAGTAAATGGCTTGGGTCTAAATTCAAACCAACCATAGGTCCGACTGCATTCCGCAATCTAAATAATGTTTCTGGATTATATACTAATTGCGAACTGAAATTTTCAAGGGCAATTTTTTCAACACCGCTTGCCTCAGCCTTTTTCACTAACTCTTTCCAATATGGAATTGCTACCTCATTCCATTGATAATCTAAAATATCTTTTAATACCGGGGGCCAGCTAACTGTATAGGTAATCCAGTTAGGAATTTTATCCTCTGGGCTCCCTGCTGGTAGCCCGCTCATCATAATGACCTTCTTGACACCAAGTAGACCAGCTAGTTCCATTGTTTTTTCTGTTACTTCTCTATGCTCTTTACCAAGTTTACCTGGATCTAAAGGATTTCCGGAACAATTCAGTGCGCAAAGTTTAATATTCCGCTTCTCTAATTCACCTAAAAATTCACTTCTTTTTACTTCACTTTCCAACAATTCATTTAAACGTAAATGTGGAGCCGGTGACCATCCTCCTGTTGTCATCTCAATCATATCAATTCCCATTCCTGCAACAACATCCAACATTTTTTCAAAAGGTAAATGGCCTAAACTATCGGTTACATATGACAATCGCATGTTAAAAACCTCTCTCAATCTAGTTTATTTTTATGCCAAAACTAAGCTATCATTATATAAAGCTGGACATTCATCAAGTTGAATTTGTACACGTTCCCCCGTATCTCTTGCCTTTGAACAAGCCGTAGAAGTAATCGCAGCTACATATCCATCCCAAGCATTTGGACCATTTAATTCATCAGCCTTCACGGAATCAACCCAAAGCTGAATTTCTCTATCATATGCCTTTACAAAGCGATCCTTCCAATCGGATGATACTTTTGTAAAATCTTTACCTTCCGTACGAACACTTGAAAAAGCTGGATCCGTTAAATATACCATTCCTTCTTCACACATTACTTCACATTTTATATCATATCCATAATGGCAATTCACAAAGATTTCTATATCAATATGAATGCCCGACTCTGTTTCTAAAATTACAATCTGAGGGTCGTGTAACTCTTTATGTGCACTAGTTGTTCTTTTTGGCAAAATAACTTGTGTCGCTACATAGTTCTCTTTTAGTAACCATCTTAATACATCGATTTCATGAACAACTGAATTTTCAACAGCCATAGGGGTAGTATAGCTTTCATCTACTCCAGGATTTCGGTGGGCACAGTGAAGCATTAGTACTTCTCCAAGTTTTCTGCTGTCAAGCATTTCTTTTATTTCTTCGTATCCTCGATCATATCTTCTCATATATCCTACTTGAACTAATTTTTTACCTAGTTTTATTTCTTCATCCATGATTCTTTTACAGCCCCCCGCTTTTACAGCTAAAGGTTTTTCACAAAATACATATTTCTTATTTTTTATTGCTTCTAAAACATAACCTTCATGTGTTGGATCCCAAGAGGTAACGACTACTGCATCAACCTCAGGTAATTTAATGAGCTCTTCTCCAGACTTTACAAATTTAGCACCAACCTCTTGAGCAATTTGTTGCGCTCTTTCCACATTAATATCAGAGACTGCAACCACCTTTGCTCCCTTAGTTTTATATGTAATTCTTCGAATATGATCCATCCCAATTGCACCCGTGCCAATAACACCGATCTTTAATTCCACAATAATCACTCCTTATTAATTATCTGAATAATATTTTTTATTAATTATCCTAGATTAAGCACTTCCTATAAAAATCTCCATTGCCTTTTTATAGGAAAGGCAGCAATCTATAAAACACAAGATTTGTAGACGCATACATTATTGTCTTAAGACAACTGAAGTTGCTATTTTGATGCTGCAGCTTTCTCATCATCATGAACTTCATCATAGGTGCGGAAATAACTTTCAATCTCCTCAAGAGAGCGGCCCTTCGTTTCAGGCATCATTTTCCAAATAAAGGTGATAGAAATCAATCCTACTGCCGCGAAAGCGAAGAATGTTCCTGATAAACCAACTTTTTCGAGTAATATTGGGAACATCAAGCCAATTACAAAATTTGTTATCCAGAGAAAGAAGACGCTAATCCCCATGCCAAGGCCTCTCAGTCTTAACGGGAATATCTCTGAGAGCGAAACCCATAATACCGGCCCAATGGCTCCTTGCATGAAAGCTAGAAACGTGACTGTCAGGGAAAGCATAACATAAGGAAGAATTGCAGCCCCTTTTAGAAGGAACGAAAACACTCCAATAAGCAAAAGTACCGTTGTTGTTCCAGTCAAACCGCTCAGCATCATGGATCGACGGCCGACTTTTCCAAGCAGCCAAATACCGATAAAAGTTGCCAATACCGAGATCACCCCATTTGCAACATTACCAATAAGAGCGGCCTTAGTAGCGAACCCAGCTTCTCTTAGAATTTCAGAACCATAATACATAATCGAGTTGACACCTGTAAGTTGTGACGACATCGCAATTCCAATCCCTAGAACAACTATGCGTCGCACCCAAGGCACTCCCAAATCTTTCATTGTTGCTTTCTGAATTTCAGATTCTCCAGCAATTGCAGCTTTAATTTCTTGCAATTCTGCTTTGGCCCTGTTTTCTTCACGTACTTGTTGGAGAACACGTAAAGCTTCCCCCATTTTTCCTTTCGATGCCAACCAGCGCGGGCTTTCAGGTACTATTAGCATTCCAAACCAAAGGACAACTGCTGGAAGTGTTGCTACAACTAGCATGTAACGCCAAACGTGATCATTTTCACCCAATGTTGATGCAATGGCTGCATTAAGCGCGAAAGCCAGAAATTGTCCAGTAACGATCATTAACTCATTCTGAGTAACCAACCTGCCCCGCTGTTCAACTGGTGCCATTTCTGCTAAAAAGGTTGGAACTGTAACGGAGGCCCCTCCGACAGCCAGACCAAGCAGAAAACGAAAAACAAGCATAATACCTGCATTTGGTGAAAGGGTACATCCTAGCGCTGCAATAAAGAATAATAATGCAAGACTAAGAATATTCTTTCGGCGACCGTTACGATCTGACAGCCTGCCGCCAAACACTGCCCCAAGCGCAGCACCGAAAAGAAGTGAACTCGTAACAAGTCCTTCTGTTAACGCATTAAGATTGAGCTGGTCTGGTTTAGCCATATAAGGAAGTGCACCGTTGATTACACCGGTATCATATCCAAACAGTAGTCCCCCGAATGTCGATACTAAAGTAATGATTCGTAAAAATGCCTTTGGAGTACGCCCATTCTCAGTTACCTGATTTGCCATAAGTATTTCTCCCCCACATTTTAATGTTAACTATGAACTTTAGAGCCATTTATGTATGATTCCTTGGGTCTACTTAGGCTCAATAACAATGATCTTTTAAAAAGGCTTTGTTACGCATACGCTTGCATTTTTGTTTTTTAAAAAATGGTTAATCTAATCAGGTTTTTTCAAATTCTCAAAGATATCCCTCTAGGTAAATTTTCCTTATGCATACGCTTGCATTTAATGCTAAAAAATAGTTAGGTTACCCATATTCATCTAATAAAAGATCTTGAGGTTAATGCATACGCTTGCATTATTGGGAGAAAAAAGGAATAAGTTAGACTTTTCCCCCGCAAGATTCTCTTATAACTAATGTAGGACTAATTTCTAGTTTTTGTTTCATGCTGGATGTTGAATTTAATTTCTCTATTAACCGTTTACATGTTAGTGTTGCAATTTCTTTTATAGGTTGATGGATGGTTGATAGATATGGTTTATAGAATGTACATAACTCAATATCATCAAATCCGATCACGGCTATCTCATTAGGAACCTTTATATCAAATTCCTTCAATGCTGAGATTGCCCCCTGTGCCATCAGATCATTCTGAGCAAAGATGGCCGTCACATCTTTTAAAATATCAAAATTATCCTTTATCAAGCGGTAACCCGATTGGAAAGTCGTGTCCCCATAAAGTAATTTATCATCATCATACTGGAGATGATGATCCCTGAACGCTGCTTTAAAGCCTTCGGTCCGTTGTTCAAACTCGCTGCCGCTGATATTAGCTGACAAACACATGATGTTCCTATGACCTAGTTTAATTAAGTGATCACCCGCAATATACCCGCCTTTGTACTGGTCAACACAAACAAAATCTACGTCCTTTGTCTTATAAAAGGGCGGTAAATACTTACAGAAGATAAAAGGAACTTCAGTTTTTTCTAGGGTTGCTATGGCTTTATCGTCTAATGACGGCTCCATAATAATCAGTCCATCTACTTTCTTTGCGGCAATGAATCTCTCGATATTATTCTGTTTTGTAAATCGATTCTCAAAAAATGAGATAATAACATCCATTTGCATCCGTTCTAAACTTTCGATAATTTCATTCTGCCATGAGCTAAAGTACACTTCTATCCCCTGTCCAAATAAACTCTGAGGTAAAATGACACCTATTGTATTGGTTTTATTTGCACTTAAGCTTCTTGCATTAGCATTAAATTGAAAGCCATGCTCTTGTGCAATCTTCAAAACTTTTCTCTTGGTTTTCTCTGAAATCATTGGACTGTCATTTAAACATCTGGAAACGGTAGATTGACTTACATTCGCCATTTTTGCAATATCTTTTGTGGTGATTGCCATAATAGCATTTTCGCCTCTTTATTATCTATTTTTTATTAGACCACGCATACGTATGCGATTTGAATTATAGTTTATAATATTCAGTCTATAAAATCAATAAAGAGTTCACTTTTTGTCCATGTTACAGAATACAATTGCGGATAAATCATTTTTAGAAGTTCCTTGTTTTACAATTTGGCTGCGCGGAAGAAAGTAGTAAATTCCTTTATTTTTTTAGTCAATCCCTCCCTTTCAACTATTTCAAAGAAGTTATCAAATAGTTTTTTTGGTCAACTATTGAATAACTTATGAGTAAATATTAATATTAAAAACGCTTTCAGTCAATAGTTGTTTCAACAATCACTAAAAAATTTTATTATTTTCTTCTAAAATATCAACTAAATCTCTAATGGTTTACCCATTATCAACGAAAAATGGAACTATGTTATCATTAAAGTGTTTACTTTTCCAGACCTGCTCCAAAACTACAGTTCTAACCCTCATTTTGGCGCTTTGTGGAGAAGAACCCTTTAAGAGTTCTTCCCCAGACCTTAACTTCTTATTGTACCGTTTCTTTTCTTAAAGAGGTATTCTTTCCTCTACACCCCGGCTGTTTCCCGGATGTACTTCCTTGCTTTCAATGCATACTCTAATGGATTGGCTATTGCCGGATCCTGTTCGGCCTCGACTACAAACCAGCCTTTATAGCCTGCTTCATCTAGTACCTCAAATACCGGTTTGAAATCAATGATGCCGTCTCCTGGTACGGTGAAAACCCCTGATTTTACAGCCTGCAAAAAGCTCATTTTTTCACTATGTACTCTTTCCGCAACTTCCAAACGGACATCCTTTAAGTGAACGTGATGGATCCGATCAACGTATTTTTTTAACACTGCCAGGTGATCTTCGCCAGAGAATACAAGATGGCCTGTATCATAAAGAAGGGATACTTTTTCAGGGTCGGTTCCTTCCATTAAACGGTCGATTTCTGTTGTGGTTTGCACGCCTGTCCCCATGTGGTGGTGGTAGACAATTTTCATGCCTTTTTCAGCCGCCAAGTCGCCAAGGTGAGTCAACCCTTCCGATAAGAGCTTCCATTCTTCTTCAGAATTTACAGGTTTATTTGCAAATAGCGGTGTTTCCATTTGGCCCTGGATGCTGTTGCCTTGTTCTGAGACAACAATTACTTTTGCACCCATTTCATGAAGAAAATCACGGTGTTCTATAAAAGCTTTTGCGGTTACTTCAAATGGCTTTGATGTTAAAAAGGAACTAAACCAAGCACTTGCAATCTCTAATCCTCTTAAAGAAAGTGCTTTTTTTAAAACCTCTGTGTTTCGCGGATACTTGTTTCCTACTTCACTTCCCGAAAAACCGGAAAGCGCCATTTCGCTTATGCATTGCTCGAAGGTAACTTCGCTGCCGAGTTCAGGCATATCATCGTTCGTCCATCCTATCGGGGCAATCGCTAATTTTACTTGATTTTTATTAAACATCCAATCTTCCTCCATCAAATATTTTTTCAAAATGAAAAAAGAGAAGAGGCAGGACCCTACCCTTTCCCTTTCCCTTTCCCTTTTCTTTTTCTTGTTTTACTTAGTATCCAGTTCCTTCATCTCTATTAAACTACTGGTACACTCTGCTTCAACTGGACAGGAACACCCTTTTCAAGCGATTCTTTTGCGGCTCTCGCGATTTTTTGCGCTTGTAAACCATCAAAACCTGTGCAAGTAATTTCTGTATTTTCAAGAATAGCAGAGGCAAACTCTGACACTTCATCGATATACGCTTGAGTGTAACGCTCTAGGAAAAAATAAAGCGGCTTATCTTTCGTAACACTCTCTGCTGTGGATACTTCAACGTTAGTGGCACGATTGTTATCAGCTTGTGCTGCCCCTTTGGCACCAAAAACTTCAAGGCGCTGATCATAACCGTATACTGCTTGGCGGCTGTTATCAATGACTCCAAGAGCTCCATTGGCGAATTTTAACGTAACGATAGCGGTATCAATATCACCGGCTTCGCCAATTGCCGGGTTAACAAGGACTGCCCCTGCTGCTGATACTTCTACAACTTCACTGCCTATTACATAGCGGGCCATATCGAAATCATGGATCATCATATCCATAAACAATCCACCAGAAGCTTTCACATAGTCAACACCTGGCGGCTCCGGGTCACGGGAAGTAATTCGTAAAATGTGTGGCTGACCAATTTGCCCATCTTTGACAAGCGTTTGAATTCTCCGGAAATTCGGATCAAAGCGGCGATTAAAACCAATTTGCAGCTTTACTCCGGCCTTTTCAACAACTGCCAATGCTTCCTCTGTTTCTTCTACTGAAAAACTTACTGGTTTTTCACAGAAGATATCTTTGCCGGCAAGTGCGGCTTCTTTAATGATTGTTGCGTGAGTATTGGTTGGTGAACAAATGAAAACGGCTTGAATTTCCGGATCATTTAGCAGTTCGTGATAATCAGATGTTAAAACTTCAATTTGTTTTTCTTTTGCCCATGATTCAAGGTGATCTATAAAAACATCTGAAACACTTTTAATGCGAATTTTTGGGATTTTTTTTAAGTTGTCTACATGTAATTTTCCGATACGGCCAGCTCCGATAATTCCAATTGTCAATAATGTCATGAAATGATTCCTCCAATAATATTTTTGGTTAAGCGCTTTCCTTAAAATGATTATACACTTTCTATTATTTTCATCAAGCCGTTATTTGAATTTTCCTAATCTTTTTACTAAAATGATTAAGCGCTTACTCTAAAAAGGGAAAAACTCCGACCTAACCGGGTTTTCCTTCATTAATTTTTTAAGCTTCTTACAGAATTACGTTCTACCAGCATGGGTGAGAGCATGATCCGCTGCTGTGGCATCATTGGGTCTTTCATTAATTTTAAGAGCTGATCAATCGCATAGTGGGCTAATTCTTCCTTCGGCTGAGCAATTGTTGTTAAACCTGGGTCTGCTAATTCAGCGTAAATGGTATTATCGAAGCCAACAATTGATAAATCTTGCGGTATACGAATATTTACTTTCCGTGACTCATTAATAAGGATAGCAGCAATCAAATCTGTTGAGGCAAACACAGCAGTAGGCCTATCCTTTAAAGAAAATATTTTCCTTGCTGCGGTTTTTGCCTCGTCAATTGTAGACATCGCGTTGACCGTCCATTCTTCCTTTAACGAAATCCCTTCACCAGCTAACGACTGTTTGAATCCCTCTAAACGCATGCGTCCGCTGGCTCGATTTAATTCGGCTATGATCGCAATATCCGTATGTCCTTTATCTAATAAATAACGGCCTGCCATATATCCACCTCTTACATCATCAGTAGTAACAATGTGTGATGAAAAACGGAGGTTATCAATTGAAAACATTAAATGGGGTATATTTTTTCTTTGTAAATTTTTATATACCTTCCAATCTTCCTGCTCTGTCGCAATAATGATCCCGTCAACTTGCTTTTTTAATAAAAGATCCAAATATTCCTTTTCCCGCTCAATCTGGTAATCTGTGCTACACATAATAATTGCATAGCCCATCTCGCGGGCATTGTTTTCCAACGCCCGCCCAACTTCTGCAAAGAAGGCATTTGAAATATCAGGAACAAGAACTCCAATCGTATATGTTTGCTTTCCTGTTAATGCCGCTGCAACACTGCTTGGTTGATAGTCAAGTTCCCTCATTATTTCAGTCACTTTTTTCCTGGTTTTTTCACTAATTCGACCTGAATTATTAACTACCTTTGATACGGTTGCAATGGAGACCCCCGCCTTTTCAGCTACATCGTAAATCGTAGGTTTCATCCACTTTCAAACTCCTTCTAAACTGTCCTATTCTGTTACCATTTTACCATGAAGGAATTTTTGGGGTAATACCAGGGCCAATTATTTTGAAATACTCTTTAAAAAATCAAGTTGTTTTTGAGCATTTTCCTTCGTAATAACTTGAATTCCACTGTCGATACGGTTTGAGATCTTTTTGCCATCAGCTACTTTTATAGCATTTTCAACACCTTGGTATCCCATATTATATGGACTTTGTGCAATAGTACCAGCAAGACCGCCGCTAAGAATTGATTGAACTGCTTCTTCCGTTCCATCAGTACCGATTACTTTAATATCTAAGTGTTTTGCCTGAACCGCACGCAATGCTCCAAGTGCCATATCATCATTAGCTGCAAATACACCTTTTACGTCACTGTGTTTCTCAATAATATTTTCCATTACAGACAATGCTTTTGCTTTGTCGCTATCAGCTGGCTGTTGTGCAACGACTTGTATTCCTTCTTTAATAAGTTCGTCCTTAGCACCTTTAATCCGTTGGTCAGTCGCAGGGTTACCGAGAGCTCCTGCAATGAGGACCACTTTATCACCTTTGTGAAGCATGGATCCAAGCAATTTACCTGCTTGAACACCTGCTGTTGCATTATCCGTTCCGATGAAAGTAGTTTTGCCATCAAATGTAGCGTCTGAATCAATTAAAAGCACCGGTATTTTCGCTTTTGCCGCACTAGTTAATACTGGTACAACCGTGGTTGGCTGCGATGGAGATACAACAAGTGCACTTGGTGACTGGCTGATTTGGTCTTGAATCATGTTAACTTGTTCCATAACTTGTGATTCAGCTGATGGTCCTACTACATTTACATTAACACCCAGCTTCTTACCTGCTGCCTCAGCACCAGCCTGGACATATTGCCAATAAGGGCTTGATAAAGTTTTTAATACAACAGTGACGCTTTTATTACTGTTATTACTTGCAGTTGCGCTGGTGCTTTTACTAGCACTTGATGAACAACCGGCGATAAATGTCATGCAGGATAAGGCTACAGCAGCACCTACTATTTTGATTTTCTTCGTATTCATTTATATTCCTCCACTTTTCCTGTTTTTAATGATGTTTTATGATTACCTCATAGTGATTAAGCAGTCGCGTTTTGTATAGATATTTGTCGAACAAGATAGAAACAAAAGAATTACTTTTTCTTTGCTCTGCGTTGACGGATTACGTCCACATAAACTGCTGCAATGATAACAATACCGATTACAGCCATTTGCGAGTCTGCAGAAACGTTCAGAAGATTTAAACCATTACGAAGAACAGCAATTGTTAATGCACCGATTAATGTACCGGAAACTGTACCAACCCCGCCAAAGAAACTGGCGCCACCGATGATAACAGCTGCAATCGCATCAGATTCATAGTTAAGTCCTGCAAGCGGGAATGCTGAGTTAACACGTCCTACCATTACTAACCCTGCAAGACCTGCCATCAAACCACTTAATGAATAAACGATCATCAGCACGCGATCTACCTTGATCCCTGATAGGCGAGCTGCTTCCGGATTGCCACCAATCGCATAAATATAGCGACCTGTCTTTGTTCTTGTAAGGAAAATATGAAAGATTACATAAACAACAATCACTAGAAGAAAGCTTACTGGAATCGGACCAACGAATTGATTTCCAGCAAATTGAATCATAAGCGGGAAACCGGCAATTGGTGCGGCCGCAGTTACAATAAGTGCGATTCCGCGGCCTATAAATTGTGTTCCAAGAGTTGAGATGAATGGGTGTGGTAAATGCAGTTTTGTTAATAAAATTCCATTTATCCAGCCGAAGAAAGTGCCAACACCAAGACAAACAATGATACCGATAATCGGGTTCATGTGCATGTTAACGGTTACAATTCCCATAATCATGATCGATACTGCAAGAATTGCACCTACTGACAAGTCAATCCCTGCAGTCAAGATTGCCAAAAGCATTCCGATGCCAAGGAGAGCATTAATGGAAGACTGACTGGCAATATTCATGAGGTTATTAATCGTTAAAAACTTATCTGATAGGGAAGAAAGGATTACAACCAAGATGATAAGAGCTAATAGAGGTCCCAGCTTACTGATTACTTTCTTAAATGTGTTTTTTTCTTTAGGTAATTCGGTTTCTGATTTTGTTACTACCTGAACTTGACTCATCTTTTCATCCTCCTGTAGCCGCTTTCATTATTCTCTCTTGCGAAGCTTCTTGAATCGGCAGATCTGCCGTTAATTTTCCTTCACTCATAACTATCACTCGATCACACATCCCAAGAATTTCGGGAAGGTCTGATGAAATCATTATGACAATAGAACCGTTTTCAACTAACTGATTCATTAAACGGTAGACTTCGACTTTAGCACCTACGTCAATTCCTCTTGTCGGTTCGTCAAAAATAAATACCTTTGCCCGGGTGCATAACCACTTGGCGATAACAACCTTTTGCTGATTTCCTCCACTCAAGTTCCGTGAGTGAAGTTCAATGTTACCTGGACGAATTTTTAGCTCTTTCACATAATTTACTGCTTCTCTACGCATTGCGTTTAAATCGAGCAATCCTGTACTTCCTTTAAACTTATCCATATTAGCTATGGCCATATTAAAGTCAAGCGTCATATCAAGCAACAGGCCTTCACTTTTGCGATCCTCTGTTATAAAAGCAATTCCTGCGTTGATAGCGTCCCGTGGAGATTTAATCCGGATTTCCTGGCCATCAATAAAGACCTTCCCGCCTTTATGGTGATCAACACCAAAAATCGCTCTGGCCAATTCGGTACGTCCTGCGCCAACCAGTCCTGAAATCCCTACAATTTCACCATATCGGACTGAAAAATTGATCGGCTCATTTGTGCCTGCTACTACTAAATTTCCAACCCGGAATCCTTCTTTTCCCAGTTTAAAGGATTGCTTTGGAAACTTTTCATCCAGCGAACGTCCAACCATTAATTCTATCCAGAGGTCGGTTTCAGTTGTTTTTACTGGTAAAGTTTCAATTTTGAATCCATCACGTAGAATGGTAATTCTATCACCAAGGTGCCTAATTTCTTCAAGACGATGGGAAATGAAGATAATCCCAATTCCTTTTTTCCTAAGTTCTTCGACAACCTTATATAACTGTTCTACTTCCAGGGCGCTTAAGCTAGAAGTCGGCTCATCCATAATAATTAATTTCGCATCCAGTGTGATCGCTTTTGCAATCTCAACCAGCTGCTGCTGCCCAATGCCTAGTTTCCCAAGCTGCTCATCAGCAAGTTTTGGGTCCTGCCCAAGCAACTCCAGACAGCGCTCTGCTTCTTTTCGCATTGCTCTGCGGTTAAGTAAGGACATTTTGCCGCCGTGTTTTAATTCTCTTCCAAGAAAGATATTTTCATATACTTTTAGTTCTGGAATAACATTCAGTTCCTGATAGATTGTCGCAATACCTAATGTCATTGAATCAACCGGGTTATTTAGGTGAACCAGGTTCCCTTCCCAATAAATTTCTCCAGCATCCTTTTGATATGCGCCTGTTAAAATTTTGATTAAAGTTGATTTGCCTGCTCCGTTTTCCCCAAGTAACACATGAACTTCACCAGCTTTTACATCGAGGTCAATCCCCTTTAGTACATGGTTTTGATTGAAGCTTTTTTTAATTCCTTTTATTTCAAGGAGGCTTCTTGAATGCACAACCATATTTGGTCCCCTTTCTTGGTTTTTCTCTTAATTATGACGAAATTTCCTAAGGTAAGCGCTTTCCCTTTAATTAGAATTATACCATCATATTCTCCACTTGCAACAATATTATGAATATTTTTTGAACATATTTTGAATATGTTTTGTAACTATTTTAAACCCTACTAACTAGTTGCTTAAATATTCGTCATAACAGATCCATTTGACAATGATTGGTACGCCTTTTCCAGATAGCGTGCCATTTGAAGGGAGTGACCTGAATGATATACCGGATTTTCCCCATTAAGTATACAGTCCTGGAAATGGTTAACCTGTCTTAAATATTGATCATCTTTGAATCTTTTAAAAAGAACAACATTATTATTTTTATCTCTTACAGTAACTTTTCCAAATTTGTCATCAGAAACATCAGGGCGAAAAGAAGAGTCCACTGTTATTGATCCTTTCATTCCAATAATTTCATAGCGATTAATAAACGGGAGTTCCATTGAAGCAGATATTTCTGCGATCCGATTTTGTTCATCTTTTAAAACACAAACCGAAGTTGTATCAACACCGTATTCCGGATGAATTTTTCCACTCATGGAAATTTGAATTGGTTTAAAGCCGATAATTTGTGTTACTGCATGAAGTCCGTAGCAGCCTACGTACCTCAAAGCACCTCCGCCCAATTCCGGATTTAACCGAATATCTCCCGGATCCTTAAGCATCCATGAAAAGTGAGCTTTAATATGGCTGTACTCACCGATGACTCCAGACTTAAGTAACTCTTTTGCCTCTTTATGCTGACGATGAAATTGATACATAAAAGCTTCCATAAAAACAACATTGTTTTCGTGAGCAGCTTGATGGATTAATTCCATCTCGTCCTCTGTTAATGCCGCAGGCTTTTCAAGAAGAACATGTTTCCCCTTTTTCATTGCTTTTATAGCCCACTCCGCATGCAGTGAATTTGGAAGTGGTATGTAAACTGCATCAATGGATGGATCCTCAATTAACTGTTCATATTGGTGATAAACAACAGGGCAATTAAAACGCTTAACCTTTTCTGAATTCTTTGAAGCAATGGCTACAACGCAGGCTTTATCTGAACGGAGCAGGGCCGGGACAAGCTCATCATACGCTATATTGGCTGCACTCATTATTCCCCAACGGATTTTCCTCATAGTTTTCTTCCTTTATTTTAAATCTATTAGAAAGTTAATATTAGATGGTTGGTTAAGCGCTTTCTCGAATAATTTTAACCTCCCTTTTGAAATAATTCAATATCATTTTTTAATTATTGAAAATTTTTTGAAGGTTTTATTAAAGAACAGCAGGCGATTTAAGAAAAATCTCTTTAAAAATAACAAAAGGACCCAATGGGGAGGAGTATATTGGTAGAAGAACGAAAGGACATGTAATAAAAGAAACAGCCCATTCTCTTTGTTATTTTTTGAGAATAGGCTGGTTCACATTCAGATATACAGTAATCATTTACACGCTAATCTCTCTTTTTTACTCTCGATTTTTCATTTGGTTAAGAACACCAGAAAACATGAACATGTGCTGGATACAGGTAGTTTAATTTTATGTCCAACTGTACTGTTATTTTTGTTAGAGAATCTATACTTTCAAAAAATTTTATTTTGACAAGGATGCTGTTGATTGTCGAATAATTAATTCCGGAGAAAGTAACAAACGTTCCTTATTCGTCTTTTCCTCCTTCATTTCCCCGATTAACAAATCAACCGCTTTCGCTCCCATTAGTTTAATCGGCTGTGATATGGTTGTTAACATTGGGGATGTTGTGGTAGAAAGCACAGTGTTATCGAAACCAACAACCGATAAATCTTTTGGAATGTTTAAACCAACTTCTTTAGCAGCCTGTAAAACACCCGCTGCTAATAAATCATTGCACGCAAAAATAGCAGTCGGCCTCTCTTTCATTGAGAGAATTTTTTTGCCGCTTTCGTAACCTTTTTGAATGGAGGCTTCTGTTTTCACAATAAAGCCATCTGGTATTGGTAAGTCTGCTTCTTTCATCTCTTCCTTAAATGCAGCCAACCTTGCGGCATTACTGCGTATATTTTCGATGATGATTGCTATTTTTTTGTGGCCCAAGGATAGTAAATGGGAAGTTGCCAAATATCCCCCTTTATAGTCATCCACTGTCACCGTATTTACGGATAACTTTGGAATTTCCGAAGCTATTAATACCATCGGAAATCCTTTATCCAGCATTTCTTCAAGTAAATCTGGACTTCTGAAAGCAGATGCTACCACTAGACCATCTATCCTCTGACTGGTTAGCAGTGATAGATAGCTCTTTTCCTTTTCAGTATCATTATCTGTGTTACACATCATCACATTATATCCAGACTCATGGCTTCGATCTTCAATACTTCTCGCGATTTCGGCATAAAATGGATTCGAAATATCAGGAACAAGCAAACCGAAAGCTTTTGTTCGTTTTCCTCTTAACGAGGCAGCAGCTACATCGGGAGAATAATTAAGTTTTTTCATTGCTGCCAATACTTTTTTTCTGGTTTGCTCACTAATGCTGCCAGTATGATTAATCACCTTCGAAACAGTTGTAGTCGAAACACCTGCTTCCTGAGCGACGCTATGAATGGTTACCTTCATTATAGACCCTTCTTTCCCAGTAACCTCTTTTGTTCAGTTTAACACTACAAAGTCATAATGTCAGAAAAATAGACAGTGCTGCTACTGCTAAAGCAAACTGTCTATTCATATAAACAATTTATTTATTATTTTAATTAGACGAAGAAATTTTATAAGGTGATTGAACTGTGATCAATTCTCCTGTTTCGTATGACTCTTTACAAGCATATCCAAGAGCTGTTGATAATACCCCATCTTCAACGGTAACATTTGGCTGTCTCTTTTCACTGACACAAGAAATAAACTCTTCGACCTCACTTAAATAGGCTTGTTCGAATCTCTCCAAAAATCCATCCGAGCATTCCTTTACAGCCCCGGATTCATCAAATACCGTGACCATATTTTTTTCAGGAATGGTTCCAACCCGCAATGTACCTTTTGTACCAATGATTTCCGTTTCAATATGATATCCATGAGTACAGTTACGTCCAGCAACAAAAACACCCATTTTATTTTGTTCAAATTTCACTAAGGCAGTCCCTGTTTCTGCATCGTTCAACTCGGCTATTTCAGGATACCCATAGGCGCCGCCAATTGCCCAAACTTGCTTAGCTTCAACATTTAGGAACCATCTGGCAAGATCCAAATCATGAATGGCCATATCTAAAAACAAACCACCACTGTAATTATTCTTGGCAAATTGCATAAACCCGTTTATGGCTTTTGCAGGATCTAAACCGTAGCAGCGAATTAAGTATGGTTCACCAATCTTACCTTCCTCAATTTTCTTTTTCGCATATGCATAGGATTTGTCATATCTTCTCATAAACCCAAGCATGAAAACTTGTTCTTTATGCTTATTCACTACTTCTTGAACACGTAATGCTTCCTCCATATATAATCCAAGCGGTTTTTCACTGAATACATGAAAACCGGCTTGTAAAGCTTTCTCGATTTGCTCGCAATGAAACCCTGACGGAGAAGCAATAAAGATTGCGTCCAGCTCTTTATTATTAAGCATTTCATCATAGCTAGTATAAGCATATGGTATACTCCATTCCTTTTGGGCTTGTTCAACTTCTTCCGGAATGACACTGCAAACAGCCGATAGTTCACAATTCGGAATACGAAACGCTAAATTCTCAGCATGTTGTCTTCCTAGTCTTCCTAAACCTACAATCCCAACTTTAACCTTTTTCATCATATATCCCTACCTTTTTTGGATTATCGTTAGTAAAACGTTTTCTTTTTTATAAATATAGGAAACTATTAACCACTAAAGCATAAAATAATGTAGATTATACCTGAAAGAAAATTACGAGTATTTTTAGGTAAACGTTAACCCTTTTTTACGATTATATTATCCATTTATACTCAAGTCAACACTTTATTTATTAAAAGTAGAAATAAGTATTTCCTAATTAAAAAGACTTTTTCAAATAAATTACACAACAAACAATATTAGCATTATTTATTGGAGCGAGGGGAAACGTTAACCTTATACTCAAAAAATATATCCTTGGACTCGTACACTTTCTAATATCAATTACTTGCATTTGGGGGTAATAAGTCTTTATCGATCTATTTCTACATTTCCTCCATAAATTACATCAATATATTTCATAAACTCTCCATCCTAATTTCTTTAAAATACAAGGGCACATCGACAATTCCTAGGCACCAGCCTTACTTTTTTTGACGGATTTTTCTACTGCCAATTTTGCATGATTCTTCCCCCAAATAATGATAAGGAGCGTAGCCACTAATCCCAGTACCCCGACAAAATAAAATCCTGCTTTTATTCCCATAAGCGAATTAAAGATTCCTGCAAAAAATGGCCCCGTAAAGATACCAATAGCATAAATCGCCTGGTAGGCACCCATCGCCGTCGCTCTTTTTTCAGATGCAATTTTTTCAATGGCCAATCCTAACAGCAGCGGGAAAATTAAGCCCAGTGAAAATCCGCTAAATATCTGAACGGCCAAAAATAACTCTCTACTCTGAACGAACGGAATCAGCAGCGTGAAAACGGAGGCAAAGAAAAAGGCCATTTTTAGGGCATTCCATTCACCCAAAAGCGGAACAAGTACTCTCCCTATAAAAAGAGTTGCAATAGCATGAGGGATCATAAATGCAAACACGATGAAAGTAAGCTCACTTGCATGAAAGCCAATAGTTAGTGCATAGTTGGATGTAAATCCAAACATAGTTGAAAAAATAATACTATGTGCCAAAATCGATAAGAGGGCCACCTTCATCAATGATGGTTCTTTTATAACAGTCGCTAATTCCTTCACCTTTAGCGGTTCCCTCTCTATTCCTTCTTTTGGTTCATAAATAAAAAGGGATAGGATCACACCGAGGATGCTAAAAGATCCAGCTATCCAAAATGGGCCTTTCCAGCCCCATTCACTTACGATCGAACCACTGAAACTCATCCCTAAAAACTGGGCAAGGACGACAATAAATGAAATACTCCCCATTGCCCGATGTACTTCATGATCAGCAAAATACCTTGGATATAAGACTGTAAATGCGACCCATGTAGCCGCTGAAATTCCTGCAAGTGCGCGGGCTGCGAGAATCCAGCCTAAACTATCTGTTAGTAAAAAAATCACACAACTTAACATGCTGGCCAACATCCCAAAAATGATAAATGGTTTCCTCACTTTCTTTACATCAGAAAAGATCCCAATCGGAAGTCTGCATAAAAGCTGCATAATCCCATAGCTGCTCAATACGAATCCAATAAATGTATACTTTCCGCCCAACGTTTCCATATAAGGAGAAAAAATGGGAACATAGAGAAATTGTGGAAACCACAATAAAAAGGAAACAACAATAAAAAGATATTTGTTTCTATTCATACGTAATGTACTCAGACATACCACATCCATTTTTTAATGATATTTAAGAAAAAACCGGGCAAATATCGCCCGGTTGAATTTATGCTTTATAGCTTGATTTAAACTCTCTGATCTTCGCTTTGACCGTTTCTTTAACAGCTTCCTTACCTGGTGTAAGGATGGTTCGGGCATCATACACTTCTTTATCGTTCTCGAGCACATTTCGGACGGCTTTTGCCCATGCCTGCAAGCATTCTGTATTTACATTAATTTTGGCATGCCCCAATTCAATTGCTTGATGGATTTGGTGTAATGGGATGCCTGAACCGCCATGTAATACAAGCGGTACATTGGTTAATTCTGAAATCTCTTTCATTTCAGCGAACCCTAACTTTGGTTCTCCTTGGTATGGCCCATGTACAGAGCCAAGGGCCGCTGCCAGTGCATCAATGTTTGTTTCTTGGACAAGCCGTAAACATTCCTGTGGATCCGCGTAATTAATGCCGCCGATAAGACCATCCTCATTACCACCCACGGTTCCGACCTCAGCCTCCACTGTCACACCGTGAAGTCGGGCATAGTCAGTCACTTGCTTTGTCATTGCAATGTTTTCTTCAATTGAATAGTGCGAACCGTCAATCATTACGGAAGTATATCCGGCGTCAATGGCTTCTTTACATCTTTCCACACTTTTTCCATGATCAAGATGCAAGGCAACCGGTACCGTAATATTATTTTCTTCTACAATTCTATTTACCATCGTGGATATAGTCTTAAATCCTCCCAAATAATCTACTAGTCTATCGGATGAGGCTACAATTATAGGAGACCGTTCCTCTTCAGCCGCTTCCAGCATCGCTTCTGCCCATTGAAAGCTGTTGATATTAAATTGCCCTACCGCATACTTTTCTTTTTTCGCTTTCTCAAGCATTTCTTTCATCGGAACTAATCTTGTTGTTGAGATCATTTCCATCCCACCCTTATTGTCTAAATTTTCGAACTAATTAAGGCGGATCAAATTCAAGTGAATTTGATCCAACCCCAAATCGTTTCTTAGATTTTTAGTATTGTTTTGCAGTTTCTAATTTTTGTTGTCTAAACTCATATGCCTTTTGGATGCTTTCTTTATTCGATACCTCTGCAACACCAACATTCCACCAGCTATCATAGCCATCAGTCATTGTTTTTGGAAGGACTTTAATATCGATTAGTGTAGAGACTTCTTGCTTCTTGGCATCTTCTAAGGCAGCTTTCAATTCTTCGACTGTATTTACGCGGTAAGTCTTTGCACCATATCCTTCAGCCACTTTTGCATAATCAATATTTAGGATTTTATTATCATGGGTTCTAAATTCACAGAAATAACTGCCGCCGCCATGATCCATTTGTAAATTGTTGATACATCCAAATCCTGAATTATCAAAGAGGACAACATTGATTTTTTGTCCATATTGAATAGACGTAATTAATTCAGAATGCAGCAATAGGAAGCTGCCATCCCCTACAAGTGAATATACCTCTTTCGCTGGCTCCGCTAATTTTACCCCTAATGCACCCGATACTTCATACCCCATGCACGAGTAGCCGTACTCGACATTGTAAGTATTTGGTTCAGCCGTATTCCATATACGCTGTACATCTCCCGGAAGGGACCCAGCTGCCGTAATGATCACGCTATCAGGTGAAATGGTATCATTCACGGCTAGTAAGGCCGTTGTCTGAGCAAGCTCTGTGTTAAGTGCGTCCGCATATTCATTCAATACTTCTTGAGAAAAATGATTTTTAACTTCCGGAAGGAAATTCTCACGCTTGAATGTTACTTGACCCAAACGGTCACGTTCAGCAGTCCATTCTTCCTTCAATTCAGCAATTTCACTGCCAAAATCACTTTCATATCCTTCTAATAATGGCGCCAATTGCTCTAATGTTGTTTTTGCATCTGCTACAACTTGGAAGGCATCCATTTTATAAGCCTGCAGACGGCTTACATTGATATTTAGGAACTTGGTTTGATCAAAGTCAAATGCCGTTTTTGAGGAAGTGGCAAAATCTGTATACCTCGTTCCAATCCCAATATATAAATCAGCTTGACGCGCGGCTTTATTGGCTGCCAGTGTGCCAGTAATCCCCATTCCACCTAGATTATTTTTGAAATCAGACTCTATTGTTGCTTTACCGGCTTGTGTTTCTACTAATGGGATATTATGTTTTTCCGAAAGCGAGACCAAAATATCACGTGCTTGGGAGTATTTTGCTCCACCGCCAACTAAAATCACCGGTTTTTTGCTTGCAAGGATCCGTTCAGCAGCTCCCTTAAGTTCTCGCTCAACTGGTGCTTTACGATCCACATAATGGACGCGTTTTTCAAAGAATTTTTCATCATAGTCAAACGCTTCCCCTTCTACATCCTGCGCAATACAAATCGTTGCCGGACCTGCTTTTCCCTGGTCGGTCATCACTTCAAAGGCACGAAGCAAACTTGGCATTAACTGTTCAGGCCGTGTAATCCGATCCCAATATCTGGAGACTGGTTTTAATGCATCATTTGTCGTTACAGCTAAGCTATATTCTTGTTCTACTTGCTGTAAAACTGGATCAGGCTGTCTGGATGCAAAGGTATCACCCGGGATAAACAATACAGGGATGTTGTTGGCCAAGGCTGTCCCGGCTGCTGCAGCCAAGTTGGCTGAACCTGGTCCAACAGACGTGGTTACGGCGTAGATCTTTTGACGAAGCATTTGTTTACTGTACGCGATCGCTGCATGTGCCATCCCTTGTTCGTTTTTGCCTTGAATCACCTTTAAATGACCTGAGTATTGCTCAAGTGCCTGCCCAATCCCCAAAACATTTCCATGTCCAAATACATTAAAGATCCCTTCAACAAATAAAGACTCTTTACCATCCACATAGATGTATTGTTGATTTAAAAATTTGATTAAAGCTTGTGCCGTTGTTAATCTAATTTTCCCCATGGCTATTTTCACCCCTAGCTTAATTGTTCTGCTTTTTCCGATCTTTCTTCTATCAATTGTTCAATTTCGGTAACGGTTGGCATCGCTTCTGAAGAACTGTGTTTACTTACCACAATGGCTGCAGAGGCACTGCCGAATTTAAGAGCGGTTTCAATATCCTTACCGGTAATTAAAGCGTATAAGAAGGCAGATGCGTAAGAGTCGCCTGCGCCAAACGTTTTTAATACTTTTGTTAGATAGGCACGTCCTCTGAATGTTTCGCCTGATTTGGAATACGCATAAGATCCTTCTACACCGTGCTTAATCACTACTAATTCTGGAGAGTATTTAAACAAATGGTCAACAGTCACTGCGTTGCTGCCTTCTGTCACGTTTTCCATCACATCGAATTCATCACGTGTACCTACCACAACATCTGCCTGCTCCGCCACTAAGGAATAATAAACAGATGTTTCTGCAGGTGATACCCAGGTATATCCACGATAGTCCAATTCAAAAACAACTTTCACGTCATGTTTTTTGGCTATATGAATGGCTTTTAAAACTGCTTCACGGGAAGGGCTTTTTGCTAAAGCTGTACCTGAAACAAGAAGAACTTTTGCTTTTTTAATATAGTCTTCATCTACCTCAGATGGCTGTAAATAAAGGTCAGCTACTTCATCACGGTACATTAAGATACTGCATTCTTCCGGACTCTTAATCTCTGTAAAAGCTAAACCTGTTTTATGACCTTCTTGATCAACGACCATGTTGGATGTATCCACGCCAACACCATGCATATACTGCTCAATAAAACGTCCGTGCTGATCATTGGCAAGTTTGCCGATAAATCCTGTTTTTAGTCCAAGCTTCGAGGATCCAATTGCAATATTGGCTGGTGAACCGCCTACATATTTTTTAAATGTCATCGTTTCTTCCATTGGACGGTTATATTCCACTGCGTTTAAGTCGATACATGCACGGCCGATGGCAATAAGGTCAAATTCTCTATCAGAATGAAATTGAAGTTTCATTTTTTCATAACATCTCCTCTTATTTACGGTTTATAATCCATTCATGCGCTGGTTCATTGTGGAATTTCCAAATGCGTGTTGGACCTGCCATTACATTGAGGTAATAGGATTCATAACCATCAGGAACCCCAACTGGATGGTAACCAGCAGGTACTAACACTACGTCGCCATTCTCAACCGCCATTGTTTCATCAAGGGAACGGTCATCTGTGTAGACACGTTGGAAGACAAATCCTTGGCGCGGGTTCATTTCATGATAGTAGCTTTCTTCTAAAAATGATTCATTCGGCAGGTTATCTTGATCATGCTTATGCGGCGGATAGCTTGACCAGTTTCCGCTTTCTGTGAATACTTCAACAACCAGTAAACTATTTGCAGAAGGGTCTGAATCTGGTAAGATATTATGCACTAAACGCTTATTGCTATATTTCCCTCTATTTTCAATTCCATTGTCTTCCGCTCTAATTAACTTAGTAGGCAATTGTTTAAAAGATGGGGAGTAGCAAAGAGCAACACGAGCTTGACTCACAGCCCCCACCTCAAAAGAACGATCATTCGATACGTAAACACTATCTGTTGGTTTCTTTTCAAATACACTTTCTCTAGTACCTATATTTTTAAATGCCTTATCATGATCGGAAACATTGATTTTCCCGGTTAGGGCAACAATGCAGCATTCTACTTTTCCTAGTTCCTCTGTATATGTACTACCTGGAGTAAGGTCGATTAATTTAAACCCCACATATTCTAATGAAGAATTTTCACTTGTTACTTCATGAACGATGGTTACACCTGGTGACGTTTCTTTAAGATTTGGTTTTCGGAGCAATTTACTCACTTTGTAGTTTCCTCCTATTTATGTAAATTCTATTAATGGCTATTATCCTAGCCATCATTAGCAGGATAATAGCCGAATGTTACAGATGTTCGTAACTTATTCAAATGATGGTGCTTTATAATTTGCTGTAACTACTTTTTTACGGGTGTAAAAATCGACGCTGTCTTTTCCGTTTGCTGGTAATGTTCCATAGAAGGAAGATTTCCAGCCCGAGAATGCGAAGAATGCCATTGGCGCTGGGACACCTAGGTTAATTCCAAGCATACCTGCATCAATATTTTCACGGAAGTAACGAATGGCCGAAGCGTTTGATGTATAGAGACATGCACCATTTGCAAATTCTGATTGATTGGCTGTTTCCACCGCTTCTTTTAAGTTTTTAACACGAACGATTGATAGGACTGGCGCAAAAATTTCATCTTTCCAGATGGCCATATCTGTTGTTACATCATCAAAAATAGTTGGTCCTACAAAATATCCTTCTTCAGGTAGATTTTCGCGGCCATCACATACTAATTTAGCCCCTTCTTCAATACCCTTTTGTATATAGCCTAATGTCCGCTGCTGATTTTGTTCACGAATCACTGGACCTAGGAATACGCCTTCATCTAAGCCATGACCGATTTTTACTTCTTTTGCTTTTTCTACTAATCTATCAAGAAATGCATCTGCAATGCTTTCTTCTATGGTTACAACAGAACAAGCCATGCAGCGTTCACCAGCCGAACCAAAGGCAGAAGCAATAACATTTGTTGTAGCAAGTTCTAAATCAGCATCATTTAAAACGACTGAATGGTTTTTAGCACCTGTTAAGGCTTGAACACGTTTTAGGTTTTGACTTCCGCGTTTATATACATATTCTCCGACAGGCTTTGAACCAACGAAGGAAATAGCTTTCACTTCTGGGTGGTCTAAAAGTCCATTTACAACATCATGTGCACCATGAACAATGTTGAAGACTCCTTTAGGAAGACCAGCTTCTTCTAATAGCTCAGCTAATTTTTGAGCTAATAATGGTGTTCTTTCAGATGGTTTAAGAACGAATGTATTACCTACGGCAATGGCCATTGGGAACATCCAGCATGGTACCATCATCGGGAAGTTAAATGGTGTAATTCCTCCAACAACACCAATTGGGTACCGATAATTAGTGATTTCTACATCTGTTGCAATTGTAGTAAGTGAATCTCCCATCATGAGTGTAGGGGCACCTGTAGCAAATTCCACATTTTCAATTCCGCGTCCTACTTCACCTAATGCTTCAGATAGGTTTTTACCATTTTCTATGGTGATAATACGAGCTAATTCTTCTTTATTTTTTTGTAAAAGTTGGTGGAAATCAAATAAGATTCTCGCCCGCTTTGGCACAGGTACGTTTTTCCACTTTTCAAATGCCTTTGCTGCCACTTCTACAGCATAATCAATCTCTTCTTTTGTTGAAAGAGGAACCTGGGCAATAATTTCTTTTTTAGCAGGATCGTAGACATCCTCAAATTGCGTCGTTTTACTTTCGACCCATTCACCATTGATATAATTTTTTAGTTTTTCTACTTTCACCATTACATTTGTCATATTTGCTTCCTCCTTAAGAATAAATTCATCGTAGTTTTTGAGTACTTTAAAATGTAAGATCCTCTATCAGACTAATAAAACTGGTAAATTACACTTAAGTTTTTGTGATATATTGGTTATCTTTTGGTTATGTTTGATTACATCTTAATACTAAAAACGCTTTCAGTCAACTGTTATTTTAAGATTATTTTGGAAGTTTTGATTATAGTTTACCCGTTAAAAACTGAGCTTCCCCGAAACCAAAGCTCCAGTCAGCTGCCCCATTCGTAACAATGGAGACCATAATATCATTTGGTTCGATTCCACAATTTTCTGCTAACCCTTGTGCTAATAGTTTATAAAAATCCTTCTTTTGCTTTTCACTTCTTTGGGTACTTGTGACAGATACAATCACTACATTGCGGCTTCTTTCAAATCCTAAACCTGTGTCTTGAATAATTAGTTCATTTGCTTGATGCTGATTTACGATTTGGTAACGATCTCTTTCAGGGACTCCAAAGGCCTGAACAACAGCCCGGTGAGAAACGTCTAGTAATTGTTTCAACTCGTTTTCATTTCGACCTTCTATTAAATCAAATCTAATTAACGGCATTTGATCCCCTCCAATTGGTTTAATCATCACACCAACTACTTATTAACTATTGAGTATATGTTGGTAATATGATGATTATATCATATTATTAATTTGGGATTCAATCAATAATTTCATCTTACTTTAAATAATTGAAATACCTTGGAGCCCAATGACACACAGATTTATAATAATAAGGCTGAAATCAAAAAAGCCCTTCCTCATAATCACTGAGAAAAGGCTTTTTATTTATGAATTTTTTTAATTAAAATCGGTATTTCAATCAAATGCTAAAGGATGTAGTGCGCGTCTAAATATATAATCCTTCTTTAATGGATTTCAATGTTACTTCATTGGACCACTCTGGTTTATCAGGATACGCGAATACTGAATTGGTTACAATTCCATCAAATTTCATTTCTCTTAATTTCCGATATAATGCATCAAAGTTTACTTCCCCTTGACCAGGATTCAAATGTTGATGGATTGTTACGTTTGCATCAGGCGGATTAACAATATAACGTAATCCAAATGCCGCTTTATGATTTAGCGTATCAGCTATTAGGACATGTGCGAGTAAATCTCCTGCTTCATCTAAGTGTTTGGCTACATCACCAATACCATCATCATAAAAGAAAGCATGTGCTACCGAATATACCAACTTAATCCAATCTTTATCAAGTGCACGAATCATTTGAATTGCTTCTATGTTCAACTCAATAAAATCATGAGGATGAGATTGTAAATTTAGTTTAATAGCTTCTTTTTCAAAGATTGGCATTAGCTCTTCCATTGATTTTACAAAAGCAGCTTCACTTTCAACTGGACGGCTTTTGTCGCCGGCAAATTCGCTGTTCATTAAATCTACTCCTAATTCAGAAGTGATTTCAATACAACGTTTCCAATTTCTTACTGCAGCTTGGCGTACTTCTTCGTTTGGCGAAGACCATTGTTGAACAGGAAGTACGGAAGAGATTTGAACGCCGGCATCTGAACAATATTTTTTCAAATCTTTTATCAGCTGCTTATCAACCTTTGGGTATTGATTAAACCAAATAAAATCTTTACGTGGAGATAACTCCACCCATTCATACCCTAATCTGGCAACTGCATCGATAGTATCTTTTAAATTAGAATTGTCACGATAATGTGACGGATCGTACGCTAAACGCATTCTAAATTTCCCCTTTCTTTCGCTACAAAATGTGTGTCCCATGTTTTTTAATTCAAGCCAAAAGTAAATAACACTAATTCGATTTGCATGTAATCCACTAATCTATTTCTATGATTCTTTTGGATAAATACAAATTCGAAATCCCAAAGCGCTTTCATTTTAACTAGCGCAGAACTCAACACTTTATGAACTGTTGGTTAACTTTTGGTTATCTATAAGTACATATTAATACCAACAGTACCAATAATCAATATTTTTTTATTATTTTTACAGAAAAAAGCGAGAATAAAAAAAACCCTCCTTACATGGAATGATCCAAAAAGAAAGGGATTTTCGAAAGAATATGCTATTCAGCTATAACAAGCTGAATATTGTTATTCTTAGCATATTCTTGATAAGTATCATTCGGTAGTTGATCGGTAATTAAATAATCAATCTCATCTAAACCGCAATAGGTCATTAATCCATATTTATCGAATTTAGCGTGATCTACCAATAGATAGACCTCCGAGCTCCGATTAACAATCGTCTTCTTTAATTCACTTTCCAAAGGGGAAGCGTTTGTTACTCCATTAACCAAAGAGATACCCGTAGAAGCCATAAAGGCTTTCTTAATATTGTAATCTTTAAACAAGCCCATATTTCTAGAATTAACAAATGAGTTGGTTTTACGGTCAAGCATCCCTCCGACAGAGATAACATTTAAATTCTCAACTGGAAGGGCACGAACGATAAAGTCAATACTATTCGTAAAAATAGTCAGATTTTTGTCCTTTAGATAATCAAACATTTCAATGGTAGTGGTACCTGAATCGATAAAGATAAAATCTCCATCTTCTACATAACACGATGCTTTCTCCGAAATTAATACCTTTTGTTGTTGATTACGTATTTGTCTATCTTGAAAAGATTCAAGTTTTTTATGAACTACCGATACTCCTCCATAAACTTTTTTTAGTTCTCCCCGATCAACTAACTCTTGAACATCACGTCTAATTGTATTTTTAGATACATCAAAAGCTGTTACTAATTCGTCCAAAGACGCAGATTGATGTTCAATTACATATTCATTTATTTTTTTGATGCGTATTTCTTTAATCATTTCAATTCACCCTAATTCACTGTTATCGCTTACATTATATTTATTCTATCTCCATAGTACCAACAAATAACCAAAACTTCATTATATTTTTATAAAAAGGATGAAATATTTTCTTTAATAAGTCAAAGAAGTAATTAATTAACGCCAACACTATTCCAATTTTCATTGAGTAATCACAAGTCGGATGGCATTTTTTTTAGCATATTCTCTATATGTTGCATTAGGAAGCCTATCAGTAACTAGATAATCAATAGCACCTAAACCGCAATAAGTCATTAACCCATATTTATCGAATTTATCGTGGTCAACCAATAAATAAACCTCTGAACTTCTTTTAACAATTACCTTTTTTAATTCATTCTCAAGTGGGGAGGCGTTAGTTACCCCGTTGGTTAGGGAGATACCAGTAGATGCCATAAAGGCTTTCTTAATATTGTAATTACTTAGAAAGTCCATATTGTTATTGTGTGGATTACCGAACGAATCGGTTTTTCGATCCAGTAACCCCCCGATTGAAATAACATTTAAATGGTCGAACGGAAGAGCACGAACAATACAATCAATACTATTCGTAAAAATTGTCAAGTTCTTGTCCTTTATATATTTGAACATCTCAATCATTGTAGTTCCTGAATCTATAAAAATAATATCACCATCTTTCACATAGCTGGCTGCTTTTTTTACAATAGATGCTTTTTGTTCTTGATTGCGTATTTTTCTGTCTTGAAATGACTCCAGTTTCTTATGAATGACAGATACACCGCCATAAACTTTTTTCAATTCTCCGCGTTCCACTAGTGTTTGAATATCACGCCTGATTGTGTTTTTCGATACATCAAAAACTAACACCAATTCGTCTAATGATGCAGATTGTTGCTCAATAACATATTCATAAATTTTTTTAATACGCTTTTCCTTTATCAAACCATTTCATCCCCTTACAACCACTCATAACATTAACTTAATAAATATATTACCAAAATCTTATCAACACTTCACTATAAATTTGTATTTAAGATATCCTAATAGATATTTATGATGAAGTTATAAACTTATTTAGCTTCATCAGTATCAAGAAATGCAAAAAGGCAACGCCTCGTCGGGTAAGTTGCCTTCCAGTTACTGAGTCATATAGGAAACAATATTTGTCTCCACACTACCTGGAGCTATGGCATTACAACGGATTCATTTGCGTACATATAACCCGTGTTTTTGTAAAACCAACACTAATGTAGAAATAGTTGCAATCGCTCTATTATAATATACAGCCCCAATAAACAGCTTTGCATACCAATTCCTACTAAGTAGTCTCTTCATATAAATAAGGGATAAATCATAATAAAAGATTTATCCCTTATTTTTGCTATTTCCTTTGCGGATACTCCAAAAGAGAACGGCTAAAAATAATAAACCTCGCCTTTTATTAATAAAATTTCGTATGACTTTTCGTATATATAATAAAACCTAAAACCAGTAACATCATTGCTCAATTATGTTTTGGTATAGATTTTTCTATATATTTATGCATTCACGCCTTTATATATTTTATATCCCTAGAATTGGCCTTTTTCCATACTTAAATTTCTAATAAAATGTGAAAATTCAATTGTTTTAAGCCATTTAGCTGCTTTTTCGATGTCCTTGGAAAACACCCTGTCTTGTTTAATCGAAGCTATCTGTTCGCGGCCCTTATCATAAAAAACCCTGGTATGAGATGCCATTTTTTCGATCCCGCGAATTTCTACCGCCTGCATGGCACAAATTAGTTCAATTGCGATAACTCTGCGTGCGTTCTGGATAATTTGATAAGCATGCCTAGAAGCAATTGTTCCCATACTTACATGGTCCTCTTGGTTTGCGGAAGAGGGAATCGAGTCGACACTGGCAGGATGTGCGAGTGTTTTATTTTCTGAAACAAGCGCTGCTGCCGCATATTGCATAATCATTGCACCCGATTGCAAACCAGGTTCAGGACTTAGGAAAGCCGGTAAATCATTAAGCTGTGGATTGACTAATCTTTCAATTCGTCTTTCCGAGATATTTGCTAGTTCCGCTACCGCAATCTTCATAAAATCCATCGCAAAAGCTATGGGCTGCCCGTGGAAGTTCCCCCCAGAAATCACCTTTTCTCCATCATCAAAAATTAATGGATTATCCGTTGCTGCATTCATTTCGATCTCTAATTTTTCTTTCACATAATCCAAGGCCTGCCATGATGCCCCGTGAACTTGTGGAATGCAGCGGAGAGAATAAGCATCTTGAACCCGTAACTCGCCCTGCTGTGTTGTCAATAAACTATCGCTTAAATAACGACGAATTCTCTCTGCTGTGTCAATCTGCTGTTTGTATCCCCTTGCGACATGAACTTCTTCTGCAAATGCATCGATAATTCCGTTTAACCCTTCCATTGTCATTGCAGCAATCAGCTCACTTTCATGTGCTAACTGTTCTGCCTCCAAGTAACCAATAACACCCATTGCTGTCATCGCTTGGGTACCATTAATTAGAGCTAGACCTTCTTTTGCTTCTAATGTTACGGGTAAAATCCCTTCTAACTGGAGCGCATCAAAAGCATCGATTTGCTTCCCTTTGTAAAATACCTCTCCTTCCCCAATTAGAACTAAGGCAAGGTGAGAAAGCGGGGCTAAATCACCGCTCGCACCAAGGGAACCTTGCTGTGGGATGACAGGAATGATATCTTTATTCACTAACTCTAATAACTTTTCAATGACAATAGGTCTGACCCCGGAAAAGCCCTTTAGTAGTGCGTTAGCACGGAGAAGGACCATCGCTTTAGAAACAATTTCCGGAAAAGGTTCGCCTACCCCGCATGCATGGGAACGAATTAAATTAAGCTGCAGGTCTTGAACATGATTCTTATCGATGAGTACATCGCTGAATTTTCCAAATCCAGTCGTAATTCCATAAACTACCTTTGATTCTGATACAATTCTTTCTACTGCTTCACGGCTCTTCTTGACTGCTTCCATACTCTTGTCTGAAGCATTAACCTTTTGCTTGCCATATAATACACCTTTCATCTGCTCTAATGTTAAGCTTCCACCTGTAAGTGTGATCATATTGTCTCTCTCCTCTACCACTGTAGTATAATAAAGAAAGAGGCTGGATTCCGAATCTAATTGATTTGGAGTCCAGCCTCTTTTATGATTAATTGATTGAATATTATTAGATGCCTCATGGGATCATTCCATTCTTTAACTATCTTTATGATAATTATTGTATGTGATGTGAAGCTTATCTGTCAATTTAATTTTCTGAATTTTAGCACGATAACACTTTAGTACGATAATAATGAAAAGCGGAATTGCCGGTTTAGCGGCGTATGAGCTACAACGATTTAAAATAAAGGAAAGTTCCGTTATACTATAAAAAGGTCAAATTGGATTTACCCGAAAGGAGTAATTATGAAATCTCTCGTACTTGCAGAAAAGCCAAGTGTGGCCCGTGAACTAGCTCGTGTCCTTGGCTGCAATCAAAAACATAAAAGCTATATGGAAGGCAATCAATATATTGTCACATGGGCCCTTGGACACTTAATTGAATTAAAAATGCCTGAGCATTATGACACAAAATATAAAACATGGAATTTGGAAGATTTACCGATCATTCCACAAAAAATGGGCCTGATGGTTATGAAGCAAACAAACCATCAATTCCGAGCCATTGAAGCGTTAGCCAAACGGAAAGATATTAACGAATGTATCATTGCAACGGATGCAGGTCGTGAAGGCGAACTAGTTGCCCGCTGGATTCTTGAAAAGCTCCACTGGAACAAACCTTTAAAGAGATTATGGATTTCTTCACAAACAGATAAGGCTATAAAGGATGGGTTCAAACAATTAAAACCAGGCAAACAGTTTGAGGACCTCTACCATTCAGCAGTTTGCCGAGCAGAGGCTGATTGGTTAATTGGTCTAAATGTGACAAGAGCATTGACCACCAAATACAAGGATCCTCTATCTGCAGGTCGAGTTCAAACCCCTACGCTTGCACTTGCTCTTGAGCGTGAGCAGCAGATTCAATCTTTTGTACCAGAGGAATATTGGACAATTCGGGCAGAAATCGGCCCGCTTTCAACTGATTGGGAACGAGACAATGAAAAGCGCCTTTTCGATAAAGTAAAAGCGGAAGCGATCCAATCTAAAATCAATGGGAAAAAAGCTGTGCTTGAAAAAATTGAGAGAAAGAAAAAATCAGAGCCGCAGCCTCTACCCTATGATTTAACAGAGCTACAGCGTGATGCCAATAAGCGATTTGGTTTTTCTGCAAAAAAGACTTCGACCGTTTTACAGCGTCTTTACGAGCAATACAAATTAGTTACTTATCCAAGAACCGATTCACGCTATTTAACAACAGATATGATGAACACAATGACAGACCGCCTGCAAGGAATGGCTTCTGGATATAAGGATGAGGTCCGCCCTCTTCTTGCAAATAGGGGTATAGTACTTGCCAAACGCGTTTTTAACAATGAAAAGGTATCGGATCACCATGCCATTATTCCTACGGAACAACGGCTGAATCTTAGTGAGCTCGATTCAGATGAAAGAAAACTATACGATATTATTGCTAGACGGTTCTTAGCTTTGTTTTTACCTGCTTATGAATATGAAACCATTCAGGCTACCTTCAAGGTAGAAGGTGAGACATTTACAGCAAAAGAAACAAATGTAATCGATTTGGGCTTTAAGAAAGTCTTAGGAAAAGAAGATACTGAACATGCTGTAACTGGCCTGCAAAAATTAGCTCAAGGTCAGTCCTTTACGGTTAAAAATAGCTCCATGAACCAAAAATGGACCGAACCGCCGCAGCGTTATTCTGAAGCAGATGTTCTAGCTCAAATGGAGAAATTCGGTTTAGGAACCCCAGCAACCAGAGCAGAAATTATTGAAAGGCTTGTGGAAACAGAAGTCGTTGAACGACAAAATGGACGCTTTCATCCAACGAAAAAAGGCAAACAACTAATCGACCTTGTCAATGATGAATTAAAGTCACCGGAACTGACGGCCAAATGGGAGCAGGAACTGGAACGAATCTCAAAAGGAAAGGCAGACCCAAAAGCCTTTTTACAAAAAATTCGCCGTCAAACAGAGCAGCTGGTTTCCGAAATAAAAACGAGCGACAAAACGTACCGGGCTCACAATTTAACCGGCTCGAGATGTCCAGAATGTAACGAATTCTTAAAGGAAAGAAATACAAAGGATGGGAAAATTCTTGTTTGCTCAAGTCCTGAGTGTTCATTTCGGAAAAGAAAGGACCCGAAGCTTTCTAATCGCCGCTGTCCACAGTGCCATAAAAAAATGGAGATTCATGACGGGAAAGCAGGCGCCTACTTCCAATGCCGCCGATGCAATGTCGTTGAAAAAGCAGAAGACAAGAAAAAAGCAGTTAATAAGAAAGAAGCACAAAAACTTGTCCAGAAATATACGCAAAAAGAGGATTTTGGAACAAGCTTAGGTGATTTACTGAAACAAGCCTTAAAAAATCAAGACTAACAAAATGAGTTGTCCGATAAGTGATTGGAGCGGAAGGTGCGAGATCCTAGAAAATGCTATCGCATGTCAATAAATCATAGAAAATTGTACAAAATGTTCACATTTACCTAATTTGTATTATAATTAACTTACAAAAGTTAATATTATAAGGGCGGTGGAAACAATGGAATTATCCCAGTTCATGGCTCCAACTTCATTGTCAGGAATTATTACATTTTTAGTCCTATTTTCCGCAGGTGTTTATTTAAATATAAAAGTATACGGCAGCAAGTTGCAGTAAAGATGAAAATCTTTACTGTTTTTTTGTTTTTATCAGGTAGCCTTTTGCTTAATGGCTTTCAGTTTCTTTTTCCAATTGGAAACGCTACAATAAAGGAAGATCCAGATGAAAAGGAGACGTACATATGAGTGAATTTCAAAAAAGCCTTGAAAAATATGCTGAACTAGCCGTTAAAGTGGGCGTAAATGTTCAGAAAGGTCAAACCTTAGTCGTAAACGCCACCTTAGATGCGGCCGAATTTGTTCGTCTGATTGTTAAAAAGGCATACGAAACTGGTGCACAAAATGTCATCGTTAACTGGAACGACGATACCGTTACGAGAACAAAATATGACTTAGCTCCCGATGAGGCATTCCTTGAGTACCCTGTTTGGCGTGCCAAAGAAATGGATGATCTAGCCGATCAAGGCGCTGCCTTTATGTCGGTTATTTCGACTAGTCCTGATTTGCTAAAAGGCGTGAATCCAGAACGGATTGCCAACTTCAATAAAGCTGCTGGAAAAGCACTGGCGAATTACCGGAAGGCAGCACAATCAGATAAGGTGAGTTGGACTGTTATTGCAGCTGCCGCTCCGGCATGGGCAGCTAAAGTTTTCCCGGATGAGCCTGCTGAAAACCAAGTAAGCAAACTTTGGGATGCGATTTTCAAAGCCGTGCGTGCAGACGTTGAAAATCCAGTAGAAGCTTGGAAAAAACATGATGAAACCCTTCATGAAAAAGTTCATTATTTAAATGAAAAAAGATACCAAAAGCTCCATTACACTGCCCCTGGTACGGATTTAACAATTGAACTTCCTGAAAAACACATCTGGGTGGGCGCAGGCAGTGTAAATGAGAAAGGCTTCGAGTTTATGGCCAACATGCCGACAGAGGAAGTGTTCACTGTTCCTTATAAAACTGGTGTTAATGGAACAGTTGCTAGCACAAAGCCTTTAAGCTATGGTGGAAATATTATTGACCGCTTTTCGATTACGTTCGAAAATGGAAAAATTGTTGGGGTAAAGGCCGAAGAAGGCGAAGAGATCCTTAAGCGTCTTGTCGATACAGACGAAGGCTCACATTATCTTGGGGAGGTTGCACTTGTACCATATAACTCACCCATTTCCCAATCAAATGTCCTGTTCTTCAATACACTGTTTGATGAAAATGCCTCAAACCATTTAGCGATCGGCAGTGCCTATGCTTTTTGTATCGAAGGCGGCAAGAAAATGTCTTCCGAAGAATTGAAAGAGAACGGTCTGAACGAAAGTATCACTCACGTTGATTTCATGATTGGTTCCACGGAGATGGACATCGATGGAATCACCGCTGATGGCAAAACAGAACCCGTATTTCGAGGCGGAAACTGGGCTTTCTAATCTAAGCACAAAAAGAGCAGGGACTCCCTGCTCTTTTTTCTATGGTGAAAAAATAATGGCTCCCTCCTTTTCCTTTGCAACTTTTTCACGCATTTTATTCAACTGTTCAATTGGATCCTCAGGTACGACTTTTCCTATTAAATCAATAAGACCGAGTGATTTTAATAAACCCTCTTCTAAGCTTTGAAGTTCTGTTGTCAGTGATGTGTCACCACGGCAGACACTACTCAATAATATTTTCTTTTCAATGGCTTCATTAATTAGAGACAGGGCCAGTTCCTTATTAATTACTCCCTTTGCATCCTCCATTTGTTCACAAACGGATTTTACAATCTGTTCCACCTTTTCCGTAGTTCCGCTGACTACTGGGTCAAGCGACTTTGTTAAAGGCTTAAGTGGTTTCAAAACCGTCTCAAACTTTTTCGTTGGAGTCTCGAGCTGTTTCAAAACTGGCTCAAGTGGTTCTGTTACTGGTTCTAAAGGCTTCACTATTGGCTTGAGTGGATCTACTATCGGTTCCAATGGTTTTGGAATCGTTTTTAATGGTTTGGTCACGACTTCCATCACATCTTCAACCGGTTCAGTGATTTTTCCAATCGCATCAGGTGACTCCACTATTTTGGAACCCTCTTCACACGTGAGAGGCATATGTCCACTTGAAATTTTATCAAGCTCTTTATCCAATTGATGAAGTGGAAGGGAGCTTAAATCTTGAATAATTTTCAGCCTTTCGGGCTTGGGTGCAGTCGATTGACCGGAAACCGTATTAAGAACTAACTGCTTAATAATACTATTCTCTGATTCCATGAAATGAGCCACCATGACCACCTGCTCCATCCCAAGCTCTGGAACAGTTTCTGATGCCTTTACACAAGCCCCTTTAAAGACAAAAGCCGATGTATCAACAGTCATATTCCTTACACTAACAGGTCCATTTGCTTTTAAACTAATACTTACAGGACCCTTTGGGGAATTTACCTGCTTGGTTAATTTCATTCCATAAATTATTGCGGATTTATAATGAAAACGCAGCATTAGTTTACCACTATTTGTAGAGGTTTCTTGTTTAATGATGTTTGCAGTCATACCGGAACCAACGACTCGGTCTGCCTCAATTACAAAACCATCTGTAGTTTGTTCTTCCGCCTTAACTGCTCCACCATTAGCGAAAATTGTTAATAACATCAACGGGAGATATAAGCTTAATAAGATCATCTTACTTTTCCACCACATTTTTTGGTCTCCTTTAGAAAGTCTGGGCCATTTTTTCCATCTCAGTTGGAGGTGTTACTTTTACTTTGACTGGCGCCAGACTCCAGGCCATCAGCAATGCTCCCCCGAAGATGCCAAATATCGTGCCAAAAAGAAACCCTCCTAATGCTCCAATAACAGAAAGTATTGATAGAAAAATAGTAAAGATTCCTAGAATTTTGGAAGCATTTGGAAAGAATATGGCCACAATTCCAATCAATATAAGTAGTCCGCCAAAAAGTAAGCCTATGATAGCTATCGACCCTGGAAGGAATGTACTTAAATATAGGTTTAAAGGCACCCATGAAATCATGAGTCCGCTGATTATGGTAATCAAAGCACCCCACAGCGGTCGGCTTTTTCGCCATTTAGTAAATCCCATCTACTTTCCTCCATTCCTTATTTCTTATTAATCTTTTCAACTGTCAGCCTCATCCCGTTCATATTAATCGTTTTCTGAAACAGATAGTGTGTTTTAAGCTTTGCATGCTCTAAGGTAATTTTCGAGGAGGTTTGTTGGAATTGTTTTTGCCAATCATCGCTATGATTTTCTTTTAGCGCTAAGTTTTGGAATTTTGCATCGGCTTCAATAAGACTCGCATCGTGCTGCAGTCCGGTAATCTGTACAGGTTTGGAGGCGGTAATCTTGACTCGGATCCAATGTCCGCCCACCTTGAAATCCTTGTATAATTGCAACTTATCAATTGTCAAATTTTCTATTAAATTTGTGCCTTGTGGAGCCGAATCTTCACTGCTTGTTTCACCCATTTTTGGAAAAAAGGTGTAGCCATTCCCTTCCAATTTATCAAACTCTACATAAAAGTCGCCCACACCAGCAATTGGGACAGCATATGCTACTCCCGAAATCCCAAATGAGACTAATAGCAGCGCTAATACCAGAATTCCCGACCCTAATGCTGACCAGAAAACCCTTTTACTTGTCATCCCCTCAACAAGCTGAATTGAATTTTCCATAATCGCTCACCTACTTTCTGAATTTTTTAATAATATTCTTTTTAATACCTTACTACGGTTATTTCACCGCCACAATCACGAAATATATCGTATAAAATCTTGTACCCCGTCAAATGTCGGGTACGGATTACTACTACGGACATATCGAAAAAAATTATACCGAAGAATATTAAAACGGTTATTGGTGGAGGTGGAACCAACATGGAGCACAAAGTGGAACAGCTTATTCAAAAAGGACTATCCATCCTTATTGGGCTTAATAAACCATTTATGAAAGAATGGAAGGAAGTTCTATCCACATTAAAATACCGAAAGGACAGTTTAGTGGATGAATTTGATTGTCTAATCCAGATTGCCTTCCAACAAGTACTTAACGATAAAATCCCTAGTGTAGACTCCTTCATTCTTTCCCTGCTTGCTGAATGGAAAAATCGTTTCGCCTCCAAATATGATGAAAATGAGTCAATATTCTTGTTAACAACGATTGAAAATATATTTCATAAGCTGTTATCTGAAAATAAATCTTCAACATTTCTCGATCATCAAGCAGTCCAATCCTTTTTTTCGAAAATACTTGACCAGACGTTGTTAACACAAGATATAGAAGATCGGAATGAGAAATGGATAAAAACTATTATCGCTACTAACGTCATTCCAATCAATTGGATAGCTGTCGTTAACAAGGGACAGGATGATTATCAGGTGGATAGTGTTGTCTGTTCTGAACTAAATCATGTAGATACCCCTTTAATTGAAATGTCCAAAGGTTTAAAGGCAAGTCAAATCGACCACTTATCAACAGCGATTGCCAGACTATTAGGAACAAGCAGCGACGAGGCTTCCATTGTCCAAATTCCTTGTTTGAATGACACCCTGATAATAGGTCTGCTACATAAAGACTATCCTATCAGCAATCATGAAATTGAATTTATTAGGGGGATGTATTTACGCCAGCTAAAACTACATCATCTTGAAAGTAAGATGGAATGGAAAGATGCATCACTTCTCTTCTTACAGCACTTGCTACGTACCCGAGGTGCGGATGAGGCGGTTAAGGCGATTACTAAAGGTTTAGTAGAATATATGCCTTTTAATCGCTGTGCCCTATTTTTATATAATCCATACGAGGACAAAGGAATCGGAGTTTCTGGATATAATGTAAGCAACCCCACTATTCAGCAAATTAGGGAAGAATTATTTAAGCTCCCCCTACTAAAAAAATATTTTCATACACTAAATCATTCTCAGCCCCTTTATTTTGCAGATGCTGCTGAAGTGTTACCTAAAAAATATGTCCAGGAATATAAATTAAAGTCACTAGTGATATTACCAATATTTGTCCCAACAAAAAGCAAACTGATCGGAATTGCCCTTTTGGACAAAGGGGAAGAGTCTCAATTTAAAGTTTCTATTCAAACCTTGGCCACATTAATAAAATTTGGGCATTATGCAGGGGAATTGCTTTTTTCTATTGGGGATGAGGCACTTCAACAATTTGCGAACTCCAATGGCGTCTTAACACAACGTGAGAAAGAAGTTTTAAAATTGATCGCCGAGGGTGCATCTATCAATGAGGCTGCAACGGTTCTTCACCTAAGCAGCTATACGGTTCGTGATTATATTTCTATCATCATTCAAAAATTAGCTGCAAAGAACCGGATTGATGCAGCAGTAAAAGCAATAAAGATGAACTTAATTTCATGATAAATTGTTTGCTATTTTACTTGGTTTATCGCTACAATGTACAATTAAGTAAAAAGTGAGTTTGGAGGATGTTTTTTATGTGGAATGAATTTAAACAATTTGCCATGAAGGGCAATGTCATTGATTTAGCCGTCGGGGTTATTATCGGTGCAGCATTTGGAAAAATAGTATCTTCTCTTGTCGCCGATATAATTATGCCCTTAGTTGGGGTAATCATTGGAGGCGTTGATTTTGATTTTTCTGATCTTGCCTATGGAAAATTAGCATATGGTAAATTTATCCAAACGGTTGTTGATTTCTTAATCATTTCTTTTTCCATTTTCCTATTTGTGAAGTTCCTAAACCGTTTTAAAAAGAAAGAGGAACCAGCAGCGGTTGTTGCGAAAGTGGACCGAACGGAAGAGCTTTTAGCAGAAATTCGCGATTTATTGAAAGAAGATAAAGATTTTTTAAGAAAAAATGAAACATCTTGACCATATCAACGTATATGTTAGTAATAAATAATTTTTGAGGTGAAAAATTTGTATACTCAAACATCTACTGAATTTTTGCCATCTGTTTTACGAACATTTGCCCTTTCGCTTGCGATTGCTTTCTTGGGTACAATGGCAGGAGTATTTGTTCCATCTAGCCTATTTATGCCATTAGCTATTTTAGAATTTGTCATGCTCATGGTTGCCTTCTTTTTCAGACGCAAAAAGGCAATTTCTTATTCATTCTTATACATTTTTACATTTATATCTGGAATAACCCTTTATCCAATCGTAGCTTATTACTTAGCTACAGCAGGTGCAAACGTGGTGGTTATGGCATTCGCCAGTACAACGGTTGTTTTTACAGGTGTTGCTATTTATGCGACTAAATCAAAACATAACTTTTCCTTTTTAGGAGGATTCCTGCTTGCTGCCTTGCTTGCATTAGTGGCCATTTCCATTTTTAATATCTTCATTCCATTAGGCTCTACAGGGATGCTTGCGTACTCCTTTATCGGCGTATTAGTATTTAGTGGGTATGTCCTCTTTGATTTCAGCCGAATGAAGCATTACGGGGTAAGACCGGAAGAAGTTCCATTGATGGCATTGAACCTATACTTGGATTTTATTAACCTTTTCGTCAGCATCCTTCGTATTTTGGGGATTCTATCTAGTAAAGACTAGCCGCTTGAATTAGGTCAGTATATAAAAGGAGCTTGGGTATCCAAGCTCCTTTTACGTTTAGCTATTATATATTAACGTGAATCCACGCTGAATCACCTGCTTTATTGATTTTTCCCAGTTTTTTTTCAGTAACATTTCAGTTATACGCTTAATGTTGGGATGGCTGCCATTGTGCTTCTTATAGAGTTCTAGTATTTCAAGCCTCAATAGCCACTCATTGAGGTACTGCTGATCCAAGGTTGATATTACTTTTTCCAAGCTGGACCAACTCTGTTCATTCCACACCGGACTCTCACGTAAACTGCGGATTTCCTCATATAGCTTTTCTAGTTGATTCCAACTCTGCTGCCCTACTGTTTCCTCTACAACATTTGTTCCCTCTATTGCTGGCCAGTCAAAGTAACCGTCTGGATCAGCCGCGCCTGCAAAAACAGAGGTAATTTCTGCTCCCACCGCCATATCATAGGGCCCCCAAGATGGTTCAAAAAGGACTTGATCCTTGAATTTTACTTGGCAATCCTTAAATGAGATTAAGATTGGCTTACCTGCTGCAGACAACAAAATAGTCTTCACGGTTCCCTTTACATTGACACCACTTTCAAATTTCAAATCTGCTTCGCTTCCTTCAATAATGCCTAAATCCTTTAATTGATCAAGCGAGCTATTCTCAATTACAATCTTTCCTTCAAGTTTGCCTATTGATGTCCCAAAGCCTTTATGATGTGTCTCTTTGCCATGGTCCACTAATTGTTTCTGATCAAGCGATAGTGCTGTAGGTCCCTTTGTTCTAATATAAACAGCTTCCCCTTTATCATCCTTCAAAATCGTTGTTAGTGTGCCGGTCACTTGCAACCCTGAAGAGAAGACAACAGTTGCGAGATTATCAGATTGCAAAGCTTTTTCTAGGCTTTCCGTTCCACCTTTTTGAAATGCCATGGTAGAAGCAAATTGATCAATAGCCGCTGCCAGTTCATCAAAGTTCTTACAAACAAATAGTTGCGGCTGCGGCTTTGTGACATCATATGGTGTCTTAATACATTCTTCTACTGAGAATGGGATCTTTTTGACATCATCAGCAAGACAACTTTGACTCTCACCTACTGATGATAGTAGGCCAGCTCCATAAATTTTCGGATTCTTTAGGTCACCAACTAATCCATATTCTACCGTCCACCAAAAAAGCCTTGAAACTTGATCGGCCTCTGATAGACCTTTGACCTTCTTTCTAGCTTCTGCTACCAGTCTTTCTGCCTCTTTAACCTGCTCTGGTGTAGAATTTGGATCTTCGGCAACAATCGTTAAATGACGAACTGCTTTAAATACCTCTAGCTTCTCTTTACTTGAGAGTGCTTTTGCTCCCATTTCGCCGATTTTCTTAACAAATTCCCGATATGATTTATCTAATAAAATGGGTGCGTGTCCAGCTGCCTCATGGATCATATCCGGTGCAGGGGTATAGGCAATATTTTGTATTTTTCTTATTTCCGTTGCAATTGGTAAAATACAATTTGCCAAAAACCCATAAAACGCTGTGCCAGGAATTAACCCAGCAATCGTGACGGCCCCCCAGCCCACTTTGGCTAGACTGGTATTCATGTCATTTACTTTTGGAATCGATTCTGTTTTAATTCCTGAATCGTTTAGGCCATTCACATATGCAGGATGGGCGATATCTTTTAAAAAGTAATGATTTTGTTTCATGACAAAACGCCATACCGCATGATCGATAGGCGTATAACGGTTGTAATATTGCTTTGAAATATACGGAAGTAACTGTACCGGAGACCTTTTTGTTTCATTTCCTGTCATCTTCAACATTCTCCTTTGCAAAGAATATTCTTTGATGAAGCAATTATGCGAGTGATTGCATTTTTGGGCGAAGTCTCTCCTTCGCTCTTTTCATTCTTGTTTTTACTGTCGACATTGGCAGATTACTTTTCTTCGCGATTTCAATGAGTGAGAAATTTTGATAGTAATAAAGATAAATAGGATAACGGTAAATTTCCGGTAATAGGTTTACCTTTTCAGCCATCTGTTCAGCAGAAAATTTATGTAAGACTTCCTCTTCTGGAATGACACTTGGTTCGAATGAGGCTGAATAGGAATAAACTCCTTCCTTCCAAAATTGCTTAGATTTATTTTCCTTCCGCCAATAATCACGGCATTTATTGATTGCAATCGTAAAAAACCATCCTTTGTATTTAGATTGCTCCTTAATTGAAGGATATGCTAAATAAGCTGAGAGTAATACCTCTTGATAGATGTCCTCTGCAAGTTCTTTATGCTTCACTAAAGACAAAATATATTTATAAATGGATCTTCCATGTTCCATTACCACTTCTTCAAATGATGGGGCAATTCCAGCAAGCATGTTCTCCATCCTTTCCATCTTTAAAATGATCTTCATTCTATTAGACGGAATTAACAGTATTCCCCCCTACAGTAATACAGAAAATTTCTCAGGAGTTTATCGCTCAGTAGTATTTTGAATGAAGCCTTTCATAAAAATACTGACGCCAATTTTCTTGCAGATCGTTAGATAATGCATGAGGGCTAACAAAACAGCGCCTGTATTCATTCCAATAATAACGCCATTCATTCTCCATTCAGGCATGGCTGCAAGCAAAAGAATGAGTGAAATAGAGATGATCGTCGACCAAATGATATGAATGAATGTCTCTTTAAGTAGATTAAGTCCAAACAAAAAGGCCTGCATCGGCATGATAAAAAAGTGAAATAAGAAATATGGCCAGAGTAATTGTAAAAATAGGGCAGGTGTTTCTGATTTAAAAAATAGCGACGTTAACTCGGGTGCAAAGAAGTAGAAAATAGCTACGGATATGACCCCATATACAAAGGTTAGCTTCATCACCTGTAGAAGCATTTTTTGGAGCCTTTGGTAATCACCCTCTGCGTAAGTCTTGGACACAGCTGGGATTAGAACGACCATTAACGAGTGAGCAATAAAACCCGGAAAAAAGCCTATCGAAATGGCCACCCCCATCAGCATTCCAAATTGCTCTGTCGCTAATGTATCGCTCAAGCCAGAGCGAACCAAAGCTGCCTTAATGATAAAGGGCTGTATGGCACCAGTAAAAGCTGAAAACAAGCGAAGACCTGTTGTTGGAATCGAAACTGCCATTAGATTTTTCTGAACTACCTTACGTTTCATATTAGAAAATGGCTGTCGCTTCAATTGCTGAAATTGGATAATAAACATGTATATTAAATAAAGGAACACAACTATCTCGCTTCCTATAAACGTACCAATCGCGATTAACACTGACTCCGCTGTGTCGAAAGCAAAGAAACGGAAAAGGAGGAACAGTCCTCCGAGTTGAATCGTTTTCCTTAAAAAATTTGAGACTGCTATTTTCCCCATTTGCTGCTTGCCCATAAAATATCCCCTCGCGACGGAGGTGAAGGAAATGATGGGTATTAAGATCAAAACAAGCCATCTTACGTATGGATGATATTTGTCAAACACAGGAATAAACGGAATGATTACAGTAGCTGCTAAAAAAAGGACAGCCGAGAACACAATCGTAATCGTAATCGCATGATGAAGGATATTTCGGTGATAACGGTCTTCCCTTTCAGCAATAAATTTTGAAATCGATACAGGCAACTCAAAGCTGGATAGTAACACAATAAAAAAGATCGATGGCAAAATGGACATATACAGACCTAGTCCGTGTGGTCCTAACTCTCGAGCAAGAATCATATTTACTAAAACTTCAATACCTTCCCCCAAAAAAGCAGCTACAGCTAAAAAGAATATCCCCTTATAATAAATAGCCAATTTTTTCTCCTCCATACTCATCTCACTTTTATAAACTTATGAGACAAGTTCTTTGATTATTAGAGAAAAATTTTTAGGAGAACGAAAAAAAGGGCCCGCAGCCCTTTAAACGTTCACCATTACTGTTTTTTTTCTAATCATCCATGTTAATAAAATAATAGCCATGACTAATATTAACTGTGTAATCGTCGTTTCCCAGGTTGGATATAATCCGATCCAATCAATAAACGGAAACTGATGTACAGTGCTAGTCGGCAGCACATTCGAAATTTGCAAAGCATGGATACTAATACCAAGAATTTTAAAGGCTAAGAAATAGATAAGAATGGTTGCAGCCTTAAAGAATAAGCGAATCGGAATTTTTACACTGTAGTAGATAATTGCAAAGCCAACAATAACTAGGATTCCTACTGCAAGGATTACACCCAAAACCAGTTGCTGCAAGCTTATATAGGGCGTGATTCCTGTATAGAATATGATCGTCTCTGCCCCTTCACGGAAAACTGACAGAAAACTAATCAGTGCAAATGAAAAAAGACTTCCTCTGGCAATCGCTTGCTCCATTTGTTGATTAATATATTTATTCCAGTTCCCGATACTGGATTTATTGTGGAGCCATGCCCCAACGGTTAACATCATAATGACAGCGACAACCCCAGTGATTCCCTCAATATATTCTCGGCTAGAAGCAGCAACTATTCGTGAGAATACAATATTGATAATAATGGCCAGAACAGCACTCGCAAGGATCCCTGCTCCAACACCTGCCCAAATCCATTTCTGTTTCGCGCCCTGACCCATTTTCTTCAGAAAGGCAAGCAATGTGGCTACGATTAATAACCCTTCTAACCCTTCACGTAACAAAATTAATGCGGCATCCCATAAAGAATAATCAGTTTTACGAATTAACGGCGCTAGACGAGAATTTAATTCCTTTACGATCTCCCCTGCTTTTGGACCATCAACTTTTGCAGAGTTTATAAGACTAATAGCTGTAGGTATTTTTGTTTCAACATCACTATACAACTTACTGTCTCTTGTCTGAACATCCCCTTCAATCATTGGCCAAATGTTTAGTATTTTAGTTAACTGGTCAGAAGCACTCTTATAGTTTTCTTTTGCAATCTGTGTTTCTGCATTACTCAATAATGTAGTTAGATCGGTTAGTGAATAATCCCCTTTAACCTGAGTAGAAACCTTACCAGCCAAGAAATTTTCCACTTCACTTGATAGCTTTTCGACATTTGCTTTGGCCTTCTCTAAATCTGCGGGATTCTGTGTAATCGCAATTCGGATCAATGCCATGTATTTTTCAATGTTACCGTAGGCGACAATACTTTCATCATGAACCGTTTTTTCTGAGGCATACCATTTATTTAACAGCGTTTGATATTGGGCTTTCAAAACAGACTGATTCCCATCTTCAATCGATTGTTTCAAGGTGGCGATGAGCGGTTTCAGCTGTTTTACTTGCTCTTTTCCTTTTTCTTTATCCGGTGGATTTTGTTCTTGGTCATAAAGAACCACTGCACTTGATAAAGAGGAAAGACTCTTTGAAAGAACCTCTTTTTCCACATTCTCTTTGGCTAGTAAACTTTGAACCTTATTAAGTTCTTGTTCAACCTTCTTAGCCTGTTTATCTTCTTTCTTAATCGATGCCCATTCGTTAGCAAACAGCTCCATATTTCTCATAACTGCTGAATGGTCGCCATCTTTGGCTTTCATTAAGCTATCTCCGATTAGAACGAAAAGCTCATCATGATTCACAGCCGCTTTCACTGGCTGGACTGTTTGAAAAAGAATGAAAAACATCATTAATAATAATATAGATTTACTTTTTGTCTTAAATCGTCGCATGCGTCTCTCTCCTCTAATGAAAGGAAAAACCTTAGTTAAAAAGTGTTTCTCCTATAAAACCACCTGATTTCGTTCCTGGTAAACAAGCAAAGATGGCACTTCCTTTATGGGATATATATTCATTTAATTTATCCATCTTGGCCAATCTATTTTGTATAGGGATAAATTGTTTACTAGGAGCACGTTGGAAACATAAGAACAATAGACCCGCATCAAAGCTGCCGGTTTTCAGATCCATTCCATCCGAATAAGAATAGGCCCTGCGCAGAATCTGCTGGGAACCGTCCCCATGGGATAAGCGTGTATGCGAATCGGCAGGAATGCTATATTCGCCTTTTTCATTTTTTTGCTTCAAATCAAGTTTTTCAAATTCACTTTTTTGCCCAATTGGTGCACCATTTTCACGATAACGGCCAAAGGTATTTTCTTGATCTTTTAATGTTGTACGGTCCCACACTTCAATAAACATTTGAATTCGACGGACAACAAGGTAACTTCCATTCACTAACCAATTAGGGCCATCCCCAGGCTGAACCCAAACCTGCCTGTTCATATGTGATTCATTGTTTACATCAGGATTAGCTGTCCCATCTTTAAAGCCAAACAAATTCCTTGGCGTTTCACTTTTAGGGTCTGCTTGTTTCGTGCGTTGAAACCCTGTTTGTGCCCAGCGTAAAATCGCCTTCCCTCTTGCAATTCGAATCAGATTTCGAACCGCGTGAAAGGCTACTTGCAAATCATCGGCGCAGGCTTGAATACAAAGGTCGCCTCCGGTCCATTCTTCTTCCAGCGCATCTAGCGGAAATTTAGGAAGGTCAACTAATTCTTTCGGCTGCTTATGTTTTAGACCAAACCTGTCTTGATTGTCTTTTACAAATAGGCTTGGACCAACCCCAAATGTAACCGTTAAATTGGATGCGGATAATCCCGCTGCCTCGCCCGTATCTTTGGGAGGGAGAAATTCATTACTTGATAAATCACCTACCGCTTGCCCTTCAGATAACAATGCTGCGGCTTTTGTCCAATCCTTGAATAATTGAACCAAATCTTCCTTTTTCGAGGTGGTCACATCCAAGGAAACAAAATAAACATGGTTTTGTGTTTTTGTCGTAATGCCACTTTGATGTTTTCCATAGAAGGGCACGATCTCATGGTCATCTTTGGTGGTAGCTTTGCTCTCAGAAATCGAAAGCAAACTACTGAGTCCTGAAGCGCCCAGAATTACTCCGACACCGCCAACACCGGCCGTTTTTAAGATATCTCTTCTCGAAATCTTATTTCCGATTGATATAGATTCATCGATGATGTTTTTATTCTTCTTTACCAATTAAGACGCCTCCGTAACAAGTCCTATTTGAGAGAGTGGTTCAGCTAGTGCGTCAATCGCCTGGCTTAGTTCTTTAACCTGTGCTTCCGTTAAATCAGTATAGAGCTTATAGCCTTCGCCTTTTTTATGCTGGTTTAGTAGATTATAAACATCATTGAAACGCGCTTCTATTTCTTTTGAAACGTCCTCATCTTTTTTCTTTAATGCCGGATTTAAAAGCTGATAAATCTTTTCTGCGCCCTGTACATTAGCAGCAAAATCATACAAATCTGTATGGGAATAACGATCCTCTTCGCCTGTTACCTTGGAAGTAGAAACCTCATTTAATAGATCAACTGCTCCGGTTATTAATAATTCAGGTGTCACTTCTACGGTATCTACCTTAGCACGTAAAAGATTGACATCTTTCATTAACTGCTCAGCAAATTGTTCATATCCTTTGGTCGTTTTGTCGATCCATAGGCCCTTTTCTATCCGGTGGTAGCCGCCCCATTCCGCTTCCGGGACATCTCCTTCTCGTGCATCAATCTTCGGGTCAAGGTCGCCGAACACTTCCGCAATTGGTTCGGCGCGCTCATAGTGCATCCGTGCGGGCCCATAAAGAGCTTTAGCCTCTTCTATATCTCCATTTTTAACAGCGGTTGTAAAGGCATCTGTTGCCTTAACAAATTCTTCAATTTCTCCTAAGGCATATGCCCTGTAATCATCTGTGACCCCAGTAAGTGCAGCCTGACTTGTAACTACTTTGTCTTTTACCTTTTCTGTAGTTGCTGTTTTCTCCGTATTATTTGAACATCCAAATAGTAGACTGCTAGATATAATTAGAGTGCCTGACACTTTTAATAGTTTCATTTATGTAATCCTCCAGTATCTATAATAATGATAATCATTTTCATTTATATAATAACAGCAAATGAGAAATGTTTTCAATTATATTTTTGAAATTTTATAAAAAAAAGACCTTCCTATTTAGGAAAGCCTCCGAAATTTATTTAATTAATGAATGCTTAAATGCATAAATAACCGCTTGCGTTCTATCTTGGACGTTCAACTTGCTCAAAATATTACTGACATGGGTTTTGACGGTTTTGAGGGCAATAAATAACTCATCAGCAATGTCTTGATTGGTTTTGCCTTCTGCCATTAATAATAATATTTCAATTTCACGGGTGGTAAGGTCTTCGTGTGGCATATGTGTATTTTTTTGGCGCATTTTCACCATCATTTTTCCGGTTACTTCCGGTTCAAGGACTGATTGTCCATGGTATGTAGCACGGACTGCATTGGCAATTTCACCCGCTTTAGAGGTCTTCAGCATGTAGCTGGTTGCCCCTGCTTCAAGTGCAGGATAAACTTTTTCATCGTCCAAAAAGCTTGTCACGATTATGACCTTTGCTTCCGGCCACTGTTCAATGATTTGCTTTGTGGCTTCAATCCCGTCCATTTCCTTCATCACTAAATCCATTAGAATGATATCAGGGCGAAGTTCGAGGGCAAGCTCCACACCTTTTTTTCCATCGTCGGCTTCTCCAACTACCTCAATGTCTGGCTGCGCTGATAAATAAGAAGAAACTCCGATTCTAACCATTTCATGATCATCAACAAATACGACTCTAATCATTGGCACCATCTCCATTAATCATCACCGGAACCTTCACTTCCAGCCTTGTTCCTTGATTTTTTACACTAACCACTTTTAACGTGCCGCCTACTTCTACTGCACGCTCATGCATATTTTGCATTCCATAGGAACCTGCTTTCATCTCGTTTACATTAAAACCTATTCCGTCATCAATAATCCTTAAGATGACAAGATCATCCCGTTTTACCATCAAAACTTCGAGTTTATTGGCTTTCGAATGTCTTAACGTATTTGAGATCGACTCTTGGAGGATACGGAAAAGATGATCCTCTACTCCTTTATCTAACGGAAAAATCTCTGTCTTCCATTTAATATCCATCTCAACCTTTTGTGATAATTCGATTAATAGCTCTTCGATTCCTTCTTGAAGTGTTTTATTTTTTAAGGCCACTGGCCGTAAATGTAAAAGCAGGGCACGCATTTCCAACTGTGATTGGTGAATCATTTCTTCGACTAATTTCAATTGTTTCGCTTCGCGGTCATTTTCTACGGGTGATTGCTGTTTAGTTTCGTTGATGGCCGACATCATCATCGAAGCAGCAAATAATTGCTGACTGACAGAATCATGCAGTTCACGGGCCAATCGGTTCCGTTCCTGTTCAATAATTTCTTGGATTCTTCCTTCAAGGTCTTCCACCTTTTCAGTGGCTAATCGCTGCGAAAGCTTCGCTTGTTCAGCCATTTGTTTGCCTATTTTCTCAATTCGGTTTGCAATGAGCTGCATTTCTGAGATAGCAGGTTTCTCCTTAATTACTTCTATTTGTTTTCCTTCCTCTAATAGATGCAAGGAGTGTTCAATGGATAGAAACTGTCTTCTCCAAAACACCCCAGAGACTGCACCTAAGAGAATCCCCACGGCAATGCTAAAGGCAGGGATAAAGATTACAAACGGAACATTCATGAAATGTTTACTCCACAATTCCGCCCAACTGCTTAGTGGGAATACGAAGATAAAAATGGCACTGACAATAATCGCAAGGAAAAAGGAAAAGCCAACACTCCAGAAAATTTTACGCTGGGTTGTGCTCATATCCGGCTCACCTCTAAATTTCCAACCATGAGCGAGGTGAAAATTTTCACTTTGTGCTCAGCTGTCTCATATCCTGGTGTTTTTAGGTGTAATACTCGATTGAAAAGTTTAGAGTCGTGGTGCTCGAAAACAGTCGTTGAACCCATGATGCATGAATGCTGGACACTAACATCAATATCATAAGGAACAAGGATTTGAATATTCCCAATCAAATTGCGAATAAAGATAACCGTTTCCCCTTTAGGCAGCATCGTAAAGCTCAGATCAATGATGGTATCACCGATCCCTGCCTGGATATTTACATCATTCCATTCGTAGGCACCTGGGGGGGTCTTTTGCTGACCAAGGACGATATTTTCAAATAGAGGTTCTGACTTTATCATTGTTTCTTCATGGGAGGTTGGTTCGATTTCCGTGATTTCAGGTGAGATTTTCTTTGGTTTCTTTTTGGCATTTAAAAATTGAATAAAAAAGTGCAGTAATATCGCAACTAGTAAAAACTTAAACGTCATCATATTTAAGAGACTAAGGACTAAGAAAATAATCCCGCCGATAAAAAGTATTTTCCCCTTCTTTTTCCCCGATCGTTTGCGGCCGAGGTAAATCATGCCTCCAGAGATAAAAAGAGAGAAAATTAGCCCACTGTTAAAAAATAGTATTTCCATGACTAAAATGATCGCACCGATAATGACCAGCCAGCCTATATAATCATTTTTAGTATTTTTAAACATGGTCCACCCTCCCTTATAATCATCTGGATAACTCTTTTTATACTTTGTATTACTATTGTTTATGGCCAAAAGGCGCAGAAATCCTACGCCTTTAATGTCTAGCTCCAGCGCCTAGGGGCGCTTCCGCTTTTTTATTTAGCATACCATGTTTTGTATTTAAATGGACTTGCTTTCTTCCAATTTCATTTCTTTTTCTAGTTGTGCCACACGAGCATCGATCGTATTGCGATAGTATGAGCTATTCACTTGATGCTCTAAGCGGTCAAGATAATTTTCAATATCTTTAAACTTCGAGTAGGATTTATCTGAATACGTATTAGAATCAAGCACCTGGTTGATTTGGAGGTTCGCTCGTGTTACATTTTCACGGCCCATTAATTCCATCCGTCTTAGGTGCATATCTTTTAGCTTGTGCTTCATTTCTTCATACTTTCTTTCTAATTCTACTAATTGACTCTTTACTTGTTCAAGTGATGCACCCAAGCGGCTTGCACGATCTGCATATTGCTGATGCTCTGCTGAGGCAAACTGATAAAGTTCTGATTCGTCTGCTTTAGAAGCAATTTCAGCTTGGTACTTTCTTTTTTCAGCTAACTGGGACGCTTGCTGATATTCTCTTGTAAATTCATCTTTCAGTGTGTATTGACGTTCTAATAGCTTTCTAACTTTCTCTGTTTCTTGCTCACACTGGCGTAGGTATTGATTTAATAAAGCAATTGGATTTTGTTTATCTTTTTGATCAAGTGCCTGGTGTAAATCTGCTGTAATCGTGTTTTTAATTCTTGTAAATAAGTTTGTCATGTTCATTCTCTCCTTTATTTCTTAATAATTTTTCAATTCATTCCACTGTTTTTCAAAATTAACAAATGGGTCATTTTCATCCTTCACGGTTGTGTGCTTTTTCTCATTCCATTTTTTATAAACAAGGTATAACACATAAGCTGCTGCAACCCCTATAATTGCTGGAGCGTTATGAATGGATACGATGAGGACAATGAATCCAATGATCCCAAGCCCAATTTTCCCTCCTGTCGATTCAGCTTTTAAGAACTGTTTGAATATGAAGTATAGGAGTACTAAGCTGACGAGTAACCCCACCATTGGACCAATTGTGGAAAGCAAGATCATCGCTGCAATTCCACCTGCTAACAGTAAACCAAATTTTTTCATTTTGTTTTGCTCCTTTCTTTATCTTGATTTCATCTTACCTCTTTTCATTGTTTATCATAATTGCGCTTGAGCTTGATTTTCATATCGGTCCTAAGACGTAGAAAGGGTCAGCCCCTAAGCGAAATGCTTAAGAAACTGACCCTTTTATCTTACTTAGAAATAAACATCTGTACCCAATAGTGTCTTTTTGAGCCACCCTGTGCGTAGCCAACCCCAATATAGGTAGATCTCGTGCTTAAAATATTTGCCCTGTGACCGGAGCTATTCATCCAAGCTTGAACGACTGAAGCCGGTGTCGTTTGCCCTGCTGCAATGTTTTCAGCAGCTGAGCGGTAGGAAATCCCAAAGCTTTTCATCATAGCAAACGGACTGCCATACGTTGGACTGGTATGACTGAAATAGTTTTTATCTCTCATGTCATTGGCTTTATAACGAGCAACCCTTGAGAGCTCCCAATCAGGGGTTAATGCCTTCAAACCATTTTTTGCACGCTCCTGATTGGTTAACTGGATTACCTGGCTTTCCGTACTTTTTACAGCATCGAAACTCGGGATGGTAACCTTTTGACCTGGATAAATCAAATTTGGGTTCGAAAATTGCCGGTTTGCCGAAATAATTTCGGAAATTCCAACTTGATACCTAACTGCGATTTTCCAAAGTGTGTCCCCCGGCTGAACGGTGTAAATTTGCTGGGCAAAAGACACACTTGGAATACAGAATAGTGATAATAAAAACAGAAAACTAAACCAAAAAGATTTTTTCATTTTTTCGCCTCCTCCGAATATATAATTTTGATTTCAGGCTCAAAATATACAGGGAAATGAAAAATAAAATGGAGCTGTCCATTAGGGAGAGACCAAGTGGATATTGGAGGATTGAAAACGTGGAAGATATCTCATGGATGACCTATATCATGTTAATTCTAGCGAGCTACCGTTTAACTCATTTAATTGTCTTTGATAAAATTACTGAATTTATCCGTAAACCTTTTGTTAAGAAAGTAAAAGTAGAAACGGACGATGGAGTGGAAACCAAGGAAGTTCCAACATCAATGTTTGGTTATTTATTGAAATGTTATTGGTGTGCTGGTGTTTGGAGCGCTATTTTACTTGGGGGTGCATATTTGCTCTTTCCACGTATTACCTATGTGGTTATTTTAATTTTCTCGATTGCCGGCGGCCAGTCCATTATCGAAACCTTTGTCGGCGTCAATATCAAAAAAGTTGACTACTATGCCGCACTTAAGAAAAAAGACTAATAAAAAATAGTATATTTCCATCAGTGATTCATAGGAAAAATCCTCCCCCCTTATGCATATATTTTTAGAAAAGCTTAAGAAATGAATGCTTAAGCTAGACAAAGGGGGAATACAATGTCTGCAATTTGGTGGGTCACAACGATTGGTTTTGTCTTATTTCTCGGCTGTATTGGAGGAACATTTTTCCATTTTGTTAGAAGCGCCTTAAATACTGAAGACTCTACCCGTATTGATCCATTAAAAATTGATAAAGAGGAATGATTCTATCTTATTCAGTCAAAGCCAAGTTTAAGGTTTGTTATGCGTCGGCATCTTGCTAAGTTAATTCAGATTCTGTAGACCAAGGGTTCATCATTATTTAACCTCCTAATATATAACGGGAAGAACCATGCAAAACGCAAGGTTCTTTTTTTGCGACTAAGGAAATATTTCCATACTTACATTAATTTTATCACTTTTGGAAAAATTAAATATGATGTCATTTTTTTAGGCTGGAGGAGTATATATGAGTTCATCTGAAAAAATCCCAAAATTCCCAAAAACGTATTGGCGTGAAATAGAATTACCTGCTTTTAATTCATTAGAACAAGATCTTTCTGTGGATGTTGCAATTGTTGGTGCCGGGATATCTGGAATTACCGCTGCCTATTTGCTGTCAAAGGACGGCTTAAAGGTGGCCCTCTTAGAAGCAGGCAGTGTCTTGAATGGGACTACTGGCCACACAACTGCAAAATTAACAGCACAGCATAGCATTATTTATGATGAATTAATAAATCATTTTGGAATAGAAAAAGCTCGGCTTTATTATGAATCACATATGAATGCCATTCGATTTGTCGAAAGCTGCGTAGAGGAAAAGGGAATTGATTGTGATTTCAGTAAGCAAGACGCTTATGTTTATGCAACAACGGATGAGTATGTCGACAAGCTTAAAACGGAATGGGAAGCATATAAAAGTCTAGAAATCGATGGGGCTTTAAAGGATACGATCCCCTTTAAAATTCCTGCAAAAGGTGCTCTCATGATGCGCAATCAAGCGCAATATCATCCCCTTAAGTTTCTAAAAGCACTTCTAGATGATGCGGTTAAGGCGGGCTGTTCTGTTTATGAGAATACAGTCGCTTCAGACATTGAGTACGATGATTCGGAACCAAAAGTTGTTACTAAGTCTGGACATAGAGTATCATGCAAGCATGTGATTATTGCCTCCCATTTCCCTTTTTATGATAAACCAGGGCTTTATTTTGCGAGAATGTATGCGAGCAGGTCTTACGCAATCGGGATAAAAACCGATAAGGACTACCCTGGTGGCATGTATATCAGCGCCGATAACCCACCTCGATCGATTCGTTATACACCGCTTAATGGGGAAAAGGAAAAGTTATTGATCATCGGTGGTGAAAATCATAAAACGGGGCAAGGAATGGACACGCTGAAGCATTATGAAGCACTCGAAACGTTTGCTGAAGAGGTTTTTGGGATTAAAGAGTACGATTATCGCTGGTCTGCCCAGGATATGGTTACACTGGATAAACTTCCATATATTGGACATTACACTGAAGGCCGTGAGCATGTTTTAGTGGCCACAGGTTATAAAAAATGGGGGATGACAACAGGGATTCTCGCAGGTCACTTGTTGACCGATTATGTTATGGAAAGGGACAACCCATATATGGAGCTCTATACACCGTCCCGATTCCAAGCTGATCCCGACTTAAAGAGTGTCATCACAACCAATGCAGATGTGGCTAAACATCTAATTAAAGGCAAACTTGAGTATACGGATAAGTCCACAGATGATTTACAGGTGGGTGAAGGCTCTGTTGTCATGTATAACGGAAAAAGGGCCGGCGGCTATAAGGATGAAAACGGTAAACTTTATGTTGTCGACACCACCTGCACCCATCTTGGCTGTGAGTGTGAATGGAATCATGCTGAAAAATCTTGGGATTGCCCATGCCACGGTTCTCGCTATGCATATTCAGGCGATGTTATTGAGGGCCCCGCTAAAAAAGCACTCAAATTACTTGCTGAAGAGTGATTTTCGTCGTGTTCAACAAGAATCTACAAATGTGGTGACCTCCCATAAAAAAAGCGCCTCCCTTATTAAAAAGGAGGCGCACTTTGTTATTTACTATTTGGACGGTTATGTTTTAGTGCTTCTCCAGTTGTAAATTCAACCAGTTCTTCACTATCTCTCATTGGTTTTTTGCGATTATTATTACGCTGAGCATTTTGATTACCAAGCTTCTGTCTTCCCACACTACCATCTCCTTTTTCGAGAAATACATTGATAGTATGAGTGAAAATAATTAGTCTTATTCTTTTTTGAGGACTGGAGCTTTTTCTAAATTTAGTCATTTGCTCATAATACTAGTTCTCTGGATGTGAGTTCCATTATCTCCGTAATTTCTGGTCTCTTTGTCCCTCTTCAGAAATCAGGCCTTTGTAAAACACTCTTTTATGAACCGGAACGTTTAACTCACGGCAATACTGTTTCAATTCTCTTTCTTCCCTTTCGGTAACAAGCGAGATAACAATCCCATTTGCACCCATTCTTCCTGTTCTTCCAGCCCTGTGTACATATTGCGATATATCCTTTGGAGAATCGATATTGACCACATGGGTAACCCCTTGGATATCAAGTCCTCTCGCCGCCACATCTGTAGCAATTAGCATGTTCATTTTGCCATCACGGAAAGACTTTAATGCAGCCTGCCGTTCGAGCTTTTTCATGTCGCTATGCAAGATTCCGATCGATAAATCTTTAAAATGTAATTTTTCCTTAAATACTTCAATTTCAACAATATCATTAATAAACGCAAGCGATTTACTATTTTCTAAGCGCGTGATTTTTTCGAGGAGCTTGATCTTATCTCTTGGATCACATGAAAAATAAATATGCTCGACTTCTCCAGACGAAGCAAGTTCATCCTTTTCGATGCGAAGAACTTCCGGGTCTTTCGTCATTTCTTTTGCCAATTTCTCTGTTGCCGGTTTCATTGTAGCTGAAAACAAAACAACTTGGCGGTCACTCATGGTTGATTTTACAATGTTTTGGACAGTATTAAGATGCTCGTGAATAAGTAATTGATCACCCTCATCGAGAACAACCAATTTTACTTCATGCATTTTCACCTTTTTCTGTTTGATCAGTTCAAATAAACGACCAGGTGTTGCAAAAATAACATGCGGGCGTTTCTTTAATTTTTCAAGCTGGCGTTTCATATTGGCTCCGCCAATAATCGAAGTGCCCCTTATTCCGCTGCCTTCCGACCATTTTTGAAATTCTTGATAGACCTGCATTACCAGCTCCTGCGAAGAAGCTAACACAACCGCTTGCAAAGTTTGTAGACTTGGGTCCATTTTATCTAACAATGGCAGCAAATAAGCCAGCGTTTTTCCAGTACCTGTCGGTGACTCGGCAATTAAATTCTTGCCTTCAAGAATCATTGGAATAGCGGCTTCTTGAATGGAAGTCGGCTGTTGAAATCCTGACTTTTCCCAAGCTTCCTGCAAGTATGGTTTTAAGGTATTTAACATATTGAACTCCTTTATATAAAAATCATTTTTCTTATTATTTGTCTTTCCATATCGTATTGATACTAACTGAATAACCTTGGAGTGTCTAGTTGGGAATAGAGGAAAAGTCATGATGCAGTATTTAAGTAGAGGACAATCCACACCATATGATATACCAGGACGGAGAGATAAAGAACACAAGTGGAAACCAAAAGAGTCCGAATCCACCCTTTTAGTGGTCGCAAGTAGAACAAACCAAGCAACAAGAGGGGCAGAAAGATTTTTATGATGTAAAAATAGGACCAGCTTTTTTCAATTACAAGCTTCATCATTGGATTTCCCTCTTCAACAATACCTGAAACAATTCCAAAATGAGTTAAAACAGCATCCAACAGTCCAGCAACTAGTAAAAAGAAACAGAGTCTCATTATTTTCACCTCAAATGAATTAGTTCAATTAGTCTCCATTATTTCTAATGATATTTATGCTGATACCTAAAGTTTTTTTCTTGTTCTTAAAAACGAACAATAAAGTGATATAAAAGAGCTGCATGAGTCAACAGCCCTAGTTTCTTCAGAAATTACTAATTCACATATTTCCCACTGTCAGGCCGGCCAATTTCAGCAAAATGCTCCACTAAATAATTTAGATTTTCTGCTAGGTCCTCCCCACTCATTGGAAGTCCATGACCAGTCACTGCTACTTGCGGCTTGAGTGCCTCTAACTTTTTTACAGATTCAAAAGCAGCATCCCAGTCAGTAGTGTAATATTTTGGGGGACCGCTAATCTCTTGTGTTTGCGTCATTACTTTATATAGAGATTCTTGTTTTACCGTCACAAATGCATCTCCCACAATCAGCGCCCGGTCTTGTTCACGGAATAAGGAAATATGGCCCGGCGTATGCCCGGGTGTATGTACACACTTCCAATTAGGCATATTTGGAACGGTTCCATCTGCAGGAAGCATATGAACATGCGCACTAATATCAATTCCATGGTTGGGGAACATCGGCGACATTTTTGCAACAAGTCCACGATCAACATTAGGGTCACCAGGCGGATAATCTAACTTTCCAGTCAAATAAGGGATTTCCAGCTCATGTGCATATACCGGAATCTCCCATTCCTCCAACAATTCAGCCACTGATCCGACATGGTCAAAATGTCCATGCGTTAATACAATCGCTTTAGGAAGGGCACCCTCACCAAAACGTTCTTCAACCATTTCCTTTATCTCATCTGCTGACTTAGGCATGCCCGTGTCAATTAAAACAAAATCATCCGACTCATTCGGGTTGCCTACAAGTACTAGGTTCACGATTTTGTCGGTGTAACAATAAATATCAGGCAAAACTGCTATTCCAACTCCACTGCCGATTGAGGTCACTGGAAGAAAGGTTTCTTCAAATTTACTATCCTGATTGCGCTCCAAAAAAAATCCCTCCCTTTTTGTTTATTATTTATCTGGAAGGGAAAATTATTACAACCTCTTATCCTTGGTTCTTTAATGTTAATATTATAACGAATTCTCCGTTCTTAATACAGTTTTTATTTTCAAAAAAAAAAACTGCCCATAAGGAGCAGCCTTTAATCAAATGTTCGCAAAGTCATTTTATACAGATTACGATTAATTTCCTCCGAATGAAATTGATTTATCTCAAGTTTGAGTTTGGAATAATTACGATAAATATGGCTCAATACACTGTGTATTCCTATGGTTTGGCAGACATTGGGTTAGATTGAAGAGTTTTAAATTCGAAAGCTTTGTGAACAATGCCTTCAATTTGAAATTACCTTCAAGAATCGGTGATAGAATGAACAACAAGAAGATTTCAATATAGTGGAGTTGAAAATGATGTTTAATAAGATTTCTCTTATCACATCCATGTTGTTTTTTCTATTAGGAACGAATGTCTTTGCCGATTCTAGATTAGAAGTCTCTTCTCCTCAAAATAATCGAGTATTAAGCCAAACAGTTCAGGTTATCCCCTTAACCACTGTTAATCATAAAATAGTATCAGCAAATAAAAAGACCATGAAACAAATGGAGCATGCCTCATCGACTCCTAAACAAGTGAAGGATGCTAAGCCTACCTTTAATAATTATGTTATTCCTGTTTTGGTCGGTTTATTTTTTATCTTCGGACTGGGGAGTTACTGGCTAGTATTTCGTAGAAAACATACTTAGAACGAGGAGACTCTGGAGGTTTTTTCCTTTTAGATTGATGTGTTATTGCTTAAACCAAACAAATCTGATTGTGGCCTTTAACAGAAGAAGCGTGAATCCAGTTTAGTTGAGATTCACGCTTCTTTTTTATTCCATAATGGTGCCTGACACCATTCATTTCTGACGCAGGACTGCGCGAACTGGACTCCCGTCTCCTTCGACTAATGGGAGCGGCAGGGCAATGAGTTCGTAATCTCCTGGTTCAATTTCATCGAGCATTAGTGACTCTAGGATGTGAATTCCATGTTCATTCAAGCTATGATGGGCAGGCAGCTCTTTACTGTCGATTGGATCAACAGATGGAATATCCAAGCCGATAAGCTGAATCCCTTTCCTTCCTAAGAAAGGAGCTAAGTTTGGCTCAATATGTGGGATCTTTTCAGGGAATTGATTGGGATTTTCCCACGCAAGGGTTCTGAACAACACCCGTTTGCACCCATCAAGATCCATCTCTCTTAAATCAGCTGCACCAATGCTTTCCTTTCCAATCATATCAATAACTTTCGCTGGACCGATGTATAGATTAAGGTCCAACTCAATGATCTTTTTTCCCGCGTTATCAAAATGAAACGGAGCATCCACATGTGTTCCCGTGTGGGTACTTAATTCGAGTCTGCCAACATTAACAGAGCCGCTTTCCTCCATTGGCCATGAGACCTCATATTTAAAGGTGGTATCACCCGGCCAGACTGGCATCCCGTTTATTAGCTTTCTAGAAACATCAAAAATCTTCATTCCAATACCTCCCCTAGACATCTTGACTGTATCACCATTATTTCATTTTTTTTCATTAGAATCCATGAAAAAAAGACAGGTTTGATTCCTGCCTTTGTTAATGAAACGATTTCCAAAATTCACTGTTACCATTAATGATGTTCTTTAAGTCCTTAAAAGGGATGGTAAAGGTAGGGAAACCAGCAGCAAAAGCGGCGATTTCATATGGATTAAAGTAGATATTCAAGCCCGCCTCACTAATAAAAAATGGCTGATCAGCTGGGATTCCATGGTACTCATCAGGAAATAAGTAAGATGAATATTTTTCATTACTTTTTATTTGATCACCAATCATATCACTGATTACTTTCACGTACGGGCTGCCAGACTTAAAGAGGTCTTTTAATTGATAGATCGAGCCTGTTTTTAGGTTAATATTAGCATATTTTTCCACTGGCATACCGTGAGCGGCACAAAACGGGTAGTCATACCCTGTTATCTTAATGACCAGTAAATTTTTCTCGTAAAGGGTAACCTCAAAATCCCCCGTATAATTCGATTCCAATTGTGTGTGTGCCAGCATGGGTTTTACCCCCGCCAGTTCCTTTAAAGCATGATTTACTTTTTCCTGATGAATTTTCATACCTTCAACATGCGGGAAATAGACTAAATAATCCTTATTAGGCTTATATTTTTGCTCGACAACTGAGTAGTTATTATTTAGCGGGACAATCGTGGCTTGCTTCCAGAGCAACTCACCATTTTGATTAAAATAGTGCAGGCGCTCGTCAACATCACCTTTGATTAACGTTTTCTCAAAACTAAGCGAGCCGCTGCCCCTGACCATTGGCAGCTGTTCGATTCTCTTTCCAAGTTTGTCAATTAAGTAAATATGCTGAGCATCGGAGACAGAGGCAAGACCGTCCTGAAATTTCGTGATTCTATTAAAGATAAATCCTGTAAGGATATGACCACCCGAATCTGCTAAGGCGTAAATAGACCTCATACAGGGTAGTTTTGGATCCATCTCTTTCCCGATGGCAAAGCGTCCCTCATCTAGATATAAGATTTGGTTATAGTTTGGCTTAATCACAAAATGGCCAGTTCGATCAATAACGCCATACTGTTCCCTATTATTATCTGACAAACTAACAATGGCACGTCCGTCTATAAATGACTCTGCAGATGAAAATTTAGGCTCTATGACGATTTTTCCCTGTTCATTGATATATCCAATCTTCCCATCGTTGATTTCCTTAAATGCAAGCAAACCTTGGCCATAATTACTGACATAAGCATAAGGGTACGATTGTAATATCTTTCCGGTAAGGTCGATTAATTGAAAACTTCCATCTTTTGTTTTTACAATTGCTTTCCCCTGATCAAAATCACTAGCGCTTTCAAAGGCTATCGGAATAACCACTTTCCCTCGTTTATTCAAATAACCGTATAAATACCGCCCATGCTCATCTTTTTCTACAGCACGTACGCGCCCCTCTTTATACTCTCCGACAATAATCGAATAAGCCCGATCCGTGATTTCTTTGCCACTTTCATCAATCACCTTGAATCCTTGAGGGTCGTTGACAACGGCCCGGCCTTCTGAAAAAGGATTAATTGTATCGTATTTGGGCTGCACAATAAAATACCCTTGGTCATTAATAATTCCTGATTTGTCCATTAAACCAACAATAGCTAAACCATTCTCCTGGAAATCCTCGGCATGCTCATAGCTGATAGGAAGAATCAGTTTCCCTTTCGCATCGATATAGCCCCACTTATTTCTGCCAATTTCCTTCATCACCACTGGGAAAAGATAGACGGCCCTTGTGTCTCGAAAATTTGAAAGCGCTCGGACCGCCTTTTTCTCCACCTCAGGAGGCATGGGATAATATATAAAATGACCAAAGTAATTTTTCAGAACAAATAAATAGGGCTTTCGATTAAGACGATACACCCCAAATATTTCATATAATCCATCCTCATCTATATCCATATATTGGATAACCGCTTGTGAATCTCGAAATTCCAATTCTGCTCCAGCTGGGAGGTATGGCACTATCCAAGTTATTAATTCTCTGTTAGATCCAAACATCATAACTCACCCATTTTAGTTTTCTATATTTATATGATGAAAAGTGGGCTATGTGTTTAACACTTATACGGGAAAACACCGCTAATTATTTTATGTTTTTGGCTTCTGGGATTAGTTGTTTCCATTCTGCATAGGAGATGATTGAATCCCAGTGACCTGTTATTTTTGCAAAAGTAATAATAACGAAAAAAAGCACGAAGAAGGTAACTGGTACAAACCATTTATTCACCTTTTTACGCGCAACCGTCATGTTGAGTGTGTCTTTTACGGGGCATGCCTCTACACAGGACATACATGCTGAACAATTAAGAGAATTTATAGTCTCCACCTTGTGTACCTTTAATCGTTGCGGACAAACCTTTGTACACATTTCGCAGTTTGTACAAGTATCTTCATTCCGCTCAATTTTTGTAATCCTAAAGATACTTCCAAGACCAATTAATGCACCATACGGACAGAGGAAGCGGCACCAAAAGTTTCTAAAGAATAATGACAAGATGAAGATCACAATAATAAACTTCAAGGCAAAGCCGCCAAGATTTGTGAATAAAAGAAGCATTTTCACATCAGAGACCTTATTATACGGCTCCTCGAGAAAGCTTTTAGCAGTAAAAGCAGGCATTTGAACAACCATTAGGACAAAAAAGAGCATCAATAAGTATTTAATAGGTGTTAAAAGCCAAGTTACCCATCGTGGAATTTCAAAATTCCTTTTAAACATCTTTCTGGTAGTAAAAACAGCAGAAACAAGCCCTGAACAGTATATCTTGTCATTTGCACAGGCTTACGTTTCAGCTGTTTCATATACCACGCTTTTGACTTCATAAGGGTTTCCTCCAATCCTGTTACATTTCAACTATAAAGAACATACAATGCATGGAATGTGATAAAAGTCATTGAGAATATTGAATTCATAAAGAGTTCACATAACCATTCTTTAAAACGTCAATTAAGTTCAATACCATTAAGAAAACCCCATAAGACAAGGCCAGAGGATGTATCCCCTGGCCCGTTTTTGTTTCTATTTTTCTGAAGCAAATAAAATATTATTTTGTCTTCTTGCTTCTTCTGTGATTCGAAGGACAATTTCGCTCCAACTTTTCAATTGCTGATATTCTTGATCATTTTCGGTTTCAATAATCCTGGCAATATTTTCACATTCATAAATCATGTTTTGTTCTTCTAGTTCGACACTCAAGATTTCGCTCTCTATTCCACGGTTGTCAACCAAGGTTATTTTTGAAATCGGGGCCGCATCTTCGAGGACAAAGGTTCCCTTTTCTCCATGTATTTCACACGGTAATTCCGAATGAGATATTTTCGAACAAAGGATTGTACAGACAAAATCGTCATACGTTAACACAAGTGTTCCACTTCCATCCACACCGCTGCGGAGGAGGACCGGGTGATAGGTTACCTGCTTGGGCTCACCGAACAACCCGACGGCTAAATAGAGTGGATAAACACCTAAATCAACAAGTGCGCCGCCAGAATAGGTAGCAGAAAAAATATTTGGTTCCTCCCCTTGTAAAAATAAATCATAACGGGAGGAATATTTCATGTATGGTAACATGGTACTTCGCAACTCCCCGACCATAGGGAGCTTGTCCTTTAATATTTTGAAATTAGGGGTATGCACATTTCGAATTGCTTCAAATAAATAAACCCCATTTTCCGCCGCTGTCTGGTATGCCTTCGCCAACTCTGCACTATTTGAAAATATCGGTTTTTCGCAGATCACGTGTTTCTTATTTTTCAAAAACATTAGTGTCTGGTCAAAATGGACTGAATTTGGCGATGCTATGTATACAGCTTCTATTTCAGAAGTTGACGCCATCTCCTCCAGATCTGTATAAAAATTAGGAACATTATATGTATCTGCAAATTGTTTCGCTTTATCCTCTGTTCTGGAATAGACACTTGTTAATTGCCATTGACCGCTAAGTTGTGCTGCTTGGATAAAGGATTCAGTAATCCACCCTGTTCCGACTGTACCGAAGTTAATCATTGTACTTCCCCTTCCTTGATATCTTCAAGAAACTATTGTAGTCTTTTTCAACCACACTTGCCAATTCCGAATTTCAAAAAAAATGAGCAAACATTCCATTTTATGTGTGTTTTTCACATGAATTGTAGGGAACAATGGAAAAATATCAGTATTTATGTTATTTATAAAGTAGTAGTTAAGAATGAAAGAGGTTGAAAAGGGTGGAAAATCATACATCAAATTTTATTAAAGATATTATGATAAAAGATTTGGAGTCCGGAAAGCACAACAAAATCGTCACTCGGTTCCCGCCAGAGCCAAACGGTTATTTACATATCGGACATGCAAAATCGATTGTAATCAACTTCGGCTTGGCAGATGAATTTAACGGGCTTACCAATTTACGCTTTGACGATACGAATCCGTTAAAGGAAGATATCGAATATGTAAATTCGATCAAAGAAGATGTAAAATGGTTAGGCTTTGAATGGGATAACTTACTATTTGCATCGAATTATTTTGAAGAAATGTTTAGGAGAGCGGTTCTTTTAATAAAAAAAGGATTAGCCTATGTTGATGACCTTTCAGCGGATGAAATTCGTGAATACCGTGGAACACTTACCGCGCCCGGCAAAAATAGCCCCTATCGCGATCGCTCCATAGAAGAAAACCTTGAATTATTTGAAAATATGCGAAATGGTATGTACGACAACGGTCAAAAGGTCCTGCGGGCAAAGATTGATATGTCATCAGCAAATATTAATTTACGTGATCCAGTTATTTACCGTATTGCTCATGCGACACATCATAACACGGGCGATAAATGGTGCATTTATCCGATGTACGCATTTGCTCATCCACTCGAAGATGCGATTGAAGGGGTAACACATTCAATCTGTACGATTGAATTTGAGGATCAACGCCCCCTTTATAATTGGATTGTTGAAAACTGTGAAATGGAAAGCATCCCACAACAAATTGAATTTGGCCGTTTAAATGTAACCAATACTGTGATGAGTAAACGAAAGTTGAAGCAATTGGTTGACGAGGGATTTGTTGATGGCTGGGATGATCCGCGTATGCCGACGATTTCTGGAATGAGAAGAAAAGGATTTACACCAGAATCGATTCGTGCTTTTGTCAGTGAAACTGGCGTTCATAAGGGTTCAGGTGCAGTTGATTCACAAATGCTTGAACATTTTGTCCGTGAAGATTTGAAATTAAAAGCACCTCGTACCATGGGCGTAATCAACCCATTAAAGGTAGTCATCACGAATTATCCAGAAGGACAAATTGAATTGCTTGATGCCGAAGTCAATTCAGAAAATCCTGAGATGGGATCAAGGAAAATTCCATTCTCTCGTGAAATCTATATTGAACAAGACGACTTCATGGAGGAACCACCTAAGAAGTATTTCCGTCTATTCCCAGGCAATGAAGTCCGCCTTAAAAACGCTTATTTCATTAAATGTGAAGAGGTTGTCAAAGATCCAAATGGTAAGGTCGTCGAACTGCGCTGTACCTATGACCCTGAAACAAAAAGTGGTACAGGTTTTACAGGCAGAAAAGTAAAAGGAACCATTCATTGGGTAGAAGCAGCCCATGCAGTTCCTGCTGAATTCCGACTTTATGAGCCGCTTATTTTGGATACAGCTGATGAAGCTGACGGGGCTGAAAAATCCTTCCTTGATAACGTTAATCCACATTCACTTGAGGTGTTACAAGGTTTTGTAGAACCAAACATGAAGGAAAGCAGACCGCAGGAAAAATTCCAATTCTTTAGACACGGTTACTTCAACGTCGATCCCAAAGAAACGACAGTCGATAAGTTAGTATTTAACAGGATTGTTTCCTTAAAAAGTTCTTTTAAAATATAACAGTAAAGAACCAGGCGCAAAACATTGCCTGGTTCTTTTTCTATTCTATAATAGTGATGGGTACTTCTAAGATAAGTTTGGTTCCCATCCCAGGGGAAGAACTAATAAATAGTTCTCCTCCGACAGAGCGAGCGCGCTCATCCATACTAAACAAACCTACACCCACGGATTGATTTTTAATCTCAAAACCCTTTCCTTTATCCTCAACCATAACCCGGACGATATCATCCAGCTCTCTAACAGTCACTGTTGCTTCGGTAACTTCTGCATATTTTCGGATATTTGTTAGCGCCTCCTGAATAATCCGGTAAATCGTAAGTTCAATGCTGATGTTCAGGCGGCTATTTAGCACGCATTCAAAATAAACATCAATACTATAATGGTCAGAGTAACGTGATAGAAAGGAGCGAATGGCTGGTACTAAACCCAGGTCATCTAATACCGACGGCCGCAGCTCCCATGAGATTTCGCGGATTTCTTCGATTAACTGGGTTGCTTCTGTTTGCATCTGCGAAAGAAGCGGATGATCCATTTCAGCAAGGAGTCGATTGATCGTTATTAAATGACTATAAAGATTTTGACCGATGCCATCGTGTAAATTTCGCGACAAACGCTTACGTTCTTCTTCTTGAACATTGATGATGGTTGTCATCATGTTTTGAAGTTCTCGTTCGACTCGCTTTCGCTCGGTGATCTCATAACGAATCGCTAAGTATTGATAAGGCTTCCCTTTTTCATTTAAAAAAGGGACAATCGTGGTATCCATCCAATAATTTGTACCATCTTTTGCCCTGTTACAAATTTCACCTTTCCAGACTTCACCGGAACCAATTGTTCTCCACATTTTTTTAAAAAATTCTTTTGAATGGTACCTGGAATTCACAATTCGATGATCTTGACCCAGCAGCTCTTCTCTGGAATATTTCGAGATATGACAAAATTGATCATTTACATATGTAATCATCCCCCGAGAATCTGTGATGGCAACAATAGAAGATTCATCGAGCGCAAACTTTATATCTACCAATTCTTGCATCGATTTTTTTAATTCTATCTCAAGGTCTGCGAGATTATTTGCAGGCTGGTCCATTTTCTTGTTCATTAACATCCCCCTGCAGCTTTCATAGTATCTGCTCCTTTAATATCTGTTCCAAGGCTTGAGCGGATTCTTTTACATACTGCTGATCTTGTTCAGTAAACGTTGTGGCTCTCCTATTACCAATGAGTAAAACTCCTTTTGGTACAGCATTAAAAAATAAAGGGACGGCATAGGAGGAAATAAGTTTTTCAGCAAGCATAATTGGATAATCTGTTACTTTTCCGATAACTCCATTCGGAAAATCTGTTATCATCATCGGACTGCCGCTTGAGATTATTTTTCCCGCGATCCCTTTACCGAAACGGACGGTTATTCTTTTGTATTTATCATTTAAATTGGCGGATGCATAATGCCACCTAACATCCGGGCCCACTTCATTTTGCAACGCCAAGGCTACAAATTCGCAGCCTGCCACAGCCATAAGACAGTCGCAAACCTTGATTACCTCTTGCAGTTCTATAATCTCTTTCATCCCAAGTAACTCTCCTTAAATACCATAACCTAATAAACCTTTCCTAACTGCGTATTCCACTAACTCAGGTCTGGTTTTCATCTGAAGTTTCTCCATCAAGTTACCTTTATGGGTTTCGACCGTTTTTACACTGATTACCAGCTGTTCAGCAATTTCCTTATTGGAATACCCTTTAGCAATAAGTGTTAGAACTTCTTTCTCCCGCTCGGATAAAAGATTATATGTATCATTCCCATCTTGTTTTACGCTGCTCAAATATTCTTCCATCAATCGCTTCTGTGCAGATGGATGTAAATAGGCATCCCCGACTGCAACTGATTCGATCGCTGACATTAGTTCATCATGTGGGGCGCTTTTTAAAATACAGCCGGAAGCCCCCCCTTGAATTGCTCGAAAAAGGTATTCTTCATCATCATGCATCGTGAGGATCAAAATATTTATTTCCGGCTTTAGCTTTTTTAATTCGGTCGTTGCCGACAAGCCGTCTTTTCCATGTGGCATACTTAAATCCATGACTACGACATCCGGTTTTAACTTCAAGGCTTTTTTGATTCCTTCATTGCCTTCTGACGCTTCACCAATTACTTCCATTTCAGGATTTGTGTTCAAAAGCATTTTTAAACCCATTCTAACTACGGCATGATCATCAACCAACAGAATCTTTATCACTCTTAACTCCCCTTTAATCCCTATTTACTAACGGAAGGGCTAGCACTATGGATGTTCCTTCTCCTATTTTAGAAGAAATGGTACACTGTCCGCCAGTCAGAAGCATTCGTTCTTTCATGGCCGCAATACCTGATGAAGGATTAATGAAATCGTTTTCGTCCTGTTGAAACCCTCTGCCGAAATCATATATGGAAATTTTCAGCTCTTGCTCTGACCAAATAAAATTCATTTTTACATTGGATGTATCTGCATACTTGGCAATATTGGCAAGTGCCTCCTGGCATACACGAAATACAGTGATCCTATTTTTTTCAGATATCCACTTTTCTTCACCCGTTGAATCTAAATCCACAAGGATCCCAAACGTGGATGTGTATAACTTAATATAGCTCTTCATGGCTGGTAGTAAACCAAGAGTAGTTAGGGTAGGCGGATGCAATTCAACCGAAAGAAGCCTAATTTCTTGGATGGTCTTTTCAATCAACTGCGACATTTCGCGGACATAACTTTTCATATGCAGCTCTTTTGCACCTGATTCAATAAACTGCAAGCCTGTTAAAATACTATATAGATTTTGTCCAACACCTTCGTGCAGCTCTATGGCAATCCGTTTTATTTCTTCCTCTTGGGAATGAATAATATAAGAGCTAATCTGCTGTTTTGAATTTAATACATCCATCCCGCCACCTCCGGTTATAAAAAAAAGGCAGGTTCTTTTTTAAAAGACCTGTACCTTTTTTACAGTATACGTTAAGCCGCTCTCCGAATCAAAAGCCGACCATTGTCCATCCATCTGACTTACTCGACAAGAAATCGGTACCGCAAGAAAATAAAAATCATCAAAATAAAAGCGGATATGGGTACCATCAGGACAGAACTGCACCTTTTTTATGGTTTTCTTCACAGCTGGCGCCTGATCTCCACCATCCGCATCTTGAATCGCAATTGCTACCGGCACACCCACAAATATGTTCAAATCATCTAATTTAATGAGTTCCACAGCTGTTACATCCTCTCTTCACAGGATAGATGAACACCTTAAAGCCCTGCAAATAGTCCCAAAACTTCTCATCGGCATTTTCCTCGATGAATAGAATCGTTTCTTCTTCAGAACCCCAGTCACTCATTCCTTTTATTTCAGCAATAACCATCTCTGCCCCATCGAGTGTTTTTTCTTCAAGAAACCAATTTAGGCGTTTTTTCGAAAAAGTGTTCTTCAATAACTCATCAATTTCATGGCTAAAGCCGCCTGCTTCTGGCCGGACAAAACAAAAATCAATATAGGTTTCACTAGTCATTGATATTCACACCTTTTTTATAAATAAGGAATGCGACTGGAAATAAAATAACGTTAATGATTGCGGCAATTATTGTATTAGTATAGTTTTCATATAAGTATTGATGAACCATATATTGTGTAAAGATAATGTTTAACATCAACACCGCAAGTAGGAGGGCAACTGGCAAATAGCTACGCTTCATAACGCTTCACCCCCACAGCATAAACCACTCCGTTTTCTACTTTTACATAAATTTCAGGAAGTGGACGTCTCGGTGGACCAGCAATCGGCGCGCCTGTTTCGACATCAAATTTCCCGTGATGGCAAGGGCAAAGCATTTCTCCCTCATCCTTTTTCCAAAACACAGGACATCTTAAGTGGGTACATGCATTTTGGTAGGCTACATATTTATTTTCGGAGAGTCTAATTAAAATAGCACTATCATGTTCACTAGGAAAAGCAAAGTCTACTGCATCTCCGATAGGCAGAGATTTAACATCGGTAATTTTTTGCTTTGGATATTTTTTATCGCCCAATCCTGTTAATTCTTTTGCAGCCAAGGCTCCCCAAGGGAGTGAAGAAACAGCGAAAACACCTGCCGCACCAACTAGTGTTTTTATAAATCCGCGTCGATCGAGCTTTCTTTCATTATTGCGGTTTATATTATGTGTATAATTATCTTCTTTGAACGGGATTTTATTATTTTTATCTGTCATGCGAATCCCTCCTAAAACAATTTAGTGACGCCCTGCAGAATACCAGGAAGATTCACTTTTACATTTGTTTCGCCTTCTAAATAAGGCATACTTGTTACCCATTTACCATTATCTAAGTTAAATTGCTTTTGCTTCGCTTCAATTTCTTCATCTGTCAGCCATTGTAATGTATTAGACGGGCAAACACTTGCACACATTGGCGGGATGCCATCCTTTGTACGGTCGATACAAAGATCGCACTTGTACATTAAATTTTGCTCTGTATCAAACTTCGGTATTCCATACGGGCAAGCAATTGTACAGTTTTGGCAGCCAATGCACTTTTCCGCTAGAGCCGAAAGAACGGCTCCTGTTTCATGGATTTGGATCGCCTGTGCTGGACAGCTTCTTGCACAAGCTGGATTCACACAGTGAAGGCACATCAGAGGCATCGTTTGACGGTTAACAAGCGGATTTACATCGTAAACATAGTTACGGTTACGTTCCGCATGCCCTCCGCACTGCGTACAAGCCGCCAAACACGAGCGGCACCCTATACAGTTTTCAAGTTCGAGATATAGCCTCTTTTTCATTTACTGCACCTTCTTCATTTCTAGTTTTTCAATCTGAGCGGCACACGCTTTGAATTCCGGCATCCGTGACATAGGATCAAGCGCTGCAATCGTTAATAGATTAATAGATTTATCGTGACCAAAATGGTAGGGAACAAATACGGTATCTTTTCGAATGGCTTCAGTGATTTTTACTTTATATTCCGCTTCACCTCTACGAGTAAAGAGGCGAACAAATTCTTCGTGTTCAATGTTATATTTAGCAGCTGTTTCTGGATGTACTTCTACATACGGCTCTGGGCACATATCGCGCAAAAATTGGATCCGGCGGGTTTGGTTTCCAGATAGATAATGGTAGACGACACGTCCTGTGGTTAAGCGTAATGGATATACTTCATCAGGCTCTTCAGCGGGTGGACGATAGGGCAGGGCACAGATTTTTGCCTTTCCATCTGGATGATAGAACTTTTTATCTAAGAACATGTGGGGTGTTCCTGGATCATTTTCATCTTTACATGGCCAAAAGACACCATCTTGCTTTTCGATTTTATCCCATGTGATACCATAGTAGTCGGCATAGCCGCCTTTAGAAGCTAAACGGAATTCATCCCCAACATCGCTTGCTGTTTTTAAATGTGAGAAGTATTTTCCTCTGCCTAGACGCTCACATAATTCCACTTGGATTTGCCAATCTGGTTTCGATTCTCCCAGCGGTTCTTGTGCCTTGTTAATTTTAATACAACGTCCTTCAAGGTTGGTTACTGTTCCTTCGTCTTCAGACCAAGTTGTGGTTGGAAGAATGACATCCGCAAACTCAGCTGATTCCGATAAGTAAAAGTCTGCACACACCATAAAGTCCAGATTTTTCATTTGTTCACGTACATAATTTAGATTTGGAGCCGATACGGCTGGATTGGAGCAAAGCAGGTACAACCCACGGATTGTTTTTTTCTCCATTAATCCAAACATTTCGTATGCAGATACACCCTCTTTTGGCATTTCTTCTGGTTCAATTCCCCACACTTTGGCAACTGCCTTTACGTGCTCTGGATTTGTGATTTTACGATAACCAGGAAGTGCATCTGCTTTTTGACCGTGTTCCCGGCCGCCTTGACCGTTCCCTTGACCAGTAAATGTAGCAACTCCTGCTTTAGGGCGGCCAATTTTCCCTGTGACTAAGGCCATGTTTGTGTATGCTGATACGTTATCAACACCTTTATGCTGTTGCTCAATTCCTCGGGCAAACATGACAATGGCATTTGGTGCTTTACCGTAGATTTCTGCTGCACGAATGATTTTTTCCGGTGCAACCCCAGTAAGCTCACTCGTATATTCTGGTGTAAATTCTTTTACCAATTCTTTTGTTTCTTCAAAGCCATTTGTATGGTTATTTACGAATTCTTCATCCGCATAGCCATTTTGAATAAGTAAGTTTAGAATTCCATTGGCAAGGGCTAAGTCTGTTCCAGGTCTTAAATCTAAGTGAACATCTGCTCTCCTGGCAATGGGTGTTTCACGCGGGTCTGCTACAATTAAGTAGCCTCCTCTTTCTTGGACTGCCCAAACTCGGAACATCGAAGTTGGATGACACTCTGCTGTATTGCTTCCAGCAATAAACAAGCAATCCGTTTCATGAAGATCGGTCCAAGGCAGGGTTGATCCACGATCGACCCCAAAGGATCTCAGAAAGCCACCTGCGGCACTTGCCATACAGAATCGGCCGTTGTAATCAATGTAACGAGTCTGTAAGCCGACACGGGCAAACTTTCCTGATAAATAACATTTTTCGTTTGTCATCGATACACCGCTATAGACACTAAGCGAATCCTTGCCATAATTTTTTTGAATCTCTTGAAAATTTTTCACGATTAAATCATAGGCTTCATCCCAGGTTGCCTCACGAAAGCCATCTTTTGTTCCCTTTAGTGATGCATCATCACGAATTAGTGGTTTTAAAATACGATCATCATGGTTGGTTTGCTGGTAAGCAGTAACCCCTTTGGGACACATTTTTCCGACCGTTACTGGCCAGTCATATCGAGGCTCCACCCCAATTATTTTATTTGTTTTTGTATTTACCCGTAAATTCATCCCGCATTGCATCCCGCAATAACTGCAATGTGTTTTTACAAGCGTTTCATTCGGATGACGAACATTTTCGACTTCTTTGAAAAATTTATCTCTTGGGTTCCGAAAATTATCCTTTTGCATTCTGGTTTGCCTCCTTGACCTTTACTTGATGAGTTGCGAAGCCTGAGAATCTTGAAATTCTATATTTTCTGCGACATGGCAGGCATAGTTCAGCTAGATTAAAGCCATCTTGCATATTGAAGTCGATCTCGTTAGCGCCTAATACTTGAATCACATCACTAGATTGTTCCACTGATACAAAATGATCGCCGCACACCTTACATTTCTTCATTTGCTGCTCAGCATAATGTTCACGGTAATTTCTTGCGAATACACTCATTGGACGGAATGGAATATGCGCTAACTTTCCAAACGGTAGATAAATTAACGTGACGATTACGGAAAATTGGTGAATCAGTGACATTTGCAGCTGCATCCAGCCATGCATGACAATGTTTTGAAAGGTTAGTAAAAGCCCGGTTACAGAGATAAATAACAATAGATAAAGTGGTAAAAAATCATACATGAATTTTTGTTCTGCTCTCGCCTGCATGTTACCTAAGCGACGGTAAAGCGCCATGCACACACCCGCGGTCACCATGATAGCTGCAATATTCAGTGCATTATAGGAAAACCATGCAATAATTCCTTCGGCCTTAACCTGCATGACGTTCATTCCAAATAACACGATCGTATAGTAGCCATTGTCTTCCATCGTAAAATACATCCAGCTGAATACGAGCGGAAAGGTCACCAAGCACGCAAGGACACAGCCCCAACCGATTAAAATATGCTGTACCCATCGGTAAATCCCGCGATTTCGGATAAAATCGTAAATAGCTAAATGATTAACAGCCGTTTTCGGAGTATTTTTTCGAAATAAAAGCTTTAAGCCTTTTTTAATAAGAATCTTGGTCGGTGGTCTCTCGCCCCAAGCAATAAAGCGGTAGAAAAATCCGCCGATAAAGACGATTGTTCCGACCATATATCCATAAAGATTCAAGTCAACGTGCGTGAACATTCTTGTACCAATAAACGTTAAAATGGCCAGTCCGGCAATAGTTAAAAACATTGATTTAGCAAACTGTGAAGCAAAGGCATCATTGACCGAGCTTCCTGTTTTTTTATTTGTAGCAATATTTGATTGCATCCTCTAGTCCCTCCTAAAAAAATAACACCACCGTTTTTCTTACTCTTATTGTAAGAAAAACGGTGGTGTTATAAATATCAGGGAGTTCCCCTATCCTGGAAGGAAAAAACCCTTAGAAATATTATTTTAGACAAATGTTTGTCACATCTAGTATTAAGATCTATCTTTGAGTGTACTTTTTTCGCCAGGAATATAGAAGAAGCAATAAACCAATTAGTATTTGCAAGGTAAAAAGTATTGCATCCCAGAATGGAAGCGAGGACGTTCCTTGAGAAAAACCAGGAAGAATTCTTTTCCATGCAAATAATAATTGGGGGACATAAAAAAATGTATATATGCTAACTGTCAGTATGACTCCGACAAAATAAAAGATTGAATATAAAAAAACGATCTTTTTTTCTCCTTCAAAAACAACCTCTTGTATTGATGGTGAGTTGAGAAATGAAAGCTTCTTCCTTATCGCTTTCTGAGCATTTTCCATTAAGTTATAGCAGCCCGATACGTTTTCAATTACGTAATATAAATCTGTTTTCATATAAATGAAGCCTTGGTAAACCATTCGAATAAATGTATCCAAGACCACTACATTCATAACACCCAGGAAAATCTCTGACCCATTTGTAAAAATTAGATGGCTAATTAATGCACATGAAAGAATAAGTGTATCAAAGCAAAGACCCGCCAGAAATAAAACATTCCGCTTATTAGAAGGAAGTTTCCAAACCGATGACATATCAGTCTCAAGGACAACAAGTATTAATCGATGCCCGACCTCCAGCTTAGTCGGAAGATTTTGAGCCCTCATCGCTAATATGTGGCCAAACTCATGAATAAAGACAAGGATAATCGTAATTCCCATCCAAGTCGGGATGTTCAAAATCATTAAATCAAAAACAAACAAATCCTTATAATGCGGAAATAAACTTGGATGGGATAGAAGGATAAACACATTAACTAGCAATAAAGTGATATAAACAAGGTATGCAGCCTTATTAAAGAAAAACTCCCCGATCTTTGGTGAAATCCATAAAAGGCCTAAGTCTTTCTTTTTCTTTTCCTTCAATTCAACTTTTAAACCATCAACTTCACCTATCAAGCCCATAATTAGTAATTGTTCGGCAAAATCGAGTATATCTACTTCATCATTAGGATATTTATCTTTAAGCACCCGTTCAATTTCCTCTATCGACCCACCATTGTTGATTAAATGGATTGCATCAATACAAACCCTCGGCATCTCATAAAACTCGCCTAATGCAATATCTTCAACGATATAATGTTTTTTATCCTTGCGAATATTGACTGGGACCAACAAAAGACGTGAATGAAGTGTTAGGTTCATATTAACACCCTTTATCTCATATTTTATCATTAAGAAAGGATGCTAGCTTTTCGCTAGCATCCTTTTTTTAACCTTTCCAACCAGGAACAAATTGACACCACCAGCAAGTTGTTTTTACCTTTTTCAGCTTACGGATTTTCATAAATCCACCTCCTTAGGAAATTCCCATTCTTTTAACCACGGATATTTTTCATGAAATTTAATCCATGCTGGATATACCTTTTTGAATTCTTCCACTAACATAGGATCAAATTGGGAACCTTTTCCGTCAATGATGCGTTGATAGGCTACTTCAACTGGCATTGCTGCTCGATAAGATCGAGAAGATGTCATTGCATCAAAAGCATCTGCAACTGCAGCCACTCTAGCAAGGAAGGGGATTTCTTCTCCTTTTAATTGATCAGGATACCCTTTACCATCCCAACGTTCATGATGCGAACGAATGACAGAAAGACTACCTTTAATCCCCTCGACATTATCAACTGCTTCAGCACCAACAACTGGATGTGATTTTATTATCTCAAATTCATCGTTTGTCAACTTCCCTGGTTTCATTAGAATACGGTCAGGGATATGAACTTTTCCTATATCATGTAATAAACATGCATAATAAAAAGATTTTTGCTCATCTTTGGAAAGCTTACCTATTTCCTGCGCTAACAACAAAGCATAACTGGCTACTCTTTCACTATGTCCCTTAGTATATGGATCCTTTAACTCTAGAGTAGCAATAACACCTTTTACAATTCCTTCTAATTGTTTGTCGTATGAAGTACTTATCGCTTTTACGTATCCCTGAAAACGAACTAATAAAAAAAATGCCATGATAGACAGTACAGCTATTAAAATAATTGGGATTATTACATAAGAAGTTTTTAATATAATACCAACGAGTAAATATCTTGCCGTAACACCTAAGCTTACTAGCCAAAAATATCTTCTACTAAGGAAAAGCGGTAGTGATAAAAGTAAAAACACTTCTATTAAATTCCCACTTTTGTAAGACGCTCCCCTTCCATAGAAGGATAAGATATCCACAATAAAAGTAACCAATAGATAGCTAATAAAAAATACGTATTTTATTGAGGCTTGCTTATTCCGCTTATTTAAATAATATGCTATTGGAATTAATATTATTAAAAGGATATAGGTTAAATAAAAAAATTTACTAGGCGGGCCCACTGCTTCATGTTCTATGAAGGCTGGGAAAAGATAGTAATAGAAAAAATCATAACCTACAAGAATTATATAAAAAAATAAAAGAAACCATTTAACAGTTCTTATTTCTTCATTAGGTAACATAAACTCCTCCATGTATCTATCCCATTGTACTTTCCATAAAATCCTCATAGAAATGCTAATATAAAATACTTTTACTTTTTTCAAATCTATAAAAGAAAATTACAAAATCTATTAATGTTCAGTATTCCTCTACATTATATATCATTGATAATACCCTTGAAACACTTTGTTTTGATGAATTTTGTATAATTGTAGAACTATTTATCTATTTGTAGTATCGGTAAAGTTACAATTACTCGTGTTCCTTTATCAATAATACTTTTTATTTTCATCGCACCCCTGTGATCCTTAATTATTTGATCTGTAACCATTAAGCCTAAGCCTGTTCCATCCGTTTTCGTAGTAAAAAATGGTTCTCCAAGATTTAGGATATTCTCATCAGCAATTCCACACCCCTCATCTTGAATTGAAACGGACAGTTTGTGTTTTTCTAATACTTTAACATGTATTCCTATCCTGCCGCCCTTAGGCATTGCTTCGATTGCATTTTTTATCAAATTAATAAATACTTGTTTTAATTGTTTATCATCACAATCCAGAGGTGGTAAGGGGCCAGCTATTATTGTTTCAACAATTACTCCTTGTCTTTCGGCTTGTTGTTGCGTAATGGATAATGTATAAGCAATTATTTCTTCAATACTTGCCTTTTCAAATTTGATTACTCTTGGTTTTCCAATGGACATCAGATCATTTACAATGGAATTAATCCGGTCGATTTCCTGAATCATAATTGGATAATAATCGTTTGTGTTTGGATACCGTTCCTGCTGCAGTTGTGTAAAGCCCTTTAATGATGAAAGGGGATTACGTATTTCATGGCCGATTGCCGCAGCCATTTGACCAATAACAGCCAGCTTTTCTTTTTGTCGTAGTTCTTCGTAAACGGTTGTCAAGGTTTGAATATAGGAATTAAAGCGTATCACTAAAATATAGGCTATCACTGATAAGATGACATAGATAACTGTTGGAATTAATACGTTTAAATCTTGTAAAATTATTCCTAACAATAATTCCTTCCCTATCATCCCCAACGAAACAACCCAGAAGTATTTTTTATTTACAAAAATAGGACTAAATAGAACAAATAATACTTCCACGATATTTCCTGCAGCATAAGAAGCTGTCGTTCCTAAAATTTCTAAAAGGGTGTCCAAAATATCAATACCGATATAGCTAATGATGTAGATATATTTAACAATGTAAGGATTTCCCTTTTTAATAAAGTAAATAGCAATAGGCAACAAAGCAAGGATTAATATATATAACCAAATTCCCAGACCAACTCTCTCTGTATTAAATTGACTTTTCTGGTCATTTAAGTGAGGTCTAATATAATTATAAAAAATATCAAACGAATAAAACATAAAGTAAAATAACCATAAAAACAGTGTTATTGCCTTTCTCTCTTCAAATAAAAGCTTCGGATTGTTGATGCCTTCTTTCATGCTAGTTTCTCCTCAATCTAATCATCTTTTAAAAAAATTAGTTATAAAAACCTGCACCTATTTTATCATCTTTCTTAAGTTAAAATTATATTATTTTTGTTAAATCGATGAGTTTCGACATTTTTCGATAAATCAAATAAAAGAAGGAACTTACTATAGTAAGTCCAGGCTGTCGAATACTCACGCTTCTAAATTAAAAAGGGTAAAGAATAGACAAAGAAATAGGCAACTTCTTGTTTAAATTAAACAGAAGTTGCCTATTTTCATACAAATCTAGCCTGTAAATTTTAAAAAACGTAAGTTTTTCAGTGGCCTCCGCTTAGCGCCGAGGAGGCTCCCCGGCACGCCCGCGGAAAGCGAAGCACTTGGAGTGGAAATCAACAGGCCCGGTTGCAAGGACAAATAATTTAATAAAAATGGGTATTTGGCAAAATAAAAAATTGCCGAGAAAAATACCCTTTCTCGACAATCTGAACTTACTATAGCAAGCCCCTTCTTTGTTTAATCCAATTAGTTAACTTTTTTCAACAAATCCACTGCTTTATTCAAGGTTGAATGTTTACGTCCATACCCGAAATAAACGAATAGTCCAATCACAAGCCAAACTCCGAAGCTAATCCAAGTTGTTTTTGGTAACTGAATAATTAAATACCCGCAGAACACAAAAGCAAGAATTGGAATATAAGGTACAAATGGAACCCGGAAGCCTGTTTTAGGTGCTTGTTTATTTTTTCGAAGATATAAAATCCCCACTGAAACCGTCATAAAGGCAAAGAGCGTTCCGATATTTGTTAGTTCTGCAAGTTTGTTTAATGGAACTAAACCTGCAAAAATTGATACAAGTAAACAAATAATCCATGAATTCACCATTGGTGTCTGCTTGTTCTTATCAACTTTTGAAAATACCTTTGGCAATAGGCCATCACGGCTAATCGCATAAAATAAACGAGATTGTCCATAAAGAAGAACCAATAATACTGTTGTGATACCTGCAATTGCACCAAGTGAGATAAAACCAGCCACCCAATCCTGATGGATATAGTTAAGAGCAAATGCAACTGGGTTTTTCACGCCTAACTCTTGGTAAGGAACAATTCCTGTTAGAATGGCAGAGACAGTAATATATAACACCGTACATACTAGTAAAGATACGATAATACCAATTGGCATATTCTTTTGCGGATTTCTCACTTCTTCAGCTGCAGTTGATACGGCATCAAAGCCAATATAAGCAAAGAATACCGTTGCAGCACCAGCTGTCACACCTGAAAATCCAAATGGCATAAATGGCGTCCAGTTTGAAGGCTTTACATACCAAGCGCCCACACCGATAAATAACAAAACAACGACTAACTTTATAATTACCATAATCGTGTTAAAGCGAGCAGATTTCTTAACACCCTGTGTTAATAGTAACGTGATGATTACTATGATAAGAATTGCCGGAACATCGATAAATGTGCCGTTTGCTGGATCATATGCACTTGTGATTGCTTTAGGAAAATGAATACCAAAGCCAGCGAGAAGCCCTTGTAAATACCCGGACCAACCACTAGCAACAGCAGATGATGCAAACCCGTATTCGAGGATTAAATCCCAACCCAATATCCAGGCAATTATTTCACCAAAGGTAGCGTAGCTATACGTATACGCACTCCCTGAAACCGGTACAGTGGATGCAAATTCCGCATAACATAGGGCAGCAAATACGCACGCTAATCCAGATAAAACAAAAGATAAAATAAGTGCAGGCCCTGCATGTTCTGCTGCTGCAACACCAGTTAATACAAATATTCCGGTACCTATAATAGCTCCAATTCCAAGCATGGATAAATCAAAGGCACCTAAATCTTTCTTTAAATTTACATCTTTTTGTCCAGCTTGTTGTATAAGATCCTTTATTGATTTTTTTCTAAATAAATTCATTGGTTTACCTCCACGAAAATGATGACGGAATGTTCTGAAAAAACAGTTCACTAAAAATGTATATCGAAATAATATAATTACTTTATCGAAAAAGCAATATTTTTCGAAAAATAAAACTATTTGAATATTATTCCATGGAAATTAAAGCGATGGAAACGCCCCGCCTTAATATTCAATTAACTTGTAGAAACCTTTTATTCAAAGGTTTCTACTATTACGATATAATTATTATAATTTCCACTCTAACGAATAATCATTTCCTATATAACAAAAAAAAAAAAACAGATTCCTCGAAGAAATTGACTTCCGAGGTAATCTGTTTCGTTTTTTTAAGCTACATTTCTTTCAAGCTTAATCCGTGGTGAATTCCACATAGTAATCCATTTTCTAATAGCAGTCACCATAATAATCATACCAAGCGCTAACATAATGATGGATAAAACCCCATTTAAAACACTATAGCCTGCTGCTTCGGAATTTAGATAAACATTTTTCACCATCCAGTAGCCCGCATAGTTTACAGTTACAAAGAGATAAGCGAGCGGTACCAAGCATGTAAGCATATATCGACGTTTATCAGCAATGCTTAGTATTACTGTTGCACCGATAATTAGACCGATGGAAGCCATTAGTTGATTGGAAACACCAAACAGCGCCCAGACGGAGCCAATATCACCCGAGAAGAGTAGGTAACCCCACATAAAACATGCTAATGCACTAGCAAAAATAGAACCAGGAAGCCAATCTGTTTTCTTCAATGGCTTATAGAATTCACCGAAAAAGTCTTGGATTAAATAGCGAGCAACGCGTGTTCCAGAATCAATGGCTGTTAAAATAAATACAGCTTCGAACATAATAACAAACTGGAAGAAGTAAGATGATAATTTCGTAAACCATGGAATGGCTGTGAAGACATAGGTCATACCTACTGCTAATGTCACCGCACCACCGGTTCTACCTTCAAGATTAATGCCAATTTCATTGGCAAGTTTTGGCAGCTCCTGCACTTGCATGCCAAGTGTTTTAAAGACTTCAGGTGTGGAGTTAATCGCAAAATAGTCTGCAGGCTGAAGGGCTGTTGCCGCAATCAATGCCATGATTCCAACCACACATTCTACAAGCATGGCGCCAAAACCAACCACTTTAATATCAGACCAACGATCAAGCATTTTAGGAGTCGTACCTGAACCTACGAAAGCATGGAAACCGGAGATCGCTCCACAGGCAATCGTAATTGAGATAAATGGCCATACAGGACCACCTAATACCGGTCCACCACCAGATGTGAATTTTGTGAAAGCAGGCATCTCAATTGCGGGATTGATAATGAATACTCCGATGATAAGTGCAATAAATACGCCAATTTTCATAAAGCTGCTCAAGTAATCACGTGGTGCAAGCAAAAGCCATACTGGCAACGCTGCTGCAAAGAAAGCGTAAATTGGTAGTATAATAGCTAATGTTTTTGTATCTAATGTCAGCCAATCACCTAATACCGTATTTTGAATGGACGGACCAACAAACACTCCGACCATAACGAGAATAAAACCTATAGTAGATGTTAATTTCAAGTTGCCGGTTTTTTTATAAGCGATCCCAACAAACATCGCAATTGGAATCGTGATTCCCACTGAGAAGGTTCCCCATGGATTGTGTTCAAGTGCATGAAGAACAACCATTGAAAGACCTGCCATTGTGATGGTAATAATGAACAACATGGCAAGACCCGTACAAAAACCAGCAACAGGTCCAAGTTCATCCTTCGCTACTTCTGATAAGGACTTTCCTTTTTTTCGCATCGATGCAAAAAGAACCACCGCATCATGAACTGCCCCACCAATAACAGCCCCGATTAACAGCCAGAGTAGACCAGGCAAGTAACCAAATTGTGCTGCAAGGATTGGACCTACAAGAGGGCCTGCCGCAGCGATTGCTGCAAAGTGATGACCAAATGTTACCCATTTATTGGTTGGGACATAGTCCTTACCATCGTTTAATTCATGCGCCGGTGTCTGCTTTGAATCATCTAATTTTAAAACCTTTGCTGCCATGAATGTTCCGTATAAACGATAAGCAATCATTAAAATACAGATCGAACCAATTACAATTGAAACCGCATTCATATTATTCTAACCTCCTATATTCATACTTCACTTGTCTCTATCTTAGCGAAAGAAAACGCCAACATTGGGTTTTCAAGCTAAAATGCAAGGATTAGACGATGAAAAACAAGAATAATAGCATGAAATGCAAAAAACAGCTTCTTAAAAACCAAGAAGCTGTTTTAGCTCTTTTGTATAGGTTCTGCTTACTGGAACCTTTTCTCCATCCTTCATAATTAAGTTGTAGGTAGAATTAAACCAAGGCTCTATCTCAACAATGGCATCGACATTAACTAAATAAGCGCGGTGGACACGAATGATCGACGAATGTTGCAGCTTCCTTTCGAAAGTGATTAGCGTATCACTGACAGAGTACTTTGAGTTCCCTGTCGCAATGACTGTTTTCCCTTCATTTGTACCGATATAGAGTATGTCACTTATGTTTACGATTACAATTTTTTCATCAATTGTTATCGCAAGCTTTTCAGACCTCTCGTTAACAAAATTATTTTTCTGAATTGGAAAAGGAATAGCTTGTTTTTTATATTCGATAAGTTTATAAAGCTTCTCAATTGTTTGTAAGACTCTTTTTTCATCAAAAGGTTTTAAGATGTAATCAACGGCATTTAATTCAAAAGCCTTAAGGGCATATTCATCAAACGCTGTCGCAAATACAATGAATGGAGGGTGATCAAGTTTATTAACAAGAGCTGCAATTTCGATTCCACTTTCATCAGCGAGCTGAATATCTAAAAAAATAACATCAAGTTCTAGATTGCTTATTTTTTCAAATGAGCTTTCTACACTATCAGATTCCCCCACTATTTCAATCTGTTTACTTCGTTTAAGAAGATAGGTCAGCTCATCTCTAGCTAACGGCTCATCATCCACAATAAAAGCCTTTAACAACATTCTCACCCCACTTTTGTTGTGTTAACGGTAGTGTAATCGATACTTTCGTTCCTTTATTAAGGCTACTTTCAATTTGAAAAGAAGCATTTTGACCATAAATTTCTTCAATCCTTTTTTTTATATTCCAGAGCGCCGTTCCTGTCCCTCCAGATGAATCCACTGTTTGGTTTCCCAGTGTTCCAAGCAGCTCTGCTGAGATACCCTTTCCATCATCTTCAGTTAAAAGGACCATTTTCTCCCCTTCCTGGAAGGCACAGACTTTTACGGTTCCATGTTTCGCCTTTGGAAAAGCATAACGAATTGCATTTTCAACAAGCGGCTGCAATGTAAAAGGCGGAACTAGTACCCTTTCTAGCGGTGGTGAAATATCCAATTCAACATGATAACGGTTTGGAAAGCGTGCTTGCTCAATGGTTAGGTAAGCCTCAATATGTTCGAGTTCTTTTTCAAGCGGTATTAACATTTGCCTTGCTCCCTGTAGATTACTTCGGAAGAAGGTACTTAGTTTGATTAATAGACTCCTAGCTTTATCGGCATCTGTTCGAATAAGACTTGAAATCGTATTAATAGCATTGAATAAGAAATGTGGATGGACTTGGGCTTGCAAAGCCTTAATCTCCGCATCTTTTAATAATCTTCTTTGCATTTCCAGCTCCGCCATTTCTAATTGAACCGAAAATAAGTTGCTTAAACCTTCTGCCAACTCTTGTTCAACCCGGTCTAGTTTACTAGTATCAGTGAAATACAGCTTCAGTGTCCCCACTGTTTTTGCATGGACCTGTAAAGGTAATACAATGGCTGCTTTCAGAGGGCAGTTTGGGTTAAAACATTGAATTTCATGAACCGATTTTGCAATTGTGATCTTCCCTTGTTCCAGCACCTTTTTCGTTAATTCCGTCGCCATGTTTCCTGATGGAATATGATGGTCTGAACCTGTACCGACATGGGCAAGAACATGGGATTGATCTGTAATCGAAATGGCATCCGCATTGGTCCAATGGAGAATAATCTCCGCTGCTTTTGTACAAGATTCCACATTTAAACCTTGGCGAAAAAAAGGGAGAGTCTGGTTAGCGATGTATAAGGCTTTATGTGTTTGAAGTGCTCTCATCCGCTCCTGTTCTTGCAGAATTTCCTGGATTATCAATACAAAAAGAAGTGTCCCAAACCCATTAATCGCAATCATCGGGAAAGCAATTACCTCTACAAGATGCAGAGCCTCATTAAATGGTCTGGCTTGTAAAAGAATAATCCCCATCTGTGCACATTCCATTAATATCCCCATGACAACAGCCTTCCAAGGCGAATTCCCCTCTTGAATCTTAAAGCGCTTACTTAAGATTCCTGTGACAACTCCAGCCATAATCGTTGACAGGGCACAGGCAGCAGCTGTAAAACCACCTAGGGTCAATCGGTGTATACCGGCAATTAAACCGACCCCAATTCCAACAATGGGTCCGCCAAGTAAACCACCTATCGTTACACCCATAATTCTAGTATTAGCGATCGCACTTTCACTGTCCATATTTGTCAACCAGTCCTGGGAGGTAATTGTTCCATGTCCTATCTTTACTCCTGTATAATTACTAATAACTCCAAAAGCTCCGAAAATAACGATCATAAATATTTTTGCGGTAATACCGTGTTCGTTATGAATGATTTGACGGAATGATTTCATCCTTGAGAGAAGAAACGCTACAATGATAAGAATACCGACACGTTCAAGCATGAGAGGCAATAATTCGAGCATGGTATCTCACCTTTCGTCTTTACTTTTCCCTACTACTATACCAAAAAAATAAGCCAACCGTGTCCAAGGATCGGTGAGCCTTGTTTATTAAAAATTTACCAATGCTGTTTTTTGACTGCCAGGAAGGACCATCCTTACCTCCGTCCCAACTCCCGGCTTGCTCTTGTAAAAGACTTTTCCGTTCATTGTTTCAATAATTCGTAAGGAAACGGATGTACCAAGCCCTGTTCCCTCATCTTTAGTTGTATAAAACAAGGTTCCAATCCGTGATAATTGCTCTGGTGTCATTCCCTTACCAGTATCCATAATTAATATAGAAGCTTTATTATTATCGGAATTGTTATGTATTGTTACTTTCCCACCATCAGGGGTTGCTTCAATTGCATTTTTAATTAGGTTAACCAGCGCCTGTTTTAATTGGTTTCGATCAGTGACGAGTGTGAACCCGGTTGAGTCAAGTTCGCTTTCAAGCCGCACTCCTTGTTTGGCAGCCAGTGGCTCCAAAAGTATGACAACTTCTGCTAAGACTTCTTTTAACGGAAACTCTTCTATTTTTTCAAATTTCGGCTTTGCAAAATTTAAATAGTCATTAATAATCGACTCAGCCCTACCTAATTCGCTCAAAACAAGTGAAAGATATTGAAAATTTTTCCCCTTTTCTTCCTGCTGCATCAATTGAAGGAATCCCTTCGCCACAGTTAATGGATTTCGAACCTCATGAGCAATGGATGCCGCAATTTCCCCTAGCGTATTTAGCTTTTCGGCCCGCTGAATCTCTTTCTTCATTCGACTTCGTTCGATAATCCCCTCCACAAGCTTTGCCTCCAGGGCAATTGCCACTGTTTGAATGAGGGCAACAAGGAGGAGTTCAGGAATATTAAAATCTAGTTTTAAGAAATTCCCCTCAAAATAGCGAAACGTGGTAAGTGAAATATAACAAAGGAGCAGGGACCATCCACATAATAAAGTTGTGAGAACTAACCTTTTATTTGGGGTATAACTAAAAAACCTTTTGTTTATGAGGAACGGGACAAGAGCCGTTAAAAGAGTATTTACTAGGCCAAAAACAACCGTTTCGCCCCCCATTAAGATGCATGCACCAAGTAAGGTCGTTACAACCATCCCTCCCGCAACTGGACCTGCGTAAAGAAAGGCTAGTATAAGAGGAACATAGCGGAGGTCCCAATTAAATCCATAGTTCGAATAAGAAAAAATCATACAAGTAAGTGCAGCAATGCTTTGAAGCAAACCACATAAGATTGGATAATTAATTTTGCGCTTATTTTCAATTAGTATGCTTAAAAGTAGGACAGGTGCTAATGAAATTAATACATTCAAAAGAAGTTTTTCTGCAAGCATCGTTATTCCTCCAGGACAATACATCTATATCCCTAAAAATACGACAAAAATCGTCTTTTTCCTTTAAAAAATCACAGGTTTTTTCTTTTTAAGTGTACTTTCCTTCCGTATCCTATGAGTAAAATAGCACACGTTATTGTGTGCTATTCACATCTATCGAGTTTTCCCCGTGAAACTCCCATAATAAACATAACATTTTCGGTCTTCGTCAATTTCCCTTGAATCAAGGGCGAATTCTAGGAACCTTCCGTCTCTCTGAATGTAAATAATATCGGAGTGAAGGACAACCAATACTTCTTCATGATTCCAAACATCTTTTTTCTCGATCAGGACGGACCTGTTTCTCTGAAGCTCTCTAACTTCAAAACCAATATGGGAATACTGTTCTTCAGTTATGTCGTCATAGGATGGCTTTTCTTTTTTCACGTAAAGGACAGCCGTCCCGTCTGGATCTTTGGCTGTGGCCGTTACCACATACGTTTCGGATTCTTTGACGAAGTATTCACATGTCATTCTTGCTACTGCCTCACTAACTGTTAAATCTAAATAGCTCCAAAGGGCAGGAAACCTTTGATATTCATCATCCAATCGATATTCCAACCTCAAATTTCATCCCTCATTCATTTTTTCTTTCATTTTACCATTGTTTTCCTTAGGTTTACTTTTATAATTAAAATATAAATTCAATAAGGAGCGTGAAACGGTGAAGAAAACCCAATGGTTAGTGACTGGTGTTATCACCTCCCTCATAGCCGGAACACTTTCTGCCTGTTCAGACGACCGCCCTCCAAAGCCCGATGACAGCCGGTGCCGGGACTGGGACTGGGATGATGACCAAGGGGTATGGCAATGTGATGATACCCACTCGTCTCATTATGGTCATTTTTTTTACGGGGGAAGCTATTATCGAAATAAATCATCACTCTTGAAATCCTCCTCTTACAAGTCATACAAATCCTCTTCAAGCTTTAAAGGAGGATTCGGCAGTGGTTCAAAGGGTGGATTTGGAGGTTAGAAATGTCGAATTATTCAACGAATCGAAAGGTGTTTTATTCGCAATTCCCAACCTTTTGGTCAGATTTATACGAGAGCGAATATAGTCTTTACCAAGTTTATTCGATAACGGAACATACATCCTGCCTTTTAAAAGAAGCAACAGAACGCATGGGTCACATTTTTTTCAAGACCGCCCGCTTGTTACGGAGTCTTACTGATGAACAACTCCTTGAACTTGGTTATCCACCTGTAAGTCTTCCATTTTTAAGGTTGAAAAGCTTCTCCCCAGAAACCATTATCGCTCGGTTCGATTTTGTGTTGACCGCGGATGGATTCAAATTAATTGAATTCAATAGTGATACACCGACTTTTATTGTGGAATGTTTTCATATGAACGGAATGGTTTGTTCAGAGTTTGGTTACTTGGACCCAAATGATGGAGGAGAACGCCTGCTTTCTTCCGGTATTACACGCGCAGTAGTCGAAGCATCAAAAGGAAAAAGGAAGGCTAACATTGTGTTCACAGCCCACTCTGATCATATCGAAGACTGGAATACCATTAAATATTTAAGTAAGTTATGTCAGGTTAAAAATCGGATCGTTCCATTGTCCACTCTCCGGATTACAGACGGTACTCTTGTCGATGATGAGGGTATACCTATTGATGTGTTGTACCGCCAAACCTATCCTCTTGAACATTTGGTTGACGATCAGGATCCTATAACAGGTGACCCGGTTGGAATCGAATTATTGCAACTAGTCAAAGAAGGCCAACTCTCAATTTTAAATCCTGTCTCAGCCTTTTTGTTGCAGCCGAAATCCATTCAATGTTTAATTTGGGGATTAGCAGAACAGGGAGCATTTTATACAAAAGAAGAGCAACGATGGATTATGAAATATATGCTGCCTACCTATCTTGAAGCAGATGCATTTAAGGGACAGCTTGACTATGTTCAAAAACCATCCTTCGGCAGAGAAGGAGATACGGTGACAATTTGGGATCAACACTCCAATATTACCGCTCAAAATTCCTTTCAAACCTATAAAGAGGAAGTTTCGGTCTTTCAACAGTACGTCCCTCTCCCTACTGTTTCATTGGAAACAGAAAAGGGAATCGAGGTACTTTCATTAGTATTCGGATCTTTTCTCATTGCCGGAAAGGCCGGAGGTATCGGCATTCGGGCAGGTGGAAAAATCACTGGCAACGAATCTTATTTCTTACCAGTGGGTATAAAAAACAAGGGGGAATGGAAATGACGAATTTCTTATTATATTTAGCAGTTTCACTTGGTCTTTTATTCGTAGGACTGTTTCTTATGGAAGTAACAACAAAGGTCAAAGAGTTTTCCTTAATGGCAAAAGGAAATAAGGCAGCAAGCTATGTCCTTGGGGGAAGGCTTCTAGGTCTTGCCATTGTTTTGTATTCTACTGCTGCCAATTCTATTTCTCTTACGGATATGGCCATATGGGGTGCCATCGGAATTGTGGCTCAAATTGTGGTTTTTTACCTGGCTGAATGGCTTACACCTCGTTTTAACGTCAGTCAAAGCATCGAGGAAGATAACCAGGCAGTCGGCCTTTTTCTAATGCTGCTGTCGGTTTCCATCGGTATCGTCATTGCTGGGTGTTTAACTTATTAAAAAAAGCGCAGGCGCTTTGCACAGGGGCTGGAGCTAGATTGAAAAAAACGCATCTCGAGATGCGTTTTTTTATAGTGATTTATATGTATTTTTATCGCATATCACAAACAATCGAGCCTCTTTCGATAGAGGTTCATTCCACTTTTTCAATATATTTAAATCACTCCGATCCGCAATGAGCTGGGCCCCTTTTTGCTTTAGGTGCTCGTACGCATCTCCATATGTTTTCCAGTCGGATTTAACCTCAACTTCCCATAAATCACTGCCCCCGTCTCCATCCTTTCGGCTTAATAACTGAGTAAAAAGATAACTTGCCCCTTTTGTCTGCGCCGATTTTGCCATCAGGTTGGACACCGATTCATGCGAAAGGATAAATTCATCAATTTTGACATGTTTAAAATTGCCGACATGCTTTTCATTTAGAATTTCTGCAATTGTATAAATATTTTTTTCCGTACCTTCATCATAGCGCTCGATGGAGGATGCGGTTATAAGCGTTTTACCATCTGCTAAATCTGGGTTGTCGATCCCATCTGGGGCAAAGAGCAAAACTGCTTTTGATCTTTCAATTTTTGCCCTTTTCAATGTTTCTTCATCTGTGGGGCTCCCCTGGATATATAAAAACCGCTCATGTTCATATGGTGTCTTCTCTAATTCATCAATTAGTACGATTTCTGTTTTTTCATTTCCAATAAACAGCTCTTTTATCGTGTTTTTGCTTTTGGCAGTCCAGCCGATAATAACGTAATGATCTTCTCCTTTAAAAGTCATTCTTCCTTCCTCCTTCATCCGTTTGTATCGTGAGACAGCATCGACGATCACTCCTATAACTGTACCAAAAAGCCCGATACCTGCTGTATAGACGATTACCATCGCCCAAACTCTCCCCAACAGTGTCGTCGGATACACGTCCCCGTAGCCAACCGTGGTCATCGTGGTAAGAATCCACCAAATAGCATGGAAAGTATTTTCAAATGTTTTAGGCTCTAATATTCTCATAACCTCAGCGTTTATAAAAATATAAAATGTCGTAAATAACAGCACCGTACGATACCGATACTTAGCTGCCGTTAGAAACAACCTTCGAAAAAGTATCATGGATAAACCTCCATTCTCTCACTCCCGTTATAAGAGTTTATAGAATTATATTTCTGTTATCTCTTTGGTTATTCCTTTAAAGAAAGTAGTTTTATTATTATTGTTGACAAATCGAATCCAGTCCTGTAATATTAGTATTTGTGCTTCACATTTAATTGTAACTTGTAATAGATAAGATAACGCAAAGTAAGAATTTTTCTGGCATTCTGCTTATGTTTTAAAATTAAAACTTATTCACACTGGATCGGCTTCGGAGCCGTTAGGATGTAAGAGAGGTAGGGCTTACGTCGTTTAGGTATAAAACCTACAGGTGGAAAAATAACCGCGGCAAACTTGTTTTTATAAACAATGATTATTATATAAGTTTTTACCTTGCGATTGCTAACAAGAAGTACAACCAATCACAAGTTACGATACGTATTCATTAAATGAATAAAACTAAGAAGGCAGAGGGATATTTCATTCCTCTGCCTTCGCCCATTTTAGAACATATTTACTAATTTTACTTCCAAAAAGTCCAAAACAAAAGGCCTGAATCGGTATCAGGCCTTTTTCATTTTATTTTTCGATAACAATCGCTTGTTTACCCATCTGCTCCCAAGCTTTAATAAAACTGGAGCGATTTAATTTCTGATTCTTTTCACCGTATGGATTGTTAATATAAATATAATTTTCATCGTAACCTGTAATCGCTACACTATGTTCACTAAAGGTAATTTTGATTTGTCCTTGCGGGGTATTCCACGTTTGAAAAACAGAAACGGGAGCAAAGCTGGACGTGGTAATGACCCAAACTGGAAGTCCTTGACCTACTTTTTCTAATACATCATCAAACGAATGATTTGTTAAATTAACTGCTTTATCACCGACATATTTTTGGGCGAGTTCAAATACGGGACCATTATAAACTCCTAGTCCTGGTCCATGTGCCATATCGCCGACAAATCCGGCATTCGGATTACCCCTTTTACCGTTACTATAGTTTAACGGAACTGTTTTAATCTTTTCTGCTAACTCATTTTTAGTCACTTTTACACCGTGATAATTAAGAATCATCGCAAGGCTTGTAACCTCACAGCCGTTGTAAAGTATGGGTTGGTCCATTTGATTTATTAATGGTACATCTAGGATGATACTATCTGGAATACTCGGTGCCTCTTTTGCGAGAAGTGCCACTATCCGGGTTTTTAATGGAGCGGCTTCGATGACTTGTATCGCTTCTTGACGATCAAACTTTACAGCTAAAATCGTTTTAGCACTAATAAATAATAGTAAGACAACTAGAATTGCAATTAGTATTTTTTTCATATATGAATGTACCATTCCTTGTAATAGACTTTGCTGAATGACAATTGGTAATAGTAATATACTACTATATTACCTTACTAAAAAACAATAAAGGAAAGAATATTCCAATTAATGATAATCTTTAAAGCTTAAGTTTTCCTTAAAAAATTCCCTTTAGTAGTTTGCACTAAAGGGAATAGGTTAAATTCGTACCTTATTACGGTTAATTTTTCGAATTACTTGATTGATTACTTCTGAAAAAACTAAGCCAAAGGCGATGGATCCTGCCAGCATGAGGACTTTTGCCGCCAATGCTATCGCTGAACTATAATCGTTCTCAACAAAATTCCGCATCGCATCATAGGCCAGACCTCCAGGCACAAGCGGAATAATTCCAGCTACACTAAAAATAATCACTGGCGTTTTATAGAACTTTGCTAATTGTTGACTGATGACAGCAATAAAAATGGTCGCAGCTAATGTTGCTAAAATGGCGTTATTTGAGTAGTCTTCTAGCAGGAAATAAATTAACCAGCCACCCATTCCTATCAGTCCGCACTTCACTAAGGATTCTTTCGGTGCATTAAATAGAATTCCAAAGGCACCTGTTGCAATTAAGCTTGTTAGTGCCTGAGCAAGAACAGCCACAATAAATACACCTCACTTCACATAAAAGATAATACGACCGCAATCCCTGTCCCAATCGCAAAGGCAGTTAGAAAAGCTTCCGCACCCTTTGATAACCCCGATACTAAGTGTCCCGCCATTAAATCTCTAATCGCATTGGTCACTAAGAGTCCAGGAACTAATGTCATCACCGAGCCAATAATAATTTTATCTAATTGCTGACCGACTCCAATTTTCACAAATAAAAATGAAAGCAATCCAATTACGAACGATGCTAAAAACTCCGAGAAAAACTTGATTGGGACAAAGCGATGAAAATATACAAAGCTTAGATAACCCATTCCGCCTGAAATCATCGCTGGAATAAAATCATTCCAGCCTCCCTCAAACATAATCATAAAACAACCGCTGGCGAGTGACGCTGCGGCCACTTGGACCCTAAAGGGAAACGTTAAATTAAGGGAGTCAATTTCCTTTAGATCTTCCAAAGCTTCTTTTAGATTGACCTCTCCACCTGTAATTTTCCTTGAAATGCTATTCACCATAGAGACTTTTTTCAAGTCTGTTGACCGCTCCGATATTCTAATAAGCTTGGTCTTAGTTGGCTCTGTTCCTTCTGCTGAAAAAATAATTCCTGTTGGAGTTACGTAGCTATGAGTACTTTCTATACCAAAGGCTGCGGCAATACGCATCATCGTATCTTCTACCCGATAGGTCTCCCCGCCGCTTTGAAGCATGATTTTCCCCGCTAATAAGCAGACCTCCATAACTTCATATGTTTGTTCTACTGGTTTTTCCATTTATCTCACCACACACAATTCTTCATTTTTACTTAGTTTAAATTAAAACAAACGTTTAATCAAAGTTGACTTGCAGTTTGCAAGATTTCCTGTTAACGGAATAGGAAAAAAACCAATATTTTATAAATATGATAAATGTTATCAATCATTTCTATACAACATATGTAAACTTATTATAAAATATTATATAATGACCTATTGTATCGAAAGGAATTTTGTCGATGAAATTAAACAATTCAATTTCAACACCTTTATATGACCAATTAAAACAAATACTGAAGGAGGCCATTGATCAAGGAGTTTATAAATCGGGGGAAAGACTTCCGAATGAAACGGAATTATGTGAGTTATATGGCGTTAGCCGCATAACTGTAAGAAGAGCGATTCAGGATTTAGCAGATGAGGGTTTTTTAGAGCGAAAGCAAGGGAAAGGAACTTTTGTAACGCGAACCAAAATTGCCCGAGAATTGGTTTCTATTGATGGATTCTCAGATTTTAGTAAACAAATTGGCAAGAATCCTTCTAAGCGTATTCTTGCCTGTGAAGAAATGAAAGCTACTCCGGAAATTGCCGAAGCACTTCAAATCGCCATTGATTCACCTGTCTTAAAGTTGGTCCGGATCATGTCAATCGATCAACAGCCTTTTACACTAGATATCGCCCATTACTCGTTAGAACGCTTTCCTGATTTGACTGCACGATTCACAGAACATGCATCAACCTATGAAGTTTTGAAAAACATTTACCACATCAATATTAATTCTGGAAAAAGCAAAAAAATAATTACAGTTACTCCTGCTTCAAAATTTGAAGCGGAACATTTGGACTGCGAAATTGGTGAAACACTTTTTAATATTGATAAAACCGTTTACGATGAAACAGGAGTTCCAATTCATATTTCAAATTTCAAAACACAAACCCAATTGATTGCCCTTACCATAACAACTTAAAAGTAAAAGGAATGAATGGGTATCCATTTCATTCCTTTTGTTTTTAGAAAGTTAATTGTCTGCCAAACCCAAATGCACCGTTCACTTCACATGTTCTTGCAGCAATCTGTGCCGCTGCTTTCAAAGATTCCTCTATGGTAAACCCATTAAAGTGGTTGGTTAAAAAACCAGCAATGAAAGAATCCCCTGCACCTAAGGTATCAATCACTTTTGCTTCTTCAATTCCCTGTTTGTATCGTTTGTTATGATGAGACATAATTACGCCCTTAGAACCTCTAGTGATAATGATAAACGGCGTTCCAAGTCCATGTATTTTAAGGAAGAGCTCTTCTAGTTCAACTTCTGTAAAATCACTTCCTGAAATAAACGCAAACTGGATATGAGGGCAAACCTTTTCTAATAATTCTGTTGTAAAATGATTAGAGAAATCATAGGAAACGGGTAAATGTTGTTTAAGCAATGGCAATTCTTCCTCTAAATGACTATATATACTGGTATGTACCACATCAAACGCTTTGATGTATTCATAGTCATCGACTGATAAATTAAGCTTTAGTTTAGCCTGAACACCGCCTTTATTTGATTTAATAAAGATTCGGTCCCCTTCCACATTTAGATCAACATAAGCCTTTCCACTTTCCCCAACCGCTCTTCGAACATGACTAGTATCTATTAAGTTCTTGTTTAAAGAATCTAGAATATGATCCCCTTCTACATCCGTTCCAACAATACCTATAAATGCCGCTGACTCCGCACCACTTTGTTTAGCTAAAACAGCAACATTTAAAGCATTTCCACCTGGAAACATTTCATTACGATCCTGGTAAATATCAACAACATTATCGCCTATTCCAATAATTTCCATATTTCCCCACTCCTTCTTATCCTTTAACACTACCTGATGATAAACCTCTAATAAAATACTTCTGCATAAACATAAATAAGAGAATGATCGGCAGGGCTGAAATCATTAAGCCAGCCATCAGAACTCCCCAATTGGTTTGAAGGGCATCCCGAAATTGCATCAATCCAGCAGGGATGGTTTTTAGTGCATCAGAATCAACAAAGATTAACGCAAACATAAACTCGTTCCAAGTAAAATATGCTGTTAACACAACCGCAGTTAGTAATATCGGTTTATTTAAAGGTACAAAGATTTTTGTAAAAATGGTCCATGTATTACATCCGTCCAAAAAGGCAGACTCCTCTAATTCTTTCGGTACCTCTAGAAAAGCAGCTCTGATCAGAAGGATGGTGATTGGAATTCGGTAAGCAACATAGGGAAAGATCATTGCAAAATACGTATCATGAATTCCTAATAATTGGATGAGCTTGTATAGCGGGACTAAACTAACTTGTGGGGAGAGCATCATTCCTCCCATACAGAAAACTAATAGGATATTCTTCCCTTTAAATTCAAACCTAGATAAACTGTAGGCTCCGAGTGCACTTATTAATACTGTTAGGAAGCAGGTAGTCGCTGTAACAATTAAACTATTAACAAAATATCCAGAAATCCCTGTGTTCCATGCCTCTGTATAATTGGAAAACAGCCATTCTTTTGGTAAAGCCCAGCTGCTGGAGAAAATCTCTGGAGTGGACTTAAATGAGTTAATTACCATCCAAAAAAGCGGATAAGCAATCACTACAAAATACAAGATCAGGATTGTAAAAATTGGCAGACTTTTAACAACATTCTTTTGCTTCCTATTTTTCTTTGTGATTGGGATCGAATGATGGTAGTCCATTACTTTGCTTGTCTCCACTCTAAACATCCTTTCCTGTTTTAAATAGTTTCAGCTGAACCAAGGAAACAATTAAGGTAATGATTAAAATCACAGTGGCAACTGCCGAAGCATAACCCATTTGGTCTTTACCGAAAGCTGAATGGTAGAGTAATGTTCCTAAAACCTCACTAGAATTACCAGGTCCGCCGCCTGTCAAAATATACGGTTCATTAAAGACGGTAAATGCACCGGTTAAGGTAATAAGAGTCGTAACGAAGAACATCTCTTTTACTTGTGGAACGGTGATTGAAAAGAATTTACGAATTTTCCCTGCCCCATCAATCTCTGCTGCCTCATACAATTCTTGGGGGATATTTTGAATCGCGATAATAAATAACATCATAATGTAACCAATACTTTGCCACTGTGACACCGCAATAACAGCGAAGATAGCGGTTTCAGATTCTCCTAGCCAAGCCCTAGTTAAATTCTCAAGTCCTAACATATTTAATAGCCCATTTAAAATTCCGATATCCGGGTTATAAACAAATGTAAACAGTAAAGCGATGACAGTCATCGAGATGACAACTGGAAGGAAAAATACGGTACGGAACAATCCACTAATGAATCGTGTTAGCGGATCTTCAAGTATAGCCGCTAGAATAAGTCCGCCAAATACCTGAAAAATAATCGAGATCACTGCATACCAGAGATTATTTTTTAAAGCTATATAAAAAACTTCATCTTTAAAAAGATTAAGAAAATTTTCAAAGCCAACAAATGTTTTTTCTACCGAAAAAGCAGAGAAATCATAGAAACTATAAAAAAAGTTTTCAACAATTGGATAGTAAACAAAAAGGGCCATAAAGATTAAGCAAGGTGCAATATATAGGTATGGTAACCACTTGTTTGTATTTTGCATAATAACTCCCCTTTTTTTAACAGGCGTATCTTTGGAAAAAAGGTGGTCAACTTGCAACCACCTTTTCTGGCTTCCTATTTTTTTGCAGACGCCTTAACTTCTTTTGCTGCTGCTCTGACATCCTTCATTACATCTTCTGGACTTTTCTTGCCGTCCAACATTAGCTGTGTTCCATTTAAATAAGCATCAACTATTTTAATATCAACAGCTGTATCAAACCATAAGTACGTTTGTTCAGCATTAACAATTAAATTGATAGCATCCTGTTGAAGCTTGGAAGCATTCTCATCAGTTGTTGTTCCTTTAACCGCACTATATTCACTTACTTCTTTTAACTGCTCTGTACCTTTTTCCTTCGAAGTTAAGAATTTGACAAATTCCATTGCTTCCTTCGGATGTTTTGTTTTCGAAGAAATCATGATTCCTTCAGGTGCTGCTGTGATGGAGTTGGCATTTCCTTCTCCACCTTCCACACCTGGTACGTTAAACACACCTAAATCCTCTTTTAAAGATGGTTCAATAAGCCCGATTTCTGCAAGCTGGAAGAAGCCGATCGCTGCTTTTCCACTGTTAAATAACTCCCGTGAATATTCATGGTCTACAGAATTAACTCCTTTATTGAAGTACGGCTTCAGTTCCATGAATTTCTCTAATGCTTTCACATAACCTGGATGCGAGTAATCACCTTCAGGATTTTTGGGATCATAATCTTTATCAAGAACATCCTGTGGCACCATCAATTGATTCAATGTTCCTATATAGTGGGAAATCGTCCACGGTGCTTTACTTCCAAATGTAATTGGCGTAAGTCCTGCGGCCTTTACCTTTTTAGAGACATCAATTAGTTCGGACCAAGTGGTTGGAACTTCAAGATTTAAATCCTTGAAAATTTTCTTATTGTAAAAGAAGGCCTTGCCGTCAGTTGACCACGGAATCCCATAAATCTTACCATCTAAAGTGAAGGCATTGAACTGGGAGGCAATGATTTGATCTGACCACGCTTTATCTTCATTTACATAATTAGTTAAATCAAGCGATTGTCCCTGACGTGCAAAGTTATAGGCAAACTCTCCGCTCCAAGAAAAGTAAACATCTGGAGGGGTGCTTGATCCTAAGACAACACGAATTTTTTCTTTATAAGAATCGTTCAAGACGGCTTCCGTTTTAATTTTAATATTGGGATGGGCCTTCTCAAACTCTTTTACTGCCTTTTCAAAATATTGCTTTTTAGGTTGATTCGGCCAGCGGTGGAAGAATTTAAGTTCAACCACATCTTTTCCATTTGTTGAACTAGAGCTCTTAGAACAGCCAGCAAAAAACGATAGAAAAAGGATAGAAATAATACTTAAAATTAATAACTTCTTCATTAAGCTTCCCCTCCAGAAAGGAATACATATCTATGATTATTGCAGTATATTTGTTATTTCATCTTGGTTTAGTATTCCACTGTCCACATATATCTTCTTTTTGATAGCGGATGATTTCGTGCTTCTGCTAACTGATCCGCATATTTTCTTAATACGTAATTTAAAACTAATGGGGCAATGTATCCTTGTACTTCCTCTGCAACCCCAGTGAAATCAAAGTCTTTTGCATCAAGGACAACCAACTTCTTGCCATAACGCTTAGAGAATTCTAATGCTCTTTCTTCTAAATGTCTTGTTTCGTCCAAGCCTAGCAGGATAATAAAAGGTGTTTCTTCATCAATAATTTCAAATGGCCCGTGGAAGTATTCTCCGGCGTGAATGGCGTGTGAGTGAACCCATTGCATTTCCATGAGGATACAAATTGCATAAGAGTAGGCAACACCATAATTTGCTCCGCTTGCCATTGTATAAATAATTTTTTCATCTTTATACTGTTGACCAAAAGCCTCTGCCTTTGTTTGGTATAGTGCAGCAGCTTTTTCGTAAACATTTTGTAAGTTCTCAAGACTTTCTTCTACTAAACTAGCTTTTTCGTTATTTTCAACAACTTTTAGTACACCAAACACTAGTTGATATAGTACTGAATAATTGGTTGTGAAAGCGCTTGCTTTTTCGCCCCATTGATACTTCAGCACGACATCTGAAGCTAGCGCTAATGGTGACGCTTCCACATTTGTTAAAGAAACAGTTAACGCACCTTTTGCTCTAGCAAATTTTGCTGCTTCTACTGTTTCAGGTGTTGTTCCTGAGTGCGAGCACAAAATAACCAGGGAATTACTTCCAAGTTTTGCATGATTGCGATGGATAAATTCATTTGCACTAAAAAGATGGGCATCAAGAACCTTTGCTTCACGGTCAATTACATACTTGCTTGGATACATAATGGCAGATGATCCTCCGCATGCTACAAAGAAAACATTGGAAATATTTCTTTTTTCTACCTCTGCTAATGCTTGTTGCACTTGATTTTTCACGTCAATTACTAATTCAGTCGTCATTTTGTTGCCTCCCTGATAAAATATTTTAGTGAATGAACACTAGTAAATTCTTTTAAACAATATACAACTTTATATAACGTTATATGTTGTTATATATAAATTACTATACTTTTAAACTCTAGTCAATTGAATTTTCAGAAAAATGAAACGACATTTCTCGACAAAAAGCAGCCAGGGGTCTTCCCTGGCTGCTTTTTCTTGTTACTCCCCTATATTGTTTTCAAACCATTCTTGGAGCTCTTTCAATGAGTTAAACGTAAAAATCTCCTCGCCATTTTGCCCATTATCAAACCCAGTGTTACCTCTTAAGGTAATTTGCCCTTCATTCTCAGAAATTAAGATAGCATAGGGATGATTAACATTTATATACCTTGAATCTAAATCGGTATCTACCCAATTCTTACTTCTCAGAAATGCTTCATAATGTTCCATTAAGATCCCTCCTATCTCTAAATATTGTTCCTCAAAACTTACTTATATTTGTAGATTTTATTCTGGTTTTTCAAAAAAATAAACCTATCCGCAAAATGGATAGGTTTATCATAGTTCAATTATTTTTGTTTATAATACGTAATCGCTAATGCAAAGGCTAAAACGGTGCCTTTAACAATATCCATCGCATAATATGGGACGGACATCATCACGAGTCCGTTTTGGAGAATCCCGATCAGGACGGCTCCAACAAATGTTCCAAACGCGTTGGCCTTTCCAGCCCCAAGGACTGAAAATCCAATATAGGCGGCGGCAACTGAATCCATTAAATAGGGAGCACCAGAGTTAATTTCTGATGTCAAAACCCTTGAAGCGAGCACAATCCCGCCAATGGAGGCAAACAGAGCCGAAAGCAAATACGCTGCCACTTTATATTTATTAACTGCGATACCTGATAGTCTCGCCGCTTCTTTGTTACCACCGATCACATACATATATCGACCATGCTTTGTATAGTTCAAAAAGATATGCACGAGGATCACGGTCACAGCCATAATGATAATAATCCACGGCACTTCTCCGATTTTTGCAAAAAAAGGACTGATCAGACCCGATGCCATCGAGCCATCAGGCATAACCATGTTTTGTGAAACAGTGGCCCCTTTTGTATACGTCAATGCTGTCCCTTGAATAATAAACATCGTAGCGAGTGTCATCAGCATATCTGGAATTCTCATTTTCACAATCATGAATGAGTTTAATGCACCTACTACTAATGATGCAGCAATCGCAGAAATGACCGCCACCAATGTGTTTTGTGAAAACCAAACAAACATCGAAATGACAATGGCGTTTGATAAGGAAGCGACCGATCCCACCGATAAATCAAAACCATCGACAGACAATGAAATCGTAATACCGATGGCGATAATCGTTACAATGGAGATCGAACGTAAGATATTGATGATATTACTGCCCTGAATAAAAGTAGGATTAGCCACTGAAAAAATAATAATAAGTGCAAGAATCGTAATAATCGTCCCATATTTATATAAAAAGCGAAATAACTCAAAGACTTTTTTTGCCGGGGCTTCCTGATTCTTTGCTGCAATATTTGCCTCCATTTTACCTGCCCCCTGTTGAATAAAATAATAGTTCTTCTTCGTTCGTTTCTCTCGTTTCAATTTCCTTTACGGACCTGCCGTCGTATAAAACATAGACTCGATCAGTAATCCCAATAATCTCCGAAAGCTCTGAAGAAGCATAAATAATCGCTTTACCCCGGTTCGCTAGTTCAGCGATTAACTCAAAGATATCCTTCTTTGCGCCAACATCGACGCCTTTGGTTGGTTCGTCAAAAATATATACATCTGCTTCAGCTACGAGCCACTTTCCGATTGCGACCTTTTGCTGATTCCCTCCGGAAAGATTCTGTACCTTGGTATCTTCTGAAGGTGTTTTAATTCCGAGGCGATGGATCAACTGCTTTGCCGTTTCTTTTTCTTTTTTTCGATCTAAAAAGCTTAATCTCTTTGAAAATTCACCTAAATTAGCAGCTGTTAAATTGGTTTCTACTGATTCAAGAACTAGGATTCCTTCCTTCCTCCGTTCTTCTGGAACTAAAGCAATTCCCTTTTTAACCGCTTGATAGGGACTCTTTAATTTTAGTTTATTGCCATGAAGAAAGATGTCTCCCCCCGTTAATTTCTCAGAGCCAAATAACGCCTTACACAATTCTGTTTTTCCAGCACCAACAAGCCCGGCAATTCCAATGATTTCTCCTGCTTTAACATGAATATGTAAATCTTTAATCTTCCCTCTATCTGAAAGTCCTTTTACCTCAAGGACCGTGCTTCCAATAGACGTATTCTTCTCTGGGAACTGTTCCTCTAATCTTTGACCCAGCATATGCTCCACCACTTTGTTGATGGTCGTATTAGTAACTGCCTCTTTTGCAACAAGTTCACCGTTTCTCATCACAGTTACTTCATCACAGACTCCAAAAATTTCTGGCAGGCGATGGGAAATAAAGATAACACCTACATTTTGCTTTTTTAAATCACGGACAATCCGGAATAGTTCCGTCGTTTCAGTATGACTCAATGGTGCTGTCGGCTCGTCTAAAATAAGAAACTTACATTGATTTGAAACAGCCCTAGCGATTAAGATCATTTGTTTTTCCGCTAACGTTAACTCACTTACTAGCTTCTTCGTCGGAAGCATAATGTTCATACTTGATAGTATTTCATCCGCTCTTTGATGAAGGTTTTTCCATTTCATCCATTGCTTTTTCCCCATGTTATGGACTGTATCGAGGAGCATAATATTTTCGGCGACGGTTAAATACGGAATGAGAGCCGTATCTACTTCTTGATAAACGATTTGTATTCCTGCGTCCTGTGCATTTTTCGGAGAACGAATCCTCAGGTTTTTCTCATCTAAGCTTATTTCACCGGTATAGTGGTCATAAGCACCCGCGAGAACCTTCATTAACGTTGATTTCCCTGCCCCATTTGCCCCAATCAAAGCTTGAATTTCTCCCGTTTTCATCGAAAAGTCGACCTGATTCAATGCCTTCACACCAGGAAACTCTATTGAGATGTTTTTCATCTCCAATGTTGATCTCATCAAAATCATCCCCCGTAAGCAAACACTCTCTTCATCTATTGAAAAAGAGAGTGTCTAGTTGTATACCGACTATTCTTTATAATGCTTCTTTAACGTCTTTATCCACTCTTCCTCAAATGCCGTCGATTGACCCCAGCCTGGGATAATTTTTGCCAGATTAACCATGTTTACAGGCTCTTTTGCTTTGAGAAGATTTTCTTGTGAAACAAGTGAAGCATCTAAATCAAAAGTCTGTGGTGTTTCTTCACCTGCAAGCTTTTTCGCAAGTATTCTCATATCAACAGCACCGATAAGTTTCGGATCGACAGCTGCTGTGTATTTCCAAGCGCTGCCTTTTCTTTGAATTTCTTGCAGATCCGCATTGGAAACATCGATTCCATAAATCTTCACTTCTTCACGTCCCGCTTCTTTCAAAGCTCGTGCTGCACCGATTGCAAAAGCATCCCAAGTAGCAAATATGGCATCCAGTTTGCCCTTTGGATATTTATTTAACATGGCTGCAACTGCGTTTTGTGTTTGTACACTTGTATCTGCCGCAGCCACACCAAAGCGTTCCACTTCTTTAATTTCAGGATTTTTTGAAAGGACTTCTTGATAAACCTTATTACGTCTAACCATTGCAGGGAAACCGTCGACCCATAGGTAGGCAATATTTGCTTTACCCTTTGTATTCTTTACTAGTTGATCAAGGGCTAAAGTTGCTAAGGCTTCATCATCCTGTGAAGTAAGCGTTACTCCATCAAGCTTCGCAATATTTGGATTGGAGTCAAATGTAACTACACTTTTTCCTTTTTCAACTATCTTTTTTACATCATTAACAGTCGCATCATCGTCACCATGAGAGATGATAAATCCATCATAATCCTGGTCTAATGCCTGATTAATCGCATCATGGAACTTAGCTGTATCACCATTTGCGGTAAACACGTCCACTTGAAAACCTAAGGCTTCTCCCTCTTCTTTTGCACCTGCTAAGAATTGGGCAGTATGATCATCACCGCCAATTTTACGGATAACCTTGATTTTTAACGGATCACCACTTGTAAACTTTTCAGATACACCTTCAAGTGAAACCTTTTTATGAGCGCTTGCTTGTTTTTTTTCTCCCTCAGAAGCACAGCCTGTGAGTAAGAGTGTTGCTGCTAACGCTGATACGAGTGTACTTTTAAAGATATTTCTTTTCATGATTAAAGCTCCCCCTTTTAGATTCTTATCAATACTCCATTACTCCGATTGGAAAGGTTTGTTTTTATATAAAAATAAAAAACCTCTCCAGAAAAGAGAGGTTTCATCACAAATTAAGGGACTACTCCTCTCTTATCTTTCAAAACAATAAATTGTTTTGCAGGATTTAGCACCAATTCCAAACGGAACGGTTGCTGGGCGTCATCGGGCCAGTCCCTCTGCCACTCTTGATAAGAGAACGTATTATTCATTTAAAGTAATAAATTAGATTTTAGTCTCCTATTAACAAGTTGTCAATAGTGTTTTGAATATTTCTAATATAGTTATTATTCCTACGCCTCAAAGCTTTTGAATATAAGTGCTGAAAAATATGAAGCGTTACAGCTATAGAAATAAATCCTGAAATGAAGAAAGGCTAACCATTTAATATATAGGCTAGCCTTCTTTTTCAAATTTAATTTCCATGAAGCATGTACATTTTTTAGAGCTGGTTTTTACTCCATTAATTCTGCTGGTAATTCGATCCGCTCTACTTTATTCACGATAAAGATATAAGATAATGCTCCAATGATCAAGACTGCTCCAATAAAGAATAATGCAGCACTGAAGGAATGCGTAGTACTTAAAATATATCCAACTACAATAGGGATTACGATACCAGCCAAGTTACCTGATGTATTAAATATTCCACCGCTTAGTCCAATGATTTCTTTTGGAGACATATCGCCAACAAGCGTCCATGTTGCACCTGCCATCCCTTTGGCGAAAAAGGCTACCGACATGATAAGCATGATGAGTGCTGCTGATGAAGTATAGTTAGCGAGAACAATAATACTTGAAAACAAGAATCCGATTATTATTGGTGTTTTACGTGCTACACCAAGTGACTTTCCACGCTTTAACAACCAGTCGGATATATATCCACCGACAATTCCACCTAAAAAGGCACCTGCATACGGGAGTGAAGCCATAAAGCCAACCTTGAGCATGGACATATGTTTTTCTTGCACAAGGTAGGTAGGGAACCAAGTCAAGAAGAACCAAACAATGGTATTGAGGCAAAACTGTGCAATATAGATTCCAATCATTTGTCGGTTGGTCAAAAGTAGTTTTGCATGAGCCCACCTGATTTTTATCGGTTTATCCCCTGCATTCGCCAAGCCGCCACCTTCCAGAATATAGTCAATTTCAGCTTGATTTGCTTTTGGGTGTTTTTTCGGTTCGTGAATATGTTTAAACCAAAAGAATGACGCTACAATTCCGGCCAATCCAGCAACATAAAAAATCATATGCCATCCAAATTTCTGTAAAAGAAATGCGAGTATAGGGGTAAACAAAGCAAGTCCAAAATATTGGGCAGAATTATAGACCGAGACGGCCCTGCCACGTTCATTTTGAGGAAACCACATGGCAGTTAACCTGCTATTCCCGGGAAACGAAGGAGCTTCTGCTATCCCGACGATAAATCTTAAGATGAATAACATCAGAAAACCACTAGTCCATCCTTGAAAAAAGGTAAACAGTGACCATACGAACAACCCAACCCCATAAACAACACGTGCTCCAAATCGATCGAGCATCCAGCCGCCCGGGATTTGCAAAAAGGCATAGGCCCAGTTGAATGCTGAGAAAGCTATACCCAATGAAACCGCATCCAGTTGTAGCTCTTTGGACATCACAGGTGCAGCTACACTTAGTGCTGAACGGTCAATATAATTGATTGCGGTCGTAATGAATAAAATGGTCAAAATCACATAACGTGTATTGGTTTTTTTCGTAAATGCCTTTAATTCTTTCATGTTAACACTCATAAAGTTCCCCCCTATTTAAAAGATGTCCATTCAAACGTATTGTTGGTCAATATCTTAGTCGCATCTTGTTGCAAGTATAATCCAATTAGATGATTGCTATAAGAAATACATGATAAAGCTTTCATTAACCTCCTTCCATTATTGATGATGTGTGTGATTTTCAGTTGAAAACCCTTACACCAATTATCAATTAATGTATACATTGATGTCAATATCCTATTTTCAGATTATTAGTTATTTTATATAAAAAATTGTATTTTGTCATAAATTCAACAAATTTAAAGGGTTTTATCTTCCTTTATATCTTGTGTAATGGTAACTATAATATTTCCATTAAATTTTCATTGACATTAATGTATACGTTGATAAATAATAAATATAGAAGATCTTCCCACAAACACTTAACTATACGGTTGGGAAAAAAGAATAAAAAGGAGAGTTATTATTATGAGTATTGTTATGGAAAAAACGCAACAAATAACAAAGATGACTGATCTAATGGCAAAGTTTGTATCCCTTGTCAGCTATAAACTTCCTGATGATGTGGAAAATAAACTGAAAGAACTTAGTGAAGGGGAAAATAATCCTCTTGCAAAAATCATTTACAAAACTATGTTTGATAACCAAAAACTAGCTTTTGAGTTAAAGAGACCTTCATGCCAGGATACAGGTGTTCTTCAATTTTTTGTAAAGTGTGGACAGAACTTCCCATTAATTGGGCAATTGGATAGAATTCTAAGAGAAAGTGTATATAAATCAACCAAAGAAACCCCTTTGCGTCACAATTCGGTAGAGACATTCGATGAATACAATACAGGAAAGAATATCGGAAATGGTACTCCTAGTATCTTCTGGGAAATTGAAGAAGACAGTGACAAAGTGGAAATTTATACTTATATGGCAGGAGGCGGATGTACCCTTCCTGGAGTTTCAACTGTTCTTATGCCTGGTGAAGGCTATGAAGGCGTTGTAAAGTTTGTCCTTGACCGTATGACAAGTTATGGACTCAACGCATGTCCTCCTCTATTAGTAGGTGTTGGAGTCGGTACTTCTGTTGAAACAGCCGCTTTAAATTCAAAATTAGCGCTTATGAGACCTGTTGGAAGTCAAAATGAAAATGAAAACGCTGCAAAAATGGAAAAGCTTCTTGAGGATGGTATCAATGCTATTGGCCTCGGACCTCAGGGACTTAAGGGATCTAAGTCAGTCATGGGTGTAAATGTTGTGAATACAGCAAGGCATCCTTCTACTATTGGGGTTGCGGTTAATACAGGATGCTGGTCCCATAGAAGAGGGAAGATTACCTTTGACAGTAATTTAAACTATGAAATTAATACTCACGAGGGGGCAACACTATGAGTAAGAAAGTATTAACCACACCTATAAAAGATGAAGATCTTAAGGATATAAGAATAGGAGATATTATCTACCTAACTGGTACATTAGTTACTTGCAGGGATGTTGCGCACAGAAGACTCATTGAGGAAAAAATTCCATTACCTGTTGATTTAAATGGTAAAGCCATTTTCCACGCGGGTCCCATTGTTAGAGACCATGGAAATGAAGAGTACGAGATTATTTCTATAGGTCCAACAACCAGTATGAGAATGGAAAAGTTTGAAAAGGAATTTATCGAAGAAACAGGTGTTAAACTCATTGTTGGAAAAGGCGGGATGGGAAAAAACACTGAAGAAGGATGCAAGACTCATAAAGCGCTGCATCTTGTCTTTCCAGCCGGAAATGCGGTTTATGCCGCAACAAAGGTGGAGCAGATTAAGGAAGTCCATTGGAAAGACCTTGGAATGCCTGAATCTCTTTGGGTATGCGAAGTAAATGAATTTGGTCCACTCATTGTTTCCATTGACGCAGACGGAAATAACATCTTTGAAGAAAATAAAGTGGAGTTCAATAAAAAGAAGGACGAACAATTTGAATTAATTAGTAAGCAAGTACGATTCATCAAGTAAATAGTCTATAAAAGGTACCCTTGTGGATATGACAAACAAAGGCTTTTAACCTATAAATGGAGCTGGTCTGGTGTGGTAATGCAGGTACTTCAAAGATCTCAAACAATTGTTCGTTATCAAAATAATAACGATAAAATATATTACGGAATTGTTGAAAATGATGAAATTTTACAATTAACCAGTAATTTTACTGAAATTCAAAACAATGAACTAAAATTTGATGGTGTAAAAGTTAAATATAATGATGTGAAAATTTTAGAGCCCGTTTCCCCCTCAAAAGTGATCAATTTCGGCTGGACATACGCTGCACATGCCAAAGAAACTGGGGGAAAGGCAAATCTCAAAGAACCATTTTTGTTTTTAAAACCTGCTTCTTCCTTGATTCCAAATCAAGGGGAAATCATTCTTCCTTCCAGTGATTTAACCAAGCAAGTAGAAATGGAAGGGGAAGTGGCACTTGTTATTGGTAAACGCGGAAAAAATATAAAAGAAGACGAGGCATTGGATTATGTTTTTGGCTGCACTGTATTTAATGATGTGACTGCGAGAGATCTAACAAAAGCCGATCCCCAGTTTACACGCGGAAAGGGTTTTGACACTTTTGGACCATTGGGTCCGTGCATCGTGACTGGTATAGACCCAACTAATTTAAGAATAGTTACTTCTTTGAACGGCAAAGTAGTACAAGATGGTAACACTAATCAGATGTCACTATCGATTCCTTTCCTAATCAGTTGGATTTCAAAGGTTATGACACTGGAGCCAGGTGATGTTTTAGCTACTGGTTCACCTGCTGGTAGTTGTCCAATGAAATCAGGAGACGTCGTATCTGTTGAAGTAGAGAATATCGGTAAGCTAGTCAATTATGTTAAATAGAAGAATTAAAATTTATAAAAAAGGCTGTAGAGGATTTCTTGAAATCTCTTCAGCCTTTTTTATTTTTTAAAATTGTATTTTTAACTAGGGAGAGATTACCTATATTGTGACTACCTAAATGGATGATATTGACATAGTGCGTATAGCCTCTAAAATTTCATTACGAGATCTATATCGATGGGATTGTAGCATCATACGAGCTGCTTCCGGTTCACCTGTTCGCATAATAGTAACGATGGCTTTGTGATCCATTATGGAGGGTGTTGGTTTAGGTCGAAGCTTAATCGTATATAATCGGGCACGATATAGTTGATCAGTTTGACTATCCATAATCCCTCTTAGACGCGGATTTTGAGCTAAATCAACAATGGTTTGGTGAAATTGCTCATCAAGGTCCGTCCATAACAGTAGATCGCCTAATTCTAATGCTTTTTCTTGTTCATCCACCAAATAATCAAGTTGGTCTAATTCTGCAGATGTGGCACGCTTAGTAGCAAGGCTACACGCAATGCCGTCAAGCCCTTCGACAACTTCATAAATTTGTTGTAAATCATCTGCTACAATTGGTGCCACAACAAACCCACGACGAGGTATGAGTCGTACCCATCCCTCCATCTCTAAACGCACGAGCGCTTCACGGACAGGCGTTCTGCTCATACCCAAGATATCAGCCATTTCCCTTTCTAATACGGTTTGTCCGGGAGGAAGTTGAAGATCTCGTATGGCATGTCGAGTAGCTAGATAAGCACGTTGTGGCAACCGTGATTCTCCATTTTTATCTAAACTGGATAAAAATGATTGAATGCTTTGAGAAAGAGAAGATTGATCTAATTCTTTCGAATTAACATCTTCCAATTTAAGTTCATCCGGAGTATTCATTGTATAAACACACTTCCCCAAAATTTGTTATAATAACTTTTTAAAATGAATGCTGTTTTAGCTAAAATTATGATAAAAGCTTCCATTTAAAAATAATAACAGAAATACAATATTAAACTCAATTATAGAGTGATAAAGGCAATAACCTTATTTAGTATTCTCAGCATTAACACGACAATTTAGAATGGTCCAATAAGAAAAGCACTTTAAATGTGATGTCATTTAAAGTGCTTTTACTTTATAACTTAATTCTGTTTTCTTGCTTAGTAAAGTCCATTTCTTGATAATAACTGTTCTTAACTAGTATATTGGGTCCAAGGCATTTAACCGCCGGGCAATGACAGCTTAATTCTTTTGCCAAGGCTGACGACTGCCAGGTTTCATATGCATGTAACAGATTTGTAGTCTGGATATTTCCTAGGGATGGTGTATCACCGAAATCAGTAACAATAATATCTCCGTTAAAAATATTTACATTCAGTCGCGAACGTCCATCAGGGTCATTTCTGACGGTGACATTTTTACTTTTATACATGCTTTTAAGGAGAGATAAATCCTCCTGTTCACTGCTGCACGCATAAAATGGGAGCGTGCCAAACAGCATCCACACATTTTCATCTCTGACATCTAGTAAGTGATGGATCGCTTCTCTTATTTCATTAAGTGATAAGGTTTCGAGATTGCTAGCAAAATCACTTGGGTACATTGGGTGTATTTCATGTCGCTGACAAAGCATTTCATCAACAATTTGACGGTGAATTTTTTCTAAATACGGTAGTGTCCGCTTGTTTAACATCGTTTCAGCAGATACCATCACTCCTGCTTTTACCAGTTCACGGCTATTATCTATCATTCTTTTAAAATATTGTTCCCGTTGTTCATATTCCGGCTTCCGTTCCATTCTGGCAAAACCACCCTCGACAAAATCATCGACGGTCCCCCAGTTATGCGAGATATGTAAGACATCTAAAAAAGGGACGATTAATTCATAACGATCTAATTCAAGGGTTAAATTGGAATTAATCTGCGTCCGTACACCGCGCTCATGGGCATATTTTAAAATCGGTACAACATAATTTTTTACCGAGGATAAGGATAACATCGGTTCTCCACCGGTAATGCTAAGTGATCGAAGTGTCGGGATTTCTTCTAATCTTTGTATGAGCAAATCCAGAGGAAGCGCCTGCGGATCCTTTGTTTGGAGTGTATATCCTACTGCGCAATGCTCACAACGCATATTACAAAGGGTCGTCGTGGTGAATTCAATATTGGTTAATTGAGGCTTTCCATATTGCTCAATATCTAAATAGGCTTCCCATGGATCATATGAAGGGGTAATTTTTTTCAATTTTGACATAATGACTCCTTAAAATCAGTCTTCAAAAAACTTCTCTATTATAACTGAATTACAGATGTTATTGCTATTTTTAACCATTACAAAAGTTTATGTTTTAAAAAATACTATTATTCTATGCTTGTTTTATGAAAAATTTACCCACTAATACATAACCCCAGCACTTTGGATAAAAAATAAAAGGATAATATTTAATTGCGAATGGTGGTTATGACTAACATGGAAATGCAGCCTTTAGGAGAAGCTGAGAAACTCGCCCTTAAAAAGCTGAAAATCTTTCGGCAAAGCATCCTTCGTTATATTTTACGGGCGGCGCTTGCCAGTATGTTTATTGGCTTCGGGGTCATTGTAGCATTTAAAACGGGGAATTTCTTTTATGTTAAGGATAACCCTTTTGCCTATCCGATGGCGGCACTTACCTTCGGGGCTGCCATCATTTTAATCGCCTATGGCGGTGGTGATTTGTTTACTGGAAATACGTTTTATTACACCTATGCCGCACTTCGCAAGAAAATGACCTGGATAGACGTCGTAAAACTATGGATTTGCAGTTACGCGGGTAACATACTTGGGGCGGCGGTTTTTGCCTTTATTATTTTTACAACCGGACTGTATGAAAGTTCCGAGGTTAACGGCTTTTTACTTCATGTAGTCGAGATTAAAATGCAGGTCCCAATAACCGAGCTATTTTTCCGAGCAATCCTATGTAATTGGCTCGTCTGTATGGCCTTTTTTCTTCCGATGGGGTTAAATGGCGATGGACCGAAGATGTTTGCGATGATGCTGTTTGTCTTTTGTTTCTTTATTTCCGGATATGAACATAGTATCGCTAACATGTGTACGTTTGCCATTGCCTTAGTTTTAAACCATCCAGGGACGATTTCATGGGGTGGAGTGATTCACAATCTAGTGCCTGTAACGATTGGCAACCTGATTGGCGGCGCTGTTTTCATGGCGATGATGTACTATTATGCTAATAAGCCATTTTTAGATGAATATGATAAAGAACAGGGCAGCTAAGTTTACATGCTGCCCTGTTCTTTTATTAGGTGTCATATCGACAAATTCCCGGGGAAATATCAACAATATAAGAGGGCAATCGACAATAATTAAGAATATTCTAAAAATATTGATAATTGTAACATTTCTTTGATGTGGGCCATCTTTTTGCCAATCTATTTCTTTTTGCTAATAAAATAAACATAGGCTTTGATCATAAAATAGCTTACTTCCTCAGGAAGCAATTCCTTGATCGGCTTCAGTCGCTCACGGCCAGCCTCTGCCAAGGCTTTTTCTAGAAGCGGCATGTATTCAGCGGGAATATGTTTTAAAAATTCAACTTCCAAACCTTGTTGCGCACATTGAAGCAAGTGGGTTTCCACCGTACTAACCGCCAATTCCCGTTGTTCAGCAATTTCCTCGATAGAAAAATTACTTTGGTGTAGTTTTAATGTTTCCAAATGCGTATCTGTTACCCCAGCTTTTTTGGCAGGCTTCTTTGGCGGTTTCTCTACAGGTACCAACTCACTTTGATAGTCTAAATTGGCTTCGCAGAAGGTACGGATGGCTTGAATAAATTCAAGGCCATATTTTTTCAACTTCAGTTCCCCCACTCCACTAACCTGTAAAAAATCTTCCGTCGATTTTGGAAGTTTTGCACACATATCCTTTAAGGCAGCATCAGAAAAAATCACAAATGGCGGTACTTTTTCTGATTCGGCAATCTGCTTCCGCACTTCTCTTAACACTTCAAACAATGGGTCATCCTTAGCTACTTGTTTCACCTGTACAGTTTCACGGCGATGGACCTGTTCTCTACCTAAGAGAATATCTTTTCCTTTTGGTGAAACAAATAAGGTTGGAAATTGCCCTTGCTCGATCGCGATTAATTCCTGTGATATCAAGAATTCAATAAAGTCACTGACATCCTTTGAACTTCTATCCTTCATGATTCCATAGGTTGGAAGCCTGTCAAAACCCATTTCCGTTACTTTTTTATTTTTTGAACCTGTTAACACTTGAGCCGTGATCGTTTTACCAAAGCGCTGCCCCATCCGAATGACGCAGGACATCACCATTTGGGCTTCCTTCGTTACATCGATGCTTGTCCTCGTGTCCAAACAGTTGCCGCATCTGCCGCAAGGCTCTGTTTCGGTTTCACCAAAATATTTTAAGATAAATTCCTGCAGACAGTTTTCGGTATGGCAATAATCGACCATTTGCTGGAGTTTAGCTAATTCTTGTGTGATGCGGCTCCGATCACTAGATTGATCAATTAAAAAACGCTGAATTTGAACATCCTGTGAGGAATGAAGCATGATACATTCACTCTTCAGACCATCCCTGCCCGCACGGCCCGCTTCCTGATAATAACTCTCCATATTTTTGGGCTGCTGATAATGTACCACATAACGGATATTGGATTTATCTATTCCCATTCCGAAAGCAGAGGTTGCGACCATCACAGTCGCTTTATCTTCTAAGAATCGTTCCTGTTCACGATTTCGCTCTACATCCCCCATCCCCGCATGATAGCGGGCTGCCTTAATATTTGCTTTCAGTAATTTCTCATAAATTTGGTCGACATTCTTCCTTGTTGCTGCATAAATAATGCCTGCTTCTTTATCATTCTTTTTCAAATAGTCTTTAATAAACTTGTCCCGATCCTGGCCCTTGATAACCGTAAAGGACAGATTTTCCCGCTCGAATCCGGTAATAATCGTATTCTCTTCATCAATGTTCAATAAATCGCAAATATCCTCACGTACCTTTGGTGTGGCTGTAGCAGTAAGTGCTAATACAATTGGCCTTTGCGGCAGGCTATTAATTAGTTGTTGGATATGGCGATAGCTTGGCCGAAAATCATGTCCCCATTGTGATATACAGTGGGCCTCATCCACGGCTACTAATGGAATATCCATGCTGTAAAGATCTTCAAGAAATTCACGTGATTCCAAACGCTCAGGCGCTATGTACAGAAGCTTATATTTTCCTTCGGCCGCTTCCATCATTCGCCTATTTGCTTCGCCAAAACTTAACGAACTATTGATAAATGTTGCCGGAATACCGACTTGAATGAGGGCATCAACCTGGTCCTTCATTAAAGAAATCAGTGGGGAAATGACAATCGTGGTACCGGAAAGGACAAGTGCAGGAATTTGATAACAGATGGATTTCCCGCCACCCGTTGGCATAACAGTAATTGTGTTTTCACCAGATAAAACTGAACGGATTGCCTGCTCTTGGCCCGTCCTGAAGGAGCTATAACCGAAGTGGGATTCTAGTAATGGCAATGCTTTTTCAAACAACATTTTTCCTCCTTTCAATACATAGATGATCCTATTAAGTTAATGATATTCTTACTCTATTATACTGCTTGTCACTCGATTTTCAAAAAGCATTTATCAATTATAATAAGTAAACCTTTGGTAAATTGTTTCTATTCTATTAGTTAAATTTGCGACAGAAGCAGGGATGAGATGTATCGTGATCCCAAATCAGGTTATATCATTTTTAAACTTTCACGAAAAAACCATTCGTTCAGAGTCCTTTGTTGACTTTAGCTTAAAACAAATCAATTAACAAGAAAACGCTTAGGTCTTCTAAGCGTTTTCTCAAATGATTTCCTTTACTCTTCTGTCCTATTATTTTCTTTAATCGCTTGAATCAGTTCATCCAACTTCTCATTCCTTTGTTGGTCTAATTTGGTTTTTTCATTCATGAACCTTATTGTTCTTACAATGAAATAAATACTAAACACAAGAATGACTAAATACAATAAAATTGGAATCATAGCAAAGAGACCAAATAAATCAGTTCTGCCCATCACCCAAAACCTCCCCCTTAAATATGTAATTATACCATTATTATACATTAATGTTTTCATATTGTATGGTGCAAATCTATACAAAGAATAGACTGCCAAATGATCCTAGGGCAGTCTAGACTCGCCTTTTATATCAAAATATTATTCAATATCTCGTCTTTATGCTCGCTTTTTTGAGGAGGAGGGACAATAGATTCCTGCTCTAAGTCACTGTGCATTTTAACTTGATAGTCTCCCCAAGGTGATGAAAAAATGAGTTCCTTCTCTTGAAAGTATGGGCTATCGGTTAATTCCCCTATCTCAAGGACAGGTGCCATACAGCAGTCTACCTTTTGGGCGAATTCAATCCACTCAAAGAAGGTTTTGCTTTTAAAAAGTGCTGAGATTTCTTGAAAAATTGGATTGGACTCCACCGATTGGGAAAAATGCGACTGAATCCATTCTTCACGCCCATTAGCCCTGCAAAAATTATCCCAAAACTTTGGTTCGAGAGCGCCAATGCTCATGTAACGTCCATCCATCGTTTCATATAAGGCGTATGAAACAATGCTTCCATTAAGAACATTAATGCCAGTTCCCGCCCCGGTTTCTTTCTCAACCATGACATGGTTCCCCAATATTGAAACCAGTTGGTCAGTAATTGAAATAGAATGATAGCTTCCTTTTCCTGTTAACGCTTTCGAAACGAGCCCGGCCAATATCCGTTCATTAGCCGCAAAACCGCCTATATAATCGGCAAGCGTAATCGACGGATGGACAGGTTTGCCGGCCTTATCCTTGAACTGGGCCAAAACCCCGCTCAAAGCCATATAATTGATATCATGGTTCCCTAGCTTACTTAACAGACCTTTCTGTCCATAGCCTGATATAGAGCAGTAGACGATATCAGACTTTACCTTTTGAACTGCCTCATATCCCAACCCAAGTTTCTCCATTACACCTGGTCTAAAACTTTCGAGAACCACATCCGCGTTCGCAATTAATTTCCTGGCAGTGTCAATTCCCTCTTGCTCCTTCAAGTTAAGAGTGATGCTTTTTTTCTGACGGTTGTTAGCTAGAAAAACAAGCCCACTCCCCTGCTTTGAAATCCCCGTATGCCTGGCAGGATCTCCTTCAGGAGGCTCCACCTTAATAATCTCCGCACCCAATTCGGCCAATCGTAAGGTTGCGAAAGGACCTGGCAAGTAGTTCGTGAAATCAATAACTTTAACACCTTTTAACATAGTAAGGACCCTCTTTTAGGAATTTTTAGTACCTGGAGTAAAAAGCTCCTCCAGTTGTTTTCTCAAGACAAATTTCATGATTTTCCCACTGGCATTTCGAGGCAGCGCTTCACAGAAAATGTATTTCCTCGGGCGTTTGTAATTGGCAAGCTGATTGCTGTTTTTGCAGTGTATATCCAATTCTTCGTCAGTTACCTTCGGATCCTTTTTTACCACGAAGGCAGTTACAGTCTCGCCCCACCGGTCATTTGGCTGGCCAACTACTGCCACATCAAGGACACCAGGGTGGGCATGCAAAAGGTCTTCGACTTCCCTTGGATAGATATTTTCGCCGCCGCTGATAATCATGTCATCGACACGGTCATTGACATAAAGGTACCCCTCATCATCGAGATAACCTATATCTCCAGAATGGTACCAACCTTTATACAATGCTTTTTCTGTCGCTTCTACTTGGTTGAAATAGCCGGCCATCATACATGGTCCTTGAACTATAATCTCACCGGCTTCACCGACTGGTACCACATCTTCTGGATCTGAGGGACCGTCTTCTCGAGTGCGAACCACCCGAATATCATGACTCAAGGCTGCTTGCCCTGCCGATCCTGCTTTCCTCAATTGGTCAGTCTCTGATAGAAAAGTAATGGCGGGCCCCATTTCGGTCATTCCATAGGCTTGAATTAATGAGATTCCTAGGCTGTTATGGAGTGCATGAACGAGTGATGGGGCCATTGGCGCCCCACCATATAAACCAAGCTTCAGACTGGATAGATCATACTTGCTAAGGTCCTCTTGAAGGAGCATGTTCCACATGGTTGGCGCCGCAAAGAATTTCGTGATTTTTTCTAGTTCAATCAATTGGAGGATCGCCTTTGGATTGAATTGATGCAAAATGACATTACTTGCTCCTGCATGAATCCTTGGCAGGAACGCACAATGGAGTTCAGCGCAATGAAACATTGGTGCAGTTACGAGACCAACGTCTTCCGCTCTAAGTTTACATGAGGCAATACAGAATACACTTTGGTCTACCATATTGCGGTGGGTGTGCATAACTCCTTTCGGCCTTCCCGTTGTCCCACTGGTATAGATAAACGCATAAAGATCCGTTTCCTTCACGTCCGCCTGAATATCCTCCGTGGACGAAGCGCCCAGTTTTTCCTGATAGCTTGCAGCATACGCAGGTTCTCCGTCATCAATAAACCAGAAGGAGGTCTTGTCAAAACGATTGGCGATCGCTGAAATAACAGGCTCTAAAGCCTTTTCAAAAAGAACAATCTTTGGCGTGGCATCAGAAAGAATAAAGGCAACCTCCTCAGGGGTTAAGCGAAAATTAATCGGATTGAAGATGGCACCGATTTTCGCACAGGCGAAAAAAGCTGTTCCTAATTCTTCGGTATTAAACATGAAGGTGGAAACACGATCACCCTTTTGGACACCTTCTTTTATGAGGGCATTAGCGAGCCGGTTCACTTGTTCGCTCCATTCCTTATAAGTAAACCGGACATTTTTTCTGACATCGTAAATGGCTTGTTTGTTCAGATACTTTTTCACCGTCAAATCAAAGATTTTCCCGATTGTCGTCGTCATTGAATCGCCTCCATTACTGAACTTTTTATGGTCTTTCGTATGTTTTGCTAGTTTATCAGCGTATCTTGATAGTTCATCAGCGAATTCCTGTGGCCAATCAGCATATCTTGATAGTTCATTAGCGAATTCCTGTGGCCAATCAGCGAATATTGATGGTTTATCAGCGAATCTAAATAACTCTTAGTTTATTCGCTCAATAATCGTTGCGTTTGCCATGCCGTGGCCTTCGCACATGGTTTGCAATCCGTAGCGCCCGCCGGTCCGCTCAAGTTCGTGCATCATTGTAACCATTAAACGCGCACCGCTGCCGCCAAGCGGATGACCAAGCGCAATCGCTCCGCCATTTGGATTTAGTTTTGCTGGGTCTGCACCAATCTCCTTAAGCCAAGCCAGCGGAACAGAGGCGAAGGCTTCATTGACTTCAAACACATCAATATCGTCAATGGATAAGCCAGACTTTTCTAGTGCCTTTTGTGTGGCCGGAATTGGTCCTGTCAGCATCAAAGTTGGATCCGAGCCAACCACCACGCGTGTGTGAACACGGAAGCGCGGTTTTAGACCAAGCTCTTCTGCTTTTTCGCGCGACATGAGTAATAAGGCAGCTGCCCCGTCGCTTATTTGGCTGGAGTTTCCGGCATGAATCACTCCATCTTCTTTAAAGGAAGTGCGGAGACCTGCCAATGCTTCTATAGATGTTCCTTTTCTCGGACCAGAATCATCCTTGATGACAGCTGTTGTACCGTCAGGAAGCTTTACCTCGATTGGGTAAATTTCTCTTGAAAAATAACCTTCCTCCTGTGCCTTTAGTGCTTTTTGATGACTTTCAAGAGAAAATTGATCCAGCACTTCACGGGTAAAACCATAGTTTTCAGCAATCCGCTCGGCCGACAATCCTTGATGAATCATTTCGTACTTTGACCTTAAATTTGGACTAAAAGGTTCCTCAGCCCCTTTGTAGTTTGAGCCCATCGGAATACGGGACATGCTTTCAACACCGCCGGCGATCACAATGTCCATATCACCGGCAAGGATCGCTTGAGCAGCGAAATGCACAGCTTGTTGACTTGAGCCGCATTGGCGGTCAATTGTTGTCCCCGGGACTTCGATTGGGAAGCCGGCAATTAACGCAGCAACTCTTGCAATATCGCCTGCTTGCTCGCCGGCTTGGGTAACACAACCCCAAATAACGTCCTCCACAAGCGCTGGGTCGATCCCTGCTCGATTGACTAGTTCCTTTAACGTTAGGGCTGATAAGTCATCCGGACGGATATCCTTTAACACGCCATTTCTTCTTCCTACTGGTGTACGTACTCCTTCAACAATTACTACTTCACGCATAGTCATCTTCCTCTCTATAATCCTAGATTTTTCGCAATAATCGTTTTCATAATTTCGTTGGTTCCAGCGTAAATGCTAGAAACAGGAATATCACGGAATCGTCTCGCAATCTCGTATTCTTCCATATATCCGTAGCCTCCATGGAGCTGCATACACTCTGCGGCAATCTTCTTGGCGATATCGGTTAGCTTAAATTTCGCCATCGAGACCTTCGTTACTACGTTTTTCCCTTCAATATGCTCGGCAATTAACTGATCCAAAAAAGCTCTGCCCATTTCAATTTCTGTTGCCATTTCCACAATGTTAAACTGGGTGTTTTGAAACTGGCTGACTGGTTTTCCGAACGCTTCTCTGCTTTTTACATAGTCAATCGTCATTTTGAGCATGACTTCCGAGGCAGTTTGCGCCCCAATTGCGACAAGAAGCCGTTCCTGTTGGAGTTTTTCCATTAAATAAAGGAAACCATTACCCTCCTCCCCCAGTAGGTTTTCTTTCGGTACACGGCAATCTTCAAAGATTAATTCCGCTGTATCCTGGCAATGGAGACCGACTTTGTTTAACTTTCTTCCACGTGAAAAACCAGGGGCATCTCTCTCGATGACAAGGAGGCTGACACCTTTATGCTTTGGTACCGCATTTAGGTCCGTTTTAACAGCAACAACGATGAGGTCGGATTGAATCCCATTGGTAATGAATGTCTTTTGTCCATTAACAATATAGTGGTCTCCGTCCAATTTTGCTGTTGTTTTGATGTTGGCCAGGTCAGAACCTGTGCCCGGTTCTGTCATTGCAATCGCTGTGATAATTTCACCCGTAACACATTTCGGCAGCCAGCGCTGCTTTTGCTCTCCTGTCCCATAGGCGGTGATGTAAGGGATGACAATGTCATTGTGGAGGCCTATCCCAATTAAGCCTGAGCCCACTCGTTCCAACTCTTCATTAATGACGACCGCAAATCCCCAATCGACCTCACTGCCGCCATATTTTTCATCAATATCAGGACAAAGAAACCCCTGCTCTCCCATCTTCTTCCAGAAGGAACGCGGAATCATCCGGTCCTCCTCCCACTGCTCATAAAAGGGATATGCTTCTTTGTCCAAAAACTTTCTCAATGACTTGCGAAAAATTTCATGATCTTCATTTAAGTATGGGTGTTTCATTCAAAAATACCTCTCTTTCGATGTGGTAACGGTTACATTTTTAAAAGTACACGGAGTTTTTTTACGAAATTACGTTTTTTTAGACGTAAACTTGGACTTTTTTAACAAAATCACGCTTTTTTAGACGTAAGCTTGGATTTATTTTACAAATCATAGCTGCTTTTATACAATAGTTGGAATAAAACACCAACTCCACTCTATATGGTTACATTTCTCATCTTCTCATAGAAGATAAATTATAATCTGCTGCATTGGGAACTTGGAGTAGAAAGTTATACATAGCTGGAACCGCAAAAAGATGGGTAATTTTATGTTCTTGAATCGAATGGAGCGTTTTAACTGGATGAAAGTCGCGATGAATAATATGTGTAGCACCAAGTGCAACCCCAGAAATAAGGAACAAGTTTAACTGAGCAGAGTGAAACAGCGGTGGGAGGTGGAGAATTCGTTCATGCTGTCTAATCCCCATATTAATAACTACAGCAATCCCTACTTTAAAAATTTGACTATGATCAAAAAGAGCTCCCTTCGGTCGACCGGTTGTACCCGATGTGTAGAGAATTGCTAAATCATCCTGCTCGGAAACCTCAACAGCCGGCTCATTTAGATTATTGGATAAAATCTTTCATACGAATGGGATCCAGTTGTTTCTAGGTCACCAACGGTAATGACCAGCCGAGTTTCCGTGCCTTGTTTGGCAGTTGTGATTATTTGTTCAAACTCCTTGTCACACACAATTAAAGACGTATCGGATTGGTCTAAAATGTAGTGAATCTCTGATGCAGTTAGACGAAAGTTAACAGGTACGGCAACGGCCCCAATTTTGGCAGCGGCCAAAAACGCCAACTAGTTTTCTAGCAACATCCGATACAGGAAGCAGGTTCCACTTCTTTTTGTTCATTAGACTGATGGCTTCAACTAGTGTCGTATTTTCGGTAACTATACAATCGACTGACGTAATAAGCTCTTTAATTTGGAGCATTTCGTTCCCCCCTTTTATTCATATCTTTATTGTAACAAAAAAGAGGGATAATTTTGAATATTTTAACAATACTTCTGATCATTCCATACGAACAAAAAGAGAAGGCTTGTGCCTTCCCCAACTTCACCTTTATTTTGGCTGCATTCTTATTGCCCCATCAAGCCTAATTGTTTCTCCATTTAACATTGGATTTTCAATGATGCTTTGAACGAGTTGTGCGTATTCACTCGGGAATCCCAGTCATGAAGGGAACGGGACCATTTTTCCAAGCGAATCTTTCGCCTCTTGTGAAAGGGTATCAAACATCGGTGTATGGAAAAGTCCAGGAGCAATGGTCAGATTGGGATTGCGGAGAAAGTGCTTGGCAGGAATGGTGTGCATAATCTTTCACTTTTGAAAGAAAATGGTTTACGTCTCCAAAACGAACTTGGTGAAGCTGTTTTATTTTTAAAAGCAGATGTCACTATAGAGGAAGACATTCAAGAAGCAGTTAGTAAAGCTGCTGTTTGGTCAAAAATAACCGCTTTTCCTCCGTTTTGAACAATGTTACGGATGGTTGCCTCTCCAAGCCCTGAGGCACCGCCAGTAACGATCGCACGACAAGTTTGAATTTGCATAGTTCACCTCCTAATAGGATTTCCTGTAATTATCTGTTGCAAGTATTATGCCAAAAAGAAAAATTCTAGAATAATGGTCATTTTTACTATTGACCTTTAATGAATGTGTTTTAGGTATGGACATCTTTGCCAGAAAAGTGATCATTTACTGAACAGTTTAATAAAGTTGTAGATGAAATGGCTCCCAGGCTGGATTAAGACATAAAAAAGGTCTGGACCTCATTTAATATGATGTCCTGACCTTTTTCTTTTCTACCACGTCTTTTAACGACGCTCGTTTCTTTCTTTCCATTATTATAACTAAAACAATAGCTGCTATGAGAAATAGACTTGCGATACGAAAGATGGATGCCGTCCCAACAAACTGGGCGAGCACCCCAAAAATAAGACCGCTTAGCCCAATCCCCAAATCAATCGACGAAAAGATCATCCCGTTGGCCACACCTCGTCGATGTGCAGGTGTCATGAGTAAGGCCCAAGATTGCAGCGTTGGTATCAAGCAACCGAATCCGATACCGAATAATGCACCTGAAATGGCAATAAATAAGCTGGAATGTGCAAAAGAGAGTACCCATATGCCAACAAATGTAGCGAATGTACAGAACAATACAAGTCCTATTGGGCCCTTCTCATCAAACCATCTCCCTGCAAATGGTCTGCCCAATGTGGCCATCACCGCATTAAAAATATAAAATAAAAAGATCTGCTCAATGCCACGTTCTTCACCAAAAATAACAATAAATGTGACTACTGATCCGTAACCTAAATTGATGATAATCGTGATAAATGCTGGAAACCAACTTGATTTTTCAACCAGTGAACCTAGATAGGAAAACTTCAATTCTTCTTTTCTAGTATTTATCACTGCTTTAGGAGTTTGATACTTTACAGCAGTAAGTAAAATGATCGAGATAACCCCTAATATCGCTGAAAAATAAATTAGATTCGTGAAAGAAGTAATATTGTAAACAAATATTCCTACACTAGGGGCAATAATGTATGCAATTGTCATCGAAAGTCCGAAATAGCCCATCCCTTCACCGAGCCGTGAATTTGGAATCACATCAACCGCCGCTGTGCCATTTACAGTTGTTGACCAGCCCCAGGCAAGACCATGGACAAAACGGAATAATAGAAAAATCACCACAACCTGTGAAACTGGATAAAGGATCGTGACCAGTAAAAGCATAATTGCTCCTATTAAAACAAGTGCCTTTCTAGGCTTATACTCAAGCATAAAGCCGATAAACGGCCGGCTAATGACAGCGCCAACCGAAAACAATGCCGTCACTAGGCCAATCTCCAGCCCCGAAGCCCCAATGGATTTTATATATGGCGGTAGTGTGGGAATAAGCATTTGAAATGACATAAACACAAACAGATTTCCCACCATAAGCATAATAAACGACTTCGTCCACAAACGCTCTTTCAAACAATCCCCTCCCTTCACTCCAATAAAAAAGAATCTTCACAATGAAGATCCGCTTACTTATATTTACTTCGTATTTCTAAATAATAGCACAGAAAATGGAAAAAGAATATTTGGATATCAGATAGTTTTATAAAATTTGCTGGTTTCTTCGGATTAGTGTCCGACTAGTAAACAAAAACCTTATCAATTTTTTTGATTTCCGTTATCATTAAATAAAGTAAACATTGTTAAATTGGAGGAATCCCCACTTATGAAAAAAATGGTTATCACCCGTAATATTGATCAAGATTACATAACACAAATCAATGCGATGATTCCTGATTGGGAATTGATTGTAGGCAAGGATAAAAATATTTGGCAAGAGCATCTAAAGGACGCGGAAATCATCGCTGGCTGGCATAATGGGATCGAAGAATACTGCCTTTCTCCACATTCCAAGCTGAAGTGGTTCCAATCATGGAGTGCCGGTGTTGATTACCTGCCGCTTGAAGAGATGGATTCTAGAAACATTTACTTGACTAGCGCTAATGGCGTCCATGCCTATCCGATTTCTGAGACTATTTTTGCATTAATGCTTGGCTTAACACGGAAAATCCATACCTATGTTAAAAACCAACAGAAGAAAACTTGGCATCATGCCCATATGGGACAAGAAATACATGAAAAAACCATTGGCATTATCGGCGTCGGTACCATTGGGAAAGAAACAGCGAAAATCGCTAAAGCATTTGGTATGCACGTCCTTGGTGTCAGGCACTCTGGAAAGCCAGAGGACTATGTGGATGAAATGTATTCTCCAGACCAATTAGATCAGCTGCTGCCAAAATGTGATTATGTTGTGGTTACATTACCGCACACCAAGGAAACGAATCAAATGTTTGGCGCAGAACAATTTAAGCAAATGAAGACGTCCGCATTCTTTATGAATATCGGCCGCGGGGAGATTGTCGTGGAAGCTGACCTTATCCAGGCATTAAGGGAAGGAACAATCGCGGGAGCAGGACTCGATGTGTTTGAAACAGAACCGTTGAGTCCGGAAAGTCCGTTATGGGAGATGGAAAATGTAATCATCACCCCCCACACATCTGGATCAACCGATCACTATAATCAGAGGGTCATTGAAAACATCTTGATCCCTAACTTAAAAGAATATCTTTCAGGTGATATCCCATCGATCAATCTTGTTAATTTTTCAAAAGGATATTAATACAGGAGTACAGAAATTATTGAAAAAAGAAAATAGAGAGACTATTATTACAGTCTCTCTCCCAAATTTATCATTTTTTAAATCTTCCATGTGTGAACTTTTCACTTGCTTTAAAGTTATAAACCGGTTTAATGAAACCTGCAATCTCAACAGTTTCTTCTACCTTTTCTAAAATTTCATTCATTGACTTATAGGCCATTGGCGCTTCATCTAAGGTTTCTTCCGAAACAGACGTCGTCCATACGCCCTCCATTGTTTTATAAAAATCGTCCATATTGAGAGTTTTCATTGCTTTCGTGCGGCTCAATACGCGACCCGCACCATGCGGAGCAGAATAATTCCATTCATCATTCCCTTTACCGACTGCTAGAATCGACCCGTCTCTCATATTAATCGGAATAATAAGACGTTCGCCCTTTTGCGCGGAAACAGCCCCTTTTCGTAAAATCAGGTTCTCCGTGTCGATATAATTGTGTACCGTATCGAAGCGGTCCTGCTCCTCTAGTCCCATATTTTCTGTGATCGCTCTTGCAATTTCTTCGCGGTTAGCTTTTGCAAATGCTTGAGCTAACTTCATATCATGCATATAGTTATGAAAATCCTCGCCTTCTAAATACGCTAAATCATTCGGAATAACGGGATTCTTTTCTTTATAGCTTTTAATCATTGCTTCGATTTCTTTTTGACGTCCTTCCGCCTTTAATTGGTCAATGATATCAGTTAAATCCTGCTGACGAAGTTTTGAGATCGCTACTTTTTGGTAGTAGGTGGCAATCTTCGCCCCAACATAGCGGCTGCCAGTGTGGATGGTTAAATAGTGATAGCCATTGGTATCAACTGAGATTTCAATAAAATGGTTCCCTCCGCCTAATGTACCTAAGCTATAAAGGCTTCTATTTTCACTCAATATGTGATCTGCTTCAAATTCTTGAATGGCGGGAAAACTAGTATTAATAAACCTGACTGTCTCCTCTGTATGAAGCTCCTGCCCACTTGGGACATACGTACGGATCACTTGATCAAGTTTATTAAAATCAATTTCTTGATCCTGAAGTTTGACGGTTAACACGCCGCAGCCGACATCTACACCCACTAGATTGGGGACAACCTTATCCTTTAGCTGGATGGTTGTTCCAATCACACAACCTTTACCGGCGTGATAGTCTGGCATAATACTAATCTTTGTATCCTTTAAAAAAGCTTGATTACATAGCTCTTGGATTTGCTCTAGGGCTGTTTCCTGAGGATAGTTCGAAAAAACACAAGCCTCTGTTTGTGCACCCGTTACTTTAATCACTCGTTTTCCCTCCTTCAAAACAGATTACCCATAGGCTACCATTTTTTTGACATTTAGGAAACGTAATTCCCTAAAAAAGGAAGATGCCTCGGACACCTTCCTTTTCCAAATATTAATAGACGGTTTGCATACCTTTTCCTGCCACCGTCATCCACTCAAACTGACGCAATCTAACTTCAAACAATGTCAACGGATCGCGGAACATTTCTGGATTGGTATTCATATTCGTAAGCATTTCTTGGTTTGTCTGGATTCCTAATCTTGCTTCCTCCACTGAACGATTTAACAGATTCAATGGACTCTTGAAAAATAGGGTAACATCTCGCTCCAGTGATTTTTCAAACAGCTCAAATTGCTGAAAAAACTGTTGCTTGACGGCAGAAATCGCTTCGATATACTCCTCATTTTCTACAAATGATTTGTATTTGTTAAAAAGCAGTGCTTTATTTTGTGTCATGGCACCAAACAGCTTACCAGCACTTTTTAATAAAAATTGAGACGGGGTTCTGCGCAGCAGAATATTGACAGTTTCCAACTGGAAGCGACTTGTCATCCGGTCAGTATCACGGTGCCAATCATCGAGCACTTTAAAATCGCAATCAAGGCTGAGGCGTTCTTCCCCATACATATGATTAAAGCCTTCACCTATTTCATTCAAGAATTCCTGACCTTGCCCGAACTCCTCTTTGCTTCCCTCGATCCATTCTTGAAGCAAGCGGTAATATTTTGGCATGACCGTCTGATCTAGGTACACTTCCAGTCTCTTGTTCATCTCATCATTAAGTTCTAAGTGAATCTTGCTAAAATTACTGTCTTCTTTAATGAAAGAAGAACACTCTTGAAGCATCTTTGGAACAGACTCTGATATATCCTTTTCAATTGAAGCTTTGATGGCACGGTAGGACTGCACCACTGCTTTTGTTTTTTGGTTCTCCGTATCCTTCAGTTGATTTACGGCCCCCGTTAACTTCTGGAGCATTTCTTCATTCCAACGCACGGATTCTACCAATTGATTTTCAACATCAATCCGTTTTTGCATAAGGCTGGCAATCGTGGTCCGAATATAGAACAACAGCTTTGCCAACCGCTTATCTTCAATGTTTCTCATATTTTTAATGGATTGGATAAACTCTTTTAAGTCCTTAAGCTGCTGACTGCTTTCATATTGCGATGAAAAAGCAAACACGAAAGCATCCGGTAAATAGGATTGAATCCTCGCCCTAGTTTCATCGAAAACTCTTATTGCTTCCTGCTCATTTACAAGCGTATCGGTCTTACTCAGTAGAAAATGTACTGGAATATCAGGAGCTAACTCTTGAATCTTTGCAAGCACTGACCTTTCTTTATCCGTAAACGGTGCATTTGCATCGAGCACAAAGAGAACGGTATCTGCTAATTGCAGATTCTTCAATACTTCATAGGAATCATTATAGTTTCCTTTTAGGCCAGGGGTATCAATTAGAGCGACCTTATTTTCCTGTAAAAAGGCGTTCGGACGCCTAAATTCAATCATAGATTCCAACGCATTACGGCGTCGATCCATTCGTTCTTGAAAATCAGAAAAACCAGATAAACGAGTCTTTTCTCGATCAGTAATTTCTATGATTTCTTCTTCCTTGGAATCTTTAAACATGACCACAGAAGAGGTTGGGCTGTCCTGCAAATCCTCTCCGAGAACCAAATTAACAAAAGTCGATTTTCCACTTCCGCTTAACCCGGTAATTAATAGATGTTGTTTGTCAAAATCGACTAATTGCTCGACAATCCATTTTACTCGATTATTCTCGCCCATCTCATTTGATTGGGCCCAATTCGTAATAGCATCAAATAGTGTCAGGCACTCCTCTAATTCGTCCATATCAGTTTCCGTAATACTGATCAGTTTTTCAGCCTCACTAACGATAGACATACTTATGCTTGCTGGAAAAAGCTCATTCCATGAGAGCACGGCAGCTGCTGCAAGCACGGTATCTTTACGATCGGCAAGTCGTAACCAATTTGTTAGGAAGTCTGGAATAAAATCCTGCAGACTTTTAATGAAATACCTTCCATCAATTAAGTTGAAAAATGCTTCCTTATGGAGACCTGAAAGTACAGATAAGTTTCTATCCCGACTGATTTCAAGGTTTAATAACAAATGGTTCATTTCTCTTATCCAAGTAAAATACGATTCTTCATTCTTATAGCTGTCCCAAAGGGCGGAAATAAGCTTCTCAAATTTTTGTTTATTCAGACTAAACACTTCAAGTAAAGCCTGTGAAAAATAACTCGGCGCATGACTTCTAGCCACACCATTTTCCACATAGGTAATGATCATATCGTACCAGTCTAATGATTCCGTCCGTTTTGCCTCGTTTACTGCTAGTTCAATCGCATGATTCCAATCCTGCTGCTCTTCAAAAAAAGAACGAGCGATTTCCGTTACGTTCGGATAATCTGGGTTTGCAGCAATTGTTTTTTTAATCACCGACAAGGCCAGGTCGAGCTTTCCTCGCTCTATATACAACGAAAATAACTGTAAGGCCACTTCCGTATTTAGGGTGAGATCATTGGTTTGAATTGCACAATAAAGGTCTTCAGCAGTCGATAATAAACCTAACTCATAATATGCATCCGCAGTATTTTTCTTTGCCCAGGGTTCAAGTTCATTGATTATATTCTCCCATTTAAAAATGGCAGCCTCATAATCTTTATGATGGAAGTACACTTCCCCCTGCGCAAAGCGAATAGACGATAAATCAGGCAGGTCCTTTAGCGCTTCCTCCTGAAACAGTTCACCAAGCACCTGGATCGGATGAATATTTTCATGTTCATTAATGAACATTTCATAATACGTTTTCTGTTTTAATTGCGTCTCTAATGTCATATCTTTCCCTCCAATTACACCACTCTCTGTCATTCATATGGAAAAGAGGCCTAATTATTCTATATACTATTCGACGGATTTTCTGATTATAAGTCCTAATTATACGATTCTACCAGAGCAATTTTTTAAAAGGATGTCATTTGTATTTCATTTTGGAGACAAAGAAAAATAATTAATGACACTTACTACATATTTTACAGAACTTATTACATATTTTCAGACTCTTATTACATATTTAACGAAACTTACAACATTCGCCGGATATTATTGGTAAAATGTTGATTATTAGACGTAAAATGAATTCTTATTTTCAAATCAAACTAAAAAAATAAGCCCACCATGAAATGGCAAGCTTCATAGAGTTCACTTATCTAACTGATAAAGGTTTCTCACTCTTCGAATTCAAAACAATTTCCGAAAAGTATTCGACTGTCCTCATTTCTTAATTAAACAAATAAGAAGACTTCCACGTCTCCTCTAAAAATACCTCCATTACCATGAGGGCACGGCGGTCACCGCTTGCTGCCTGTTCAAGCGCGACAATACTCTCAAGAATTTTCACCATAAGTTCGGCCGCCTTTTTCGAGTGAAAGGTTTTATGATCTGCGGATGCCGTACGTAATGATTTCGATAGGTTCTGCAATTGAATTAATTTATTTTCAACCAAATAAGTCCATTCGGATGGCAAATGGGCAACCCCCCGTAAGCGTTGACTCATCTTTTCTAAAAACAGCTCTTCTGCCTTATACTTCTCGATTAAACGCAAAACCTCTAATCCGAGAATATTGGCCGTTCCTTCCCAGACAGTCAAGACTTGGGCGTCCCGCAATAGTCTTGGAGTGACGAAGTCTTCGATATAACCATTCCCGCCGTGCATTTCAATCGCTTCATGTGCATAATGAATCGCTTGTTCTGCCGTTTCTTTTTTCAAAAGGGCGATGTAGAGACGATTAAGAATGGCCTCCTTTTGACTTGCTTGATTATTCATAACGCGCTCAAATAAAGGAAGATAGCTAAAAACGGTGCGGGTTTCAATTTCCAGCTTTACTGCAAGCCGTGTCAGCGTGTCTTTGACCATTGGATAGTTTGCGAGCTTACTTCCGAACGCATCCCTTTTTAAAGCATATTCCTTTGCTTCATAATAAGCTCTTCTCATAATTCCTAATGAGGCAACGGCATTGCAGACTCTTGATAGATTTAGAGCTTCCATCATATAGTAAAAACCTTTCGCTGGATCGCCCACAACAAAGGCATCTGCGCCATCAAATTCCACCTCAGCAGAAGGGACTGCCCTGACACCGAGTTTATCTTTTAAACGGCGAATACGAATCCCATTAAGTGTTCCGTCCTGGTTTCGCCATGGCACTGCAAATAGAGTCAGTCCCTTCGTTCCTGATGGTGCACCTTCTTTCCGCGCTAAAACCATAGCGACCCCGCACATACCGGCATTGGAGGCAAAGTACTTTTCTCCATAAAGTTTGAAATGATCTCCTTCTTCAACAGCTTTCGTCTCATTCGCACCGACATCAGAGCCTCCTTGACGCTCTGTTAAAAATGTCGCACCTTCATAGTGTGGAACTTCACCTGTTGAGAGGACATGCGGCAAAAATTGCTCCTTCATTTCTTTCGAAGCATATTGGTTAAGTAAATAAGCAGTAGCCATCGACAATGTGACTGGACAGTAAAATCCAGGCTCTGTTTGCGAGAGAAGATACCCTTGTGCATAAGAATATATGTAATTTCCTTTTTTCCCGAGTCCTGGAATTTCTTTATGAACATAACCAACTATTCCAGTATTGTAAGTTTCTTCAACGGTTCTTCTATAGCCCTCGTTCACCCATACTTCAGAAATATCTACACCATAGGCATCATATTTGTTTAAGCGCGGCTGTCCTTCCCGGTCCGTAAACCTTGCCCGATCATCGATAGCAGTTGCACATTTCTCACCAAAGACAGTTAACTCCTTGTCTGCATATTCAAAAAAGGGTTGATCGAGTAACTCTTTAAGCAAGGATTGAAACTGCAAATCATCTTTGTAAAAATTCATCAAATAACCTCCTGGTTTATTTTTCAGAATAATCAATAAATAAATTATACCACTTTCTAATTCAGTTAAATATAAGTTTAAGTTAAATTTGGACATTCTTTCTTTTTCATCCACTTTCAAAGTATAATTGGTTCAAATAAATAAAGGGGAAATCTAAGTTGGAAAAGGAACAAGCTATATTTTTAGCTAACTGTATCGAATCCTTTAATTCATCGATCTATGAGATTAAAAAACTTGAAATTACGGGCGGAAGCCTCCAAAAGTTTCATCAATGGACTAATGGAAAACCAACGTTAGCAGCATATGAGGTAACCAGGCCAGATAGCGATACGGGTTATTATTTTTTATTCATTGATTGGCATCGTAATGACAACTATTATTTAGTCATTTATGCACATGATCGGTCCACAACCTGCGCAGAGATACGACAAATCCAAGAAATTGATGGGGTGCCTCATATTGTCTGGGGATACAAACCATTTAAACGGGATGGAAAAAATGACCAAAGAAAAGCCTATTTTAAACAAATGTTTGGTTCAACAACCGTTCAAATCAAACTGCCTTCTACATTACTTGAGGTTGAAGTATTTTTGGGACAATTATTTAAACTGTGTCAAAACCGGCTAAAAGCAGACCGGATTGTGGATGTTTTTGACTTTGAATAAAGAATGGAGTGATAAAAATGACCACCTATAAAAACTGTCAAAGCTGTGGAATGCCGTTAACAAAAGATGAACTTGGGGGCGGAACGGATAAGGACGGAACGAAGAGCACCAAGTATTGCAGCCACTGCTATTTGAACGGAGAATTCACATTACCTAATATTACAGTTGACGAAATGAAAGAAAGAGTAAAACAAAAAATTGTTGAATTTGGGATGCCGAAGTTTATTGCGGGGATGTTTACAAGAAACATTCCGAAGCTGGAAAGATGGCAAGGAAAAGCGTAATCGCCCGTTTAGCGGCGTATGGACTGGAGCGCTCCAACTGGATAAAGGAAACACGAAGAGCGTTAGCGCATTCGTGCTTGACTTATCGTAGGGCGGAGAGCGAAATACACTAGCCGCTGGGCGCTGGAGCTAGACAGTTATCAAAGTTTAAATGATTTTGCTTCCTTAGCTATAGGAAAAGGAGGCTTCTGGCCTAGGCTTAGGATAATACCAGAGGCATTAGGTACAAGAGATACTAAGTTAAAGTTCTGAGGAGATACAAACGTCCATGGAGCTATCATCCATAACATAAGTTACACAATGGTGACGATGACCGACCAGAGAATATTGACAATAGAGCTAGGGAAATCGCCTGGATACCCATTCCTCCCACAAGCGTGCGGGTAATGCCCACCTTATCTGCCAAAGATGGATTGAAGAGAGAGAAAAAACATAATCTAGACTAAGAGATGGATCCTTTTCCAAGCTCTTTTGTTTTTCTATATTTCCATACTTAAATCGACAAAAAAAAGACCCCAAATAGGGTCCTTTAATTAATTCAAAGTGTTTCTATAAACATAAGGGTCATTAGGCTTTGGAATGGTTTTGTAGCTTGTTACTTTTAAAACAGGAATTTTGGTTTTCATTTGTGGATAATAAACTGTATCCATTGTTCCTGTTACTTGATACCATTGGTCATTCGGAATGTGTACGTTTTTCGGGAATTGAATCATCATTCCAAAGGCACCAGAGTCAGCGACACAATGAATGAGCCCAAATCGAAGTAAAAACAGCTGGTTAGGTTGTTCTCCTGGACCATTGTAAGTAAATCCTTTCATGGTAAGAGTTTTCCCTGCAAAAGCCCCTGAAAAATTATACATTACTTCTAACCCGACTAAATAGTCTTTATCCGTTAAGGTAATATTATTTTTTGGAATATAAGACTTAGACTCTTTCCTTACTAAATCCGTAAAGTCAGCTTGGTTCATGAATTTACTCATATCAGGATTTAGAACTTGATGCGTCCCGTAACGATCACTTCCGTCTTCTAATGTCGGAAATGAAAACCCCTTTGCATCCACTAGCTGAGAATCAAGAGTTGCCACTGGCAAAACTACTCCAGAAATAGCAGGAATTAACACAAGAGTGTAAGCCAAGAATTTTTTTATCTTTTTTCCTGCCGATTGTTTCTTTTTTTCGTGACCATGATCATGATGGTGTTCATGGTCATGATGATCGTGGCTACAATCACAATCACGATGTTTCTCTTTCTTTTCTCCAGAAGACCATAATTTAATTCCTTCGATAACTGTAAGTATAAATAAAATCACGATCATACTCGCAGATAAGAAGCTATATTTCATGTTTATATATTTTGAAATGTTTCCTGTGGTATGCAGCATAAAAAACAAGTTTGTTGTAAATATTAAAATAAGGACTTTAAACATCATCCCACATCCTTTACAAAAGAAGTGAACCAATGAATACAAATGAAGTAATTAATGAAACTAAAAGAACCGCAAATTTTGCCTTAAAAGACCCAAACATCATAAGTAAATTTTTAATATCTACCATATTGCCAAACACTAAGAAAGATACAACTGAAGCTTGGGGAAAAAAATTACGAAAAGATGCTGCTACAAAAGCATCTGCTTCCGAACAAACAGATAAAATAAAAGCTAAAGCCATCATAACCAATATAGCAGTTACGTGCGTACCGCCCAGTGTTGTTAATATCCGTGTAGGTACATAAACTTGCATAGTAGATGCAATTAGTGCACCCAGCACTACGTATTTTCCCATACTAAAAAATTCGTCAACGGTGTGGTTAAAAACACTCATTAATTTTTGTTTAGTATTTTGGTGAGAATGGTCATGAGTGTGTAATTCACTATTTTCCTTTAATGGATTCTCTTTTATAACAAAAGATAATACAAGGCCAACTAAAATAGAAACACCGATCGCTAACCCTGCTCGGTACCCTACCATCGTCCAGCTATCTCCGAAAGCAATAAATGTAGCAAATAAAACAATTGGATTGATAATTGGGCCAGAAAGCATAAAGGAAATGGCTGCATGTGGGGCGAGCCCCTTTTTTATGAGCCTCGAAACGATGGGAACAATGCCACATTCACACCCTGGAAATAATACTCCCATTAAACTAGCAGCAATAACAGATAAAAATCTATTTTTGGGTAGAATTCTAAGTAATGTATTTTCAGAGATAAAAACTTCAATCAATGCAGAAATAAATGCCCCCACTACAATAAAAGGGAATGCCTCGATGACGATACTTATAAAAATGGTGTTTAATTGTAATATTCGGTCCATGCAATTTCCTCCTGTGGTAGAACACAATTGGTTTCTTTAAAAAAACAAATCAAAACATATCAAAAATATCACTAATTTGATATGTTTTGATTTTCCATATGGGGTAGATATGTTTCCCATTAAAATATATTAAACAATTTTTGTGACGAAAATGTTAACAGTTCAAAAGAATTTTCTAAATGTTTTATTTGAAACCAATAATAATTAGAAATAGAAAATCCAGCACAATTACGGCTGGATCTCTCTGTATTGGTAATGGTTCGTTTACCCAAAAATGATTCTACTACTTAAATGTGAATATTTTATGAATAGATAAAAATAAATGCCTTTAATCTTGTTTTTAATTTGATGGAGTAATCATTTTTTTCATTAATAATTAAAGGGCTATTCAATTCTAATACCTACATCAAACACATAGGGTGCCTGTGGAGCAGTAATTTTTGAAAGCTGGTTAATTTTTAAAACGGGAATTGTCTCCCCATTGAATTGGGTTTGCTCAATTTTTCCTGTTACTTGAACCCATTTATCCTTCGGCAATGCAGCTACCTCTCCATTTACCATCATTCCATATACCGAGGCATCGGCAACACAACATGTGATCCCAAATCGAGCAACAATAATCTGGTTTTGCATAAATTCTTTTTCCCGATACAAAAATAACCCGTTCGTAAAAGTGTACTTTTTCGAACGATGGATACAGTAAGAAAGAATAAAAATGTCTTCCCTACTTTTAGATGTTATTAAATTTGTTGTTACAGAACAATAATGCTACTAGTTTTTAACTTTTTTGGGAACCTCTCCTTATTCTCCCGGTATTTATCTCCTACCTTTATTTAAGACAAAGCAGGACCAAGAACTGCAATCGAAGAATAAATCATACCAAGCCTAACAAGACAATGGTCAGGCATAAAAAAGCCTTCTTTTATCACGAGTTATTTATCGAATTTTCATTTATTTCAAAAAACTATTATATTTAGATAAACATTTGACCATATTAGTTTTAAGTTTATAAAATCATGGAGGTTAAATAGAAATCAAAATGAAGAACTTAAGACTAATTAAGGTATTGGCAATTCTTAGTGTTCTTGTATTATCCTTCCTTGTTGTTCTTTCTCAAAAGAAGTATCAAATTAACATATCAAAGAATCAAGCTGGATGGGTTATCAATGTTAACTATAAACCGGCAGAGGTGAAATCTAAAACTAAAACTCCCAAACGAGTACAGGCGCAGGTGAAATCTAAAACTAAAACTCCCAAACGAGTTGCCCCAACTGAAAATATAGAAGCAACCGTAGGAGTCAATGGTTTAAACGTTCGAGACCAACCAAGTTTATCTAGTTCGGTAATAGGAAAATTAAATTTGGGAACAAAAATAACCGTCAAAGATGAACAACCTGGATGGGCAAAAATTGAATCTTCTTCTGGCGTTCAGGGGTGGGTGTACACAAATTACATCGCTAAAGACACAGCTAGCAAAAATGAAACACAACCTGTTAGTGGATCCACAACATCAACAGACCGTATTCAAAATAGTCAGGAGCCCCTTAAAGGAAAAACCATTGTTCTTGATCCAGGTCATGGAGGGAGTGATGATGGGACGACCAGCATTATTGGAACATATGAAAAAACATTGACCTTAGTAACAGCTAAAGTTGTTAAACATAAGCTGGAAGCTGCAGGTGTTAATGTTATTATGACTCGGACAAACGATACTTATATTTCCTTAGAACAACGGGCAGACCTCTCAAATAAAAACCATGCGGATGCTTTTATAAGCTTTCATTACAATTGGATAGAAGATCCATCGATAAATGGATTGACTGATTTTTACTATCAAAAATCAAGAGATAACATTTTGGCATCGGATATTTTAGAGGAGGTCATCAAAACAACGGGATTAAAAAACGATGGAACAAGATTCGATGACTTGGATGTTTTACGAAACAATTCACGACCAAGTACACTAATTGAACTTGGCTTTCTTTCTAATAAACAAGATGAGGCGGTTGTGGAAAGCTCTGCTTACCGTGATAGGGTAGCCCAAGGGGTTTACCTAGGGTTACTCGATTATTTTTCAATCAAAGAACAAGTAACTTAAAAAAGATCAAAGACACAGACTATAAAATCTGATGTCTTTGATCCTATTTGTGTTTTTAGATTAGTTATTAACGCTTGACTAACGCAATCTTTCGTAAAAGTTTGTTAAAAACAGAAAACGTTCATAAAAACAGCTGTTGTCTAATTTCAAATCAATTTATATTTCGACCACTCCCTTGATTCGGTGAGTATAGGTCATAACGTGATTGTGCGAATGATAAGAACGCTCATTGTTTTTTTAATAGAGAAAGCATGCTGTTCATTATGACCGGCACCTCATCATTGATAAGTAGGCCATCCAAATTGACATCTCCTATCTCGTTCATGATTACTGCAGGTCGTTTCCCGTTCAGTTGAAGATACTTCAACATATTTGACAGTAAAGTCGTTTTTCCACTACCTAAAAATCCCGAAAGGACATATACAGGTATCACTTTCTTTTCATCTTCCTCTCTAATTCCTTAAATTAGTACCAAACTAGCTTACTATCGTTAAATGTATGGATATTATTTAATATGTAAAGTTTGATTTTTATCATTGTTTCAATTACTTCATTAGATTTAAGAAATCATATTCCCTCACTCTAATAAATAAGGTTGAAAGTATTAATTATTTGTTTTATCAAATGATACAGAAGCATACGCATCATGAAGATGGATGGATTCTTCATTACGACATTCTACTTTAAATGATTGGATAAATGGTACTTCATATAGGTCTGCGGCCACAAGGCGAACCATGTCCTCGACAAAGCGAGGGTTTTCATAAGCTTTTTCAGTCACTATTTTTTCATCGGGACGTTTTAAAATTGGGTGAATTACAGCACTAGCGTTGGATTGAGCAGCATCTAACAGAATAATTTTCCAGTCAATCGATTCATCATAATCATCCATTAACAATGCATTTATTTTAATGAGCCCCCGTTGATTATGAGCACTGTACTCACTAATTTCCTTCGAACAAGGGCATAAGGTGGTTACAGTACAGGTTAATTCAACCTTTCTTTCTACAATCTTTCCATTTCGATAAGAAAACAAGATTCTTGCATCAGCACAGTTCAATCCTGTAAGAAGAGATGCAGGGGCTGTTTGTTCATAAAACCAAGGGAAACTTACTTCTAGTTTTGCATCCTTTTGGCCCAAACGCTCTGATAATTCCTTTATAAAATCGGATAGTTGTGAAAAGGTTAAGGTAAATCCTAGTCTTCGATACAGCTCCAATTGTTCGGTAAAACGACTCATATTTGTTCCCTTTACATTATGAGGAATAGTGGATGTAAGCGTAAAGGTAGCAATAGTAGTTTGCGTTAGCGGCTCTATCGTTGAGATAACAGTAACAGGAGTTTTAACGTTTGTAATACCAACGGCATCTAGTTCAAACAAGAAATTTTTCTTCATATTTTGTAAATCTGACATCTCTTCTTTTTCGCTTGGCTTCGTTCTTAATCCTGGTTCTATGGAACCAAACAGCTTTAATCGTTCGCTCTTTGGGGGAAGTTTAAAATTTTTCATACATACACCTTACTCCTTTATAATCAATAAGCATTACATATTATTAAATTAATACCATTTTAATAACTCTCAACTCACCCTTTTAGGAGTCTTTACGTATTTCTCTGACTACATGGGATATCTCTGGTATAATGAGTTTTTCCATAGCTAGTTTGACTGCCCCACTTGATCCTGGCATGGAAAAAATAGTAGTATTATAAGCTACACCAGCAATTGCTCTGCTTAAAATCGCTGCAGAACCAATATCCTCTAAATAACTAAGCATTCGGAATATCTCCTCAAATCCTGTCAGTTCCTTTTCTAATAAACTTTGAACAACCTCCACTGTAACATCACGACTTGCAATACCTGTCCCACCATTTATTAAGACAACATCAATCTCTTTATCAAGACATCCCTTTTTAATTGCTTCTTCAATTACCTCAAAATCATCTGTAACGATTTCATAATCATGTATTATATGAGAATTTTCTTCTAACAACTTGATAATTAAGTTTCCACTTTTATCTGTTTCATTCGTCCGTGTGTCACTGACTGTGATGACTTTGCAATTTACTTTTTTAGGCGATTCTTTCTTATGCTGCTCAACACCCATCATCTTTCCCTCCTCTTGATTACTTTCATCTATATTTTCTTTTCATATTAGAAAATTAATCTCGCATTTAATCCAAAAAATAAAGAGAGGAAGTTAATCAAATTCTTTAAACTTGTAGTTGTACCTTGAATTTAATTCCACAGATTCTTCATCTAAATAGACTCTGCTTTCAGTGGTTCTGTTTTGACAACAGTACTTTCCTATATAGGGAGTCGTTTCTTGATCTAAAGTTGCTAGGACCAACTGACAGATACGCATTCCTGCTTTTAATTCGATTGGAACATGGTTAGCATTATAAAGTTCTAAAGTGATATGCCCTTCAAAACCTGGGTCCACCCATCCGGCGTTTTGAATAAACAGGCCTAATCTTCCAATGGAGCTTCTCCCTTCTACAAAAGCTGTCATATTATTAGGTAAGCGGATCCACTCAAGGGCAGATCCTAATACGAAGGATTGAGGAGGTATAATAATAGTATTTCTACAAAATTCTTTATAGTCGGCGGGATTGTCAATTGTAATTAGTGGAACAACCTTTTCATTCACTGTTAAAAAATGATTGGATAACCTTAAATCAACAGATGCAGGCTGTAATTGTAACTGTGATAAAGGCTCAATCATTAGCTCCTTCTCATTTAACTTCTTCATAATGGTCTTATCAGAAAGAATCACACTCTAACCTCCTATCATATTCAATTTGCTTTTGCCCAAAATACTTAGGTTAGTAGACTTCTCGTTATTATTCTATGAAGAAGTACTATCAGTGTATTGTTCCCTTTAAAGTGATTCTAAAAAGTATGCGCCTTTGTCGAATAAAGGCGCACAAACGATAAAATGTTTTATCCTAGTTACGTAAATCTTTCCTATTTTGTTTCGCGATGCAATGTATGTCTTTTTAAACGCGGGCAATATTTTTTTAATTCCAATCGATCTGGATGTGTTCGTTTATTTTTTGTTGTAATATAATTTCGATCACCTGTTTCTGTACATGCTAACGTAATTTTTACTCTCATATTAAATTCCTCCTAATTTTGTTTTATGCTTCCACAAATGGCGGTAGTGGATCTTTAAATGTAGACCACTCTATCGTTAGCTCCTCTTCGATTAACAAACAGTCATCAAGAGTTTTTTCAATCTCTTCCTGGTTCATGTCGATTCCAATCATAACAAGCTCTGTCAAGCGATCCCCAAAAACTGCATCCCATCTCTCCTTCAATTCCGGGTCTTCCTGTAAAATTTCTTGTTGTTCCTCTTTAGGATAGGCTGCAATCCACTCTCCAGCCCCTTGAAGTGTGATGGACGGGCCGGCTTGTGACAGCAATGCTGCAATATTATTACGGGATGCTATCCATAAGAAGCCTTTTGCCCGAACAACTTCTACAGGCCATTCTTCTAACCAGTTCATTAATCTTTCCGGATGAAAAGGACGTCGTCTGCGATAAACGAAAGATGTGATTCCATACTCCTCTGTTTCCGGTATATGTTCATTATTTAATTCTTTTATCCAGCCGGCACCTTGGCTTGCTTTTTCAAAATCAAATAGTTTTGTATCTAAAACTTGTTCCAGTGGTACTCTGGAATGATCTGTTTCAATAATGCAAGCATCCGGATTTAGTTTTTGAAGGACTGATTTTAATTCATGTCTGTCTTCTCCTTCTACCAAGTCCACTTTATTTAACAAAATAACGTTGGCAAATTCAATTTGGTCAATTAACAAATCGACTACTTCTCTTGTATCGGTTTCGTCTGTCCCCTGTTTCCGATCAAGCAGGCTTTCCCCGGAAGCAAAATCTTGCCAGAAGCAATTTGCATCAACAACAGTCACCATGGTATCTAGCCTGCAAAAGGCCGATAGATCAATTCCTAAATTTTCATCAACGTAGGTAAACGTCTGGGCAACGGGTATCGGCTCACTAATGCCGGTGGATTCAATCACAATGTAATCAATGTCTCCTAGAGAAGCAAGCTTCTCCACTTCTTTGATTAAATCTTCCCTCAGCGTGCAGCAAATACATCCATTCTGCATTTCCACCAGTTTCTCTTCTGTACGCAAAAAGCCTCCTTGTTTTACTAAAGACGCATCAATATTGATTTCACTCATATCATTAACAATCACAGCAACCTTTTTATTTTCCCGATTAGCTAAAATGTGATTTAATAATGTTGTTTTTCCTGCTCCTAAATATCCACTTAATACGGTTACTGGTATTTTCCTCACTTTTATTTCTCCTTTTTAAACCTGAATGATTACGATTTAGATGATATACCTTTACACCTGATCATTTGAATTATTCTTTCCATGCGAAATTAAGATAACGAAAATTGGGAAGCATAAGAGTTTTGAATAGTCGTAATGTCTATATCTTTCCCAATTAACACCATACAAGGATCTACTGCAATTTTTAGCGGAAAATCCCCTATGTGCACTTGATTCGAACTGTATTGAAATGGATACAATCCCGGTTTATCTTGCAAGAATATGTATCCTTTTCCACGCATAATCCCTTCTGGTAATGACTTTAACCATTTTTTTAGTTGTCTTTTCGTTACAGAAGGCACTTCTTGAAATGTTATGGTTTTAATGCTGGTGTGCTGTACATGATCATGATGGTGTTTATGGTGACTACAAGAAGAATGCAGGGAATCCCCACAACAATTGGTTTGATGTTGATGTGAAAAGACAGTCGTGTTCGATCGTTTTTGTAATAATTCTCTTAGATCAACATTTCCATATGATGTCTTTATTACCGGTGTATTGGTATCTAGCAACTTACTTATTTTCACTTCAACTTTTTGTAATTGTTTTTCTTTCATAAGATCAACTTTATTGAGAACAACCATTGTTGCCCCCTTAATTTGGTTTTTAAGCAAATCACGAATGGTTTTCGAAGTAAAAATATCTTGATTATCTAAGTATGCATTTGCATCAATCATACTAATGACGGATTGTATGTCAAACGAATTCACAAAAGGGGGACTGGCGATTACTTCTACGATCTCTAACGGATTGGCAACACCTGTTCCTTCAACGAATAATACATCTATCGGTTTTTCCATGTGTGACTCTACCAGAGTTGTTAAGGTAGCTTTTAAATCCTCTTGAATGGAACAACAGATACATCCATCCAATAACTCAAATACATTCTCGTCTTCAAACAAGTGATTTTCAACATTCACACTCCCTAGCTCATTTAAGAGGATGGCAGCCTTCTTTTTTTGTGCTTTACAATATTTTAATAAATTGAGCAGTAATGTTGTTTTTCCGCTTCCCAAAAATCCTGAAATAATATAAGTCGGTATTTTTTTCAAAATAATCCTCCTCTTCTACCAATGGGTATAATACCTAAAACTTCGTCTTATATTCCAACAAATTTGACCAACATCACCCATAATTAATTGATCAACACCCCATTCTCTCAACGAAATATAAATCGTAATTATTACGATTTATATGATAGCAATTGTTAATTTACCACTTTTTTATTTTTTGAGCAAGTTCTTTGTTAAAAATATTAAAATTATTTGTACCTTTTGTGTTATACCGTAAGTTCTATAATTTTGGCTCCTTATGACATATACTACTAAACCTGAATGAGACAGCACGTCCCCTACTTACTGATTGAACCCATGTTTATCCAATTTATGTTGCATATGGATTAAACATAGGTTAAAATAGCATTGTTTAAATCGTAATGATTCCGTTTTATCTCTAATATGTTGTAAATAAAAGGAATGGATGTAATAGGTGTAGTAAAAAAATCGAGTAAAGACAGCTATCGATTTTAAATCGTAATAATTTCGATTAAAAGAAAGGAATGGAAAATATGGCTACATGGGATCTAAGTAAAACTAAAAATCATGTTCTAATATGTAATGGGAGCAGCTGCAGCCAGGTGGGTGCAGAGGAACTAACACAAGCAATTCGTAAAGAAATCTCAGACCGAAATGCCGACGACACTATCCATACAACCCGAACTCGTTGCAATGGAAGATGCCAAGATAAATGTGTTGTCATCTCCTATCCTAATGGGACTTGGTATAAAGATTTAAAACCTGAGGATGCCTCTATCTTCATTGATTCCCTTCTTGCCGGTAAGGTTTATAAAGAAAAGATAAGCCATTTATTTAATGGTGAAGGTTTTGAACGTGTAAACGGAGTAGTCACCGGAATACAGAAAGACAAAGAAAAAGTAAGCAAAATTTCGAAAATACTTTAAAAGGAGTAGAGAATAATGACTTTTGTAGGATCAAAGAAAATCCCAGTCACCATTCTGACTGGATATTTAGGTGCAGGAAAAACAACACTTTTAAATCGAATTTTAACGGAAAAGCATAACCAAAAGATTGCGGTTATTGTCAATGAATATGGAGAAGTTGGAATCGACAATCAGCTAGTGGTTGGTGCAGATGAAGAGATTTTAGAAATGAACAATGGCTGCATCTGTTGTACAGTACGTGGGGATTTAATTCGCATTTTACGCACACTCGTTTTTTCAATGGAACAAGGAAAAACGAGCTTTAATCGAGTTTTGATTGAAACAACGGGATTAGCGGATCCAGCTCCAGTTGCCCAGACATTCTTTATGGATGAATTACTATCCGAAAAATTTGAAGTGGACAGCATTATTACCGTTGTCGATAGCAAACATATTACAAAGCATTTGGATAGCCATGATGAAGCGCAGGAACAAATTGCCTTTGCAGATGTACTTATTTTAAATAAAACAGACTTAGTCTCAGAAGATGATCTAAATAAGTTGGAACGAAGAATTAGTCAAATGAATCCAACAGCAAAAAGATTACATGCAGAAAATTGCAATATTGAGCTAGAAAATATTTTAGGTATTCACACGTTTGACGTAAACCGAAAGCTTGAAATTGATCCCCATTTCTTAGAGGATCATCACCATCACGACCATGATTATAAGGTATCATCGGTTGCATTCCAAGAGGAAAAGCCACTTGATCTAGACAAAGTTGACCAATGGATGAGTTACCTTATTCAAGAGAAAGGGGAAGACTTATTACGCTATAAAGGTATACTTTATGTTAAAGGTATACAAGAACGGATTGTTTTTCAGGGTCTTCATATGCTGTTTTCAGGACGACCTGACAGGCAATGGAAAGAGAATGAAAATAGAATCAGTGAACTCGTTTTTATAGGGAAGGATTTAAATAAAGAAGAATTAGAACAGCAATTTAAAAATTGCATAGCAAATTGACAAATCTCTTTATGATACTAACAATCAACTATCGGAATATTAGGAAGAAAAGTTATGTAAAGTTACGATAAAAGGGGGAAACAACTATACCATGCTTGATAACCTCTACCGACAAGTTATCATGGACCATTATAGTCACAAAAGAAATTTTAAGGAACTTTTCGGTAGTACAATCAGAAAAGTCCATTATAAAAACCCTACTTGTGGGGATGTAATGACTTTATTTATTGAACTTGAACAAAATCAGGTACGAAAAGCAGCGTTTATAGGGGAAGGCTGCAGCATTAGTATGGCATCTGCCTCGATGATGACGGAACTCATTAAACATAAATCAGTTAAAGAAATTTCATGCTTACGAAATGCTTTTGAACAGTTAATCCGATATGGAAATATAACTGAAGGGATTGACCTTGGTGACAGCCTATCACTTCAAGGGGTACATCAGTTAAAAGCTAGACACAATTGTGCATTAATGACCTGGCAAGCTTTAGATAAGATTATAAAAAATGAAAAGGATTATTGTACTCCTTTAAGTAGGTATTAGAACTGGAAACTGATTACTATCGCAAAGAAGAACAAAAAAACTAATTCCAACGGATTAGTTTTTTTGTTCTTTTATTATGCTATTTCTATCTTATTATAAGTACTTTCAAATTAATAACCCGTTAATAGACTTATATTCTTTTATAAATGCTTTACGATCCGTTCGGCTGCTTGTCTTGCTCCAGAAATATTACGGGCAATCGGGCCCATTTCAAGCTCTGCTAAAGCACCGGTAACATATAAATCCTGACCCCATTGTAAGGTTTTCGATACGATAGGATACCCGCATTCCGCACAAGGTAAATCCAAAGTCTCTACGATTGGCAATATCCATTCACTTCCAGGGAGGCATGGTAAAAATCCAGTTGCAAGCAGTACAGTCCCTGTTTTTGTAATAAATTTTCCATCTTTGTCGAAAAGATGAATGCAAGCATTCTTAATTTGACCTTGAACGATCTCCCCTTCTTCAATAACAAGGGATTCATTTTTGATCCGATTTACTAACTTTATATATAAGTCATGGGGAATGGAACCCCTATGTCTGGCACTTAATATTTCCTCCCTCCTTTTTACATAACTTTCTTCTTTGTGAAATGCATTCTGCAGTTTTGGACCTAACCAGCCTGGATCGCTATCAAAATAATGGATCCTGAATGGATGCCGTTTCAACAGCGTGATTTGATTTGGGTACAGATCACTCAACTTCAGTGCCAAATGAATAGACGTTATTCCTCCCCCTACAATTGTAATGGGAAGCTTCATCCTTTCGAATTCAGGTATCGTTTCATCAAAAATATGATAAACACTTCCAGGAGATTGTTTATCAAGATCCATTGCCCAATCCGGTAAATTGGGCTGTTCACTTATTCCAATGGCCAATACAAGCTTTTTCCCCTTTATTTCACGGCCGTTTTTCAACTGTACCTGCCAGCCCTCACTTGTTTTTAATACCTCCTGTACCTCTCCTTGAACCCATGTCTCTCTTATCATTAGGTCATTTACAAGATGATCACAGTGATCGTTAAACATTTCCAGTGATGGACGCTTATATTGACCATAAAAGGCAGTACTTTGATGATAGGAGCCCTTCTTTACAAATGATTGAAGGCTAAATGGATCAACGTCCAAATGATGAACGGATGGGGAACGCAAATATGGCATCGAGATCATCTTCGTATTTCGCTTCCAATTCGCTAATGGTTCGTTATTACGGTCGATGATCGCAAGTTTATCCACCTTTGTTTTTCCCGTTTTCAGCATAAAGACTGCTAGCGTTACTCCTTGAATTCCACCGCCAATAATTACCCACTCATACATAAAAAACACCGCCTATAACTGACTAAGAAACAAATATAAAAGCCCACTGGTTATCCTTTCTTCCTTTCACATATCTCATCATCTCCGTACAATCAATCCACTTCATGCGATTACACCTTTCATCTATCACCTGATCAATTTCTGCCTGTGCCTCATCCATTAAATCCTTTATGTATGAAATATGGAGTGAAAAATGGTCTGCTGCCTCCTTAAATGGTGACTTTTCACAAAGTAGATGAATAAACTGTTCCTCATTTATAGCGATTTCCTCCAATTGATTTTCTTTACTCTCTATAAACTGATAGATTTCCCGCTTCCGATCCGGTAATTTTAAAACAGCACTACGATGTAAAAATTTCCATAAAATTGGATTCATTCTGTACACCTCCATATTTCCAGATATAGTTCAGCCGCCAAATTTCTCAATATGGCGGCTGAACGAGTATAACACCTACCAACTTGATTTCTTCACTCCCGGAATTTGCCCTTTATGAGCGTATTCCCTAAAAGCAATCCGAGACATTTTAAACTTTCTTAAATACCCTCTTGGTCTTCCTGTTACCTCGCATCTATTCTTTAAACGTGTCGGTGATGAATCTCTAGGAAGTTTCCCAAGTGCCTCAAAGTCCCCTTTTTCTTTTAGCTCCATACGAAGTGCCGCATACTTCTTTACCATTTCCTGACGTTTCTTTTCTTTTACTATTTTCGATTTTTTTGCCATTACTAGTGCCTCCTATTATTATCATCCAATCTCATTTAAAACGTAATCATTACGTTTTATAAAGCATACTCATCGATTTCACTCTTTTTTGCGAAACAAGTTACGATACATTAAAGGGATACAAATCAAAATCATTACGATTTACATACTAAAAAAATAGATCAATTTTGAAGTATTTTTTTATTAAAAACGGGTCTTTCATTTTCCCTTCCTTTATTTTGATAATCGCATATTATTATAAATCGGAACCATTACTATTTTCAAGTTTTTCTTCAGGAAAACGGATATTACTTTGACTAACCAGACGTCCATTGGTCCAACAATGTTGTTCACATCTTTCTCATTAGAAAAACATTACTCTTTGAAAGGGACTTGAACGGTATCAATAAAATCATTTAAAACCAGAGACAATATAATCACAAAGATGAAAAAAGAAGATTTCATGAAGATACTGAACAGTGAAGAAGATGGATCACACACTTCACAATCGCAGTCTGCCCCATTTAAATCGCTGTTCAAAAGACGGAAAAAACCGATGATAAAAAGGCTTATCATTGCAAACAACAAAAAAGGAATCATCTTGGGTTCCAGTATAATCAAGATTTTTTTTGATACATAAAGCTTAAAAATTACTAAACTAATACCAATTAAAAGGATTCCTTGTAATTCATTGTTGAATTGCCAAATAGGTACTTGCTTTTCCTTCATTCTTTAATAACCTCCATTTATTAGGTGTCCTGCCAGCAAGGACAGAAGCAGTACTGTTATCGTAACAACAAGAAAATAAAATATGACAAATTTAATTTTGAATGAAGATAACATCACAAATACATTCTTTAAATCCAAAATTGGACCATAAACTAAAAAAGCTAATATCGCACCTGGATGAAATACATGTCCCAGAGAAGCCGCAACAAATGCATCCGCTTCAGAACAAAGTGAAAGAATAAAGGCAAACGCCATCATTATGATTGTTGAGTTTACAGGGTCTTTTGCCGGTTCAATTAGCATAGATTGCTGAACATACACTTGAGCAATACTTGCAAGAAATGCTCCGATCATAAACACCTTTCCTACAGCAAAAAATTCCTGGCAAGTATGATGCAATACCCCCTTTAGCTTTGAAGCTCCTCGGTTTTGATTTAATGACCTGTAAAGAGTCAAATCTTCCATATTATTTTTCAGAATGTTCACTTTGTTAAGACTACCATATATTACTGTTCCCGCAATAACAGCTGTCAATATACACAAAATAAATCGTCCGTATAGAATTTCAGGCTGCTGTTGAAAGGCATAATAGGTAGAACCAAATACAACAAAATTCAATATTGGTGCCCCAATCAGAAGTATGGTCCCGGCATGCACTGGCATCCCCTTTTGAATCAATCTTCTGACTACCGGGATAATTGCACATTCACACACAGGAATGATGACAGATGCAAGTAATGCTGTAATCATTGCAGGGATTGGCCTTTTGGGGATCAATCTCTGTATGATATCTTCGGATACAAATATTTGAATCACCGATGCCATAAATGCACCAAAGACGATAAAAGGAAGTGCTTCGAGTAAAATCCCAAGAAAAACAACAAATACTGTCTTCCATTCACCTTGAAAAATAACTCCTATGATTTGAGGGATTTCATCATTTCCAAAGAAAAAAAGATACACAATAAACAAAAATAAACCAAATAGGAATATGTCCTTTAAAGAAGATGAAATCGTCATAATATAACCCCTTTTAAAACGAAATGATTACGATTTATTATTATGCTTGTCTACTTTAAGACATTCCTGTTTTTTGTGAACCACAAAAAGGATATCATCTGGGTTGGATTCTTTTCAGAAAATGTTGACAATCTAATTCGTAATCATTATTATTATTAAAGTGTAAATCGTAATCGTTACGAATAACTTTTATTGTAATCTTTGAATCTAGTGTTTGAAAGGAATGGATTAAGTGAAAAATGCAATTACACTTAATAACGTGAATGTCCACCTTGGAGGAGAATGGATTCTTCGAAATTTGTCATTCAACGTGGCCTTTGGAGAATTTATGGGAATTATCGGTCCAAATGGAGCAGGTAAGACAACATTACTGCGGGTGTTATTAGGAATGATTCAACCACAGGATGGAACGGTGGAAGTAGGTGGGAAAAATATTAAGTCTGCGGGATCTTCTTTGATTGGGTACGTTCCTCAATCGCGTCAGATTGATCCGGAAACTCCCATTCAGGGGAGAGATTTTGTAAGCTTTGGATTGCCGCATAAATATAGGCCATGGCTAACAAAGCAAGACCGTATACTGGTAGAAGAGGCCTTACATTTGACAGATTCAGAAAAATATGCAGATAAACCACTTGGTAAACTTTCAGGTGGCGAGAAACAACGACTGTTTTTAGCACAAGCACTACTTCGAGACCCCAAGGTGTTATTACTCGATGAACCGACCTCTAACCTTGATCCTGGTGCTCAAGAAAACCTTGCAGCTGTCGTAGAACGAGTCAACCGAGAACGTGGAATCAGTGTAGTATTTGTAAGTCATGATGTGAATTTAATCTCTAAATATGCGCATCAGATCTTGTACTTAACACGAGAAAAATATGTAAAAGGAACAGTTGAAGATGTGATGCAACCTGATGTATTAACGAAGTTATATGGTGTACCGGTTGAAGTGACGAGGTCAGGTGCAAAGATTCTGATGTCCTCTCCTAATCTAATGGAACCTGTTACGCCCATCTGCGTTCATTCACATTCGGAAGTTTCATAGGAGGTAAATAAATGTTTCAATATGATTTTATGCAACATGCTTTTGTAGCGGGTACGTTGGTTGCGGTCATGTGCGGTGTAATTGGGGTCTATGTCATTGCAAGAGGCGTATCATTCATTGCCCACATGTTCTCAGAAATTGGATTCGCAGGAGCGTCGTTCGCAATTTATATGGGTTGGAACCCATTAAACGGTTTACTGCTTTTTACCACTGCTAGTGCATTGGCAATTGGGCAATTGGGTACTAAAGTGTTCCGAAGAGATCTCTCCATAAATGTAATAATAAGTATTTTTCTTGGACTTGGACTGCTTTTCTTATCCTTATCCACAAAGAATGCTTCAGCTGCATTTTCTATTCTCTTTGGTAGTGTGTTAAGTATCAGCACCCAGCAAGTTTTAGAGGTCTTAGGTTTATCCATCGGGGTATTGGTTTTGCTTTTAATAGGGTTTAAGATGTTAACCTTTGACTCCTTTGATCCTGTGGGGGCTGAGGCTGCAGGTTTGCCTGTTCGAGGAATTTCAATTTCCTTCTTGCTCATTCTCTCGATTGCAGTGGTTGGCGCTGTACAAATTGTAGGTGCCCTTCTTGTATTCACCCTGATGACCACGCCCGCAGCAGCAGCTCGTCATTTAAGCCAAAAGGTATCTCGTATGATACTGTATTCTGTTCTCCTTGCTGTTGTCGGTTTATGGTTGGGATTAGTAATTGGATATTATACGAATCTACCAGTTAGTTTCTTTATTACCGCTATACAAGCAATTTTTTATTTTGCTGCACTAGGTTGGAGGAACTACCGTGAGCGAATACGGACAAAAGGGTCTTTAGATAAAACCAGTACAAAGTCTTTTGCATCTTAATCAATTTAATTATGGAATAAATATTTAAAATAGAGGAGAAATCTTAAAATGGAAAACAAAATCATGCGAAAAAAATGGTACTCACTTTTAGCTGTAGGATGTTCTGCTTCCCTTCTACTTCTGTCAGGCTGTGCTGATACTTCAAAAACAACAACTTCGGCACCAGCTAATACCGATAATAAAATCAAAATCGTGGCTGCCGAGAATTTTTACGGGGAAGTAGCAAAAGTTGTGGGCGGAAATCGTGTAGAAGTCACGTCGATATTGGATAATCCTGACGTCGATCCACATGATTATGAACCTACTGCTGATACATCTAAATTAGTCAATGATGCACAAGTAATCGTGTATAATGGAGCTGGCTATGATGCGTGGATGGATAAGGTGATCAAATCTTCATCTTCTGCCAATTCAAAATCTTCAATCCTAGTAGCTGAGGACATCATGGGAGTAAAAGAAGGAGAAAATGAACACGTTTGGTATGACCCAACAACCATGCCTAAATTAGCAATCAAAATAGCAGATGATTTATCCAAACTGGATCCAACTCATAAAGAAGATTTCAATCAAAGAGCACAATCTTATATAAAATCGCTTGACCCATTAAAGGAGAAAGTTCAAGAACTGAAGCAACAATCTGCAACTAATATTGATGTTTCTGAACCAGTATTTGACTATATGGCTAAAGCTTTAAACTTAAAGATTAATAATTCAAAGTTTGCTAGAGCAATCGATGAAGGTACAGATCCTGCTCCATCGGATATTGCAGCTTTACAAAACGATTTAAAAGGAAAGAAAGTTAAATTACTTGTCCATAATACTCAAAATTCAACTCCAGTGGTAGATAATATAGTTAATCTTGCAAATTCCAACAGTATACCAATTGTAAAGGTAACCGAGACTGAGCCAAAAGGGAAAAATTATCTGCAATGGATGATGGATCAACTGGACGATGTTGCTAAAGTAATAGAAAGTAAGTAACTTAGAGATGGTTAAATGAATGCGAAAGGCGCTCTACAATTGTTAAAGGCAAAGGGTTATAAATAATATGTGTCTGCAAAGGAAGTATTTGGAGTTATGCAAAAAGAATATCCAAATCTAAGCTTTGACACCATTTACAGAAATCTATCCTTATTTGAGGAAGTTGGGATATTAGAATCGACAGAATTTAAAGGAGAAAGGCTTTTTCGATTTGCTTGTTCCGATGAATACTAGCATCATCATATTATTATTTGCATAAAATGCCGGAGAACGATATCCTTTGTAGAATGTCCTATGAAAAACATATTTAATGTACCCAAAGGATTTGAAATCACTGGACATAAATTTGAAATTTATGGTTATTGTGAAGATTGTGCTTAGTAGATAAAACCTTTTCGATCAAATAGGTGTGCGTGACCACCTCTCGAGCTTTCATACCACCGTACGTTCTTACAGTAATGCCATTATTAGGATAGAATTTCATAACGATCGTAAAGACTTTCAGCCCTCCTTGACTCAAGTATGAGTTATCGAGGTTTTTTTAGGATCGAGCTATAGAAGATTTCGCTCTCTTTGGGGTAGCTCCAACATTTTGACATAAAACCCACGGTAAGACAATAAATGGAAATTGAAAGCTGATTTATCCAACTCTAAGGAAAAATCAGCCTAATCTTTATATCTTTAATAGACGCAATTCATTTGAAGGTACCTTTTTTACATCAGATGTATATTCTCCTAACAAATTAATGTGTTCCCAACCTAATGGAGAAATGTGAGGTAATAACTCCTCTTTTAATAGTCCCTTTGTTATAAAACCTTACTTAAAAACGCCTTTGTCCGTTCTTCCTTCGGATGATCAAATAATTCGTTAGGAACATTTTCTTCGACAATCAATCCGCCATCCATAAATATAACCCGATCGCCAACTTCTTTGGCAAAGCCCATTTCATGTGTCACAACCACCATCGTCATTCCTTCTTTAGCTAGGTCCTTCATAACCTCAAGTACCTCGCCAACCATTTCAGGGTCGAGTGCAGACGTTGGTTCATCAAAAAGCATGATTTTCGGCTCCATTGCAAGCGCCCTAGCAATCGCAACCCGCTGCTTTTGCCCACCTGATAAAGAATCGGGATAGGCATCTGCCTTATCCTCTAATCCAACTTTCCGTAAAAGTTCCAAACCCTTAGCTCTCGCTTTTTCCTTTGGAATATTTCTTACTTTCATTGGTGCAAGCATTATATTTTCAATCACTTTTTTATGCGGAAAAAGATTGAATTGCTGAAAAACCATTCCCACTTCTGTACGTACTTTATTGATATCTGTTTTTTTGTCCGTCAAATCGATTCCTTCAATTAAGACATGACCACCGGTAATCGTTTCTAGCATATTTATGCAGCGAAGAAATGTTGATTTTCCGGAACCCGAAGGTCCAATTACCACGACTACTTCTTGATTCTTGACTGTAACATTGATGTCCTTGAGGACTTCGTTTTTGCCAAAGGATTTTTTTAAATTCTTTACCTGAATCATTCGGTTGCCAACCTCCTTTCAAGAAGATTTAGCAGGAAGCTTAAAGAAAGTGTTAACACAAGATAAATAACTGCAGCCGCAAGATACGGTTCCCAGACTCGGAAATACTGTCCCTGCATGGCTCGTCCCCAATACATAAGTTCAGGGGCTGCAATAAGAGCCGCCAGCGATGACTCTTTTATTAAGACGATAAATTCATTTCCAAGCGGTGGAATCATTCGTTTAAAGGATTGCGGGAGGATAATATACCGCATAGCTTGTACATGATTCATCCCTAAAGAACGAGCTGCCTCCATCTGGCCCCGATCAATCGATTGAATTCCCGCGCGGAAGATTTCAGCGATATATGCCGCAGCGTTTAATGATAGTGTAAGAATTGCAGCTAAAATAGGACTTGTTTTTCCAAGAAAAAGGGGTACGACTGCAAAATGGATTAATAATATTTGAACAAGTAATGGTGTACCTCGAAAAAAGGTAATGTAAATGGTAAAAGGCCAGGCGAGGAGCTTATTTTTCATTATTTTCCCTAATCCGATGAATAAGCCAAGAATGGTACCAATCAAAATGCTTGCGATTGAAAGCCCAATGGTTAATATTGTTCCTTTAAGAAAAAAAGGAGCATATTCAACTAAAATATCCCAACGAAAATCCATACTTTAATCCCCCTATTAAACAACAAGCTAATTATCGAATCTAACTAGCAAAAATTGCGTAACTGCTAAGTAAGAGTTACGCAATTTAATAAGCAATATTACTGCTGATCCTTTAAGATCTGGGTATCTGGTTCTACTTTAAACCACTTCTTGTATACATCTGCATACGTTCCGTTATCAATAACCGCTTTTACAGCTTTATCAAAGTCTGCTTTAATCTTGCTTCCCTTTGGAAACATTAATCCGTAAAATTCCTTAGCAAAAGCACCTGAATCTTCAATGACAACAAAATTATCTTTCGGGTTGTTTTTTGCATATTGCTCGATAACTGTGTTATCAGCAACTACAGCATCTGCTCCGCCGCTTTTTAGTTCTAAGATTGCTAGGTTATTATTTTCAAACTTTTTGATTTTATCGCTATTTTTTCCTAAAAGACCTTCAACTGCTTCTTGTCCAGTTGTTGCATTTTGAACGGCTACCGTTTTATTATTTTTTAAATCTGCTGCACTCTTAATATCACTATCTTTTGGAACTAAGATTTTATTGGTTGATAAAAAGTAAGGTACTGAAAAATCATAGGTTTGTTTTCTTTCATCGTTGATGGTGATGGCGGAAAGTCCAATGTCAGCGATTTTCTTATCTAATTCAACAAAAATTGGATCCCAGCCAACATGCTCCACCTTAATTTTATAACCAGCTTCTTTTGCCACTGCATTGATAAAATCGATATCAAAACCGACAACTTCCCCTTTATCCTGGTATTCAAACGGTGCATAGGCGGCATCTGTTACCACACGCAATGTCTTCTTTTCCCCGTCTCCCCCAGTTGTTGTGCTTGTACCCTTACTCGTTCCACAAGCTGAAAGAACTAAGAGTAGTGCTGCCATTAATACAGTTGAAAATAGTTTAAATTTCTTCATTTGTTCAGACCTCCAATGTTTTTTTATAAAAGTAATTATTGTAAGAATTGATAATATTCCGAATATACATGATTATACCCTGTTTTGATTTTATATTCAATATTTTAAATATTTTACTATATTAATACTGTAATAACCTGAAGTGTTTAGCATCGTAGAATAATAACTTCTTTTATTTCCATCTATTACTCCTGGATATCCTCCTTTTTACATTGCATATTCTTTTTCTTGAGATGACTTTGTCATGGGCATTCGCCGATACACCTCCTATACACCTACATAATCTATAGGGTATTTACCACATAAGGAGAGATGCCCAATGAATCCGTATGGTTATTATCAAATGCCACAAATGCCGGTTGATTATAATGCCTATGTACAACCAGAACAAATGAATTACTATGGTCAACCAGAACAATTTATTTCCTATGATCAACAAGAGCAAATGAATCCCTATGCTCCAGCAGAGCCATTTAATCCCTATCTTCAACCTGAACAATATGACCCAGCAAGGCAGCCACAGCAGGTTGAGCGCAGACTGAATCAACTGGAGAGGGCGAATGAGCGTCAAGAAAGGGAGATCAATCAACTACAACGCCAAGTAGCCCAAATCGACCGTAGACTCCAACGCGTGAATCAACGCCTTCGTGCAGTTGAAAGAAGATTTAATTTCCCATTCACACCATTTGATGGCGAATACTAAGAGAAACTTTAAGGACCGGGCATGCGCCCGGTTCAGATTGTCGAGAAAGGGTATTTTTCTCGGCAATTTTTTATTCTCAGCATTTAATTATTCATTGTACCTGCTATTGGGCCTGTTGATTTCCGCTCTAGGCACTTCGCTTTCCGCGGGCGGTCCGGGGAGCCTCCTCGGCGCTAGCGCCTCCT
>NZ_JBPXRO010000011.1:0-163153 GCF_051842875.1 Neobacillus sp. C211
CGAAGGATAACCATTTAAGGTTGTCCTTTTTTATTGGTTTTTAATAAACAAAAAAGGGCAATGATCTCAAAAATCATTGCCCTTTTCCACGTCTGAAATATCGAAGGCTACCGTTTCAATCTTCTTAATACCTTATCTTCAAAATCTGCCTTATTTATATCCAATCCCATAACTTCATTTCTAAAAGTCTTGAAACGTCCATTTTCCACTTCCAGTGTGAAATATCCTCTTTCACTTAAAAGGTTAATGTCCCCAATAATATTTTTCCTGAGTACAGGATCAAATAAATTCACTAAGTTAGGGTTGCTTGGATGAGGTTTGAACACGCATCCTTGTTCCACACATGTTCTTATTATATTTTGCACCTTTGGATGGGCAATACTTTCAATTTTTTTGTTTACTTCGGTACTATACATATTCAATCGTCTCCTTTCCCGTCTTAAAACGATATGCAAATGAATAAACTAATATGCTTACCTAAAAAAGCAACATATTAGTCTATGTAAATATAACAAAAATATAAATGTGTAAATGGAATTTATTTTTATGAAAATGGTTTATAGGCTACTTACTCTAAAGTAATGAATTATTTATAGGTGGGGAAAATGAGACGTAAATTCGATAGGAACTTTCTATGATAAAATAGGTTTATCACTTGAAAATAAATGATTAAGGTGAAGGTAAATGAGCCTAATGACAATTAAATGTCCCGGTTGCGGATTAAGTTTCAACGATGGATGCATGATGTGTGGGGGTGCTGGGAACATCAGCACAAATGGATTAGAAAAGTTACTAATACGTAACTAAGCTAATTAGTGGGGTGTCAGGCACCAGCGACCGTTTTGTTGAAGCGTGACAAGGAATGAGGTATTGGTATGATTCACATCGTAAATGGGGATGCAGTGGGGAACAAGCTAGGAAATCTTCCCGGAGATGTTCTAGTTTGGCGGGAGATGTATGATTTTGGTCCATTATCCGAAGATATTAGGGAGGAAAATTGGATCCATCGCAGGGCCCGTTTTTTTGAAGAAAAATTAGCTATTCCTGCTGAGTTATTTAGTCGGAATTGTAAAGACCAAAATCGATATCTTGATAAAATCCCTAGAGATAAAGAGATTGTACTATGGTTTGAGCACGATCGGTATGATCAAACGATGTTAATGTATTTGTTAAACGAATTATCAAAAAAAGAGTATAGAAACCTATGGTTGGTGACTATTGATGAGTATGAGGGGGTAGAACCTTTTTATGGCCTTGGTCAATTATCATCTCAGCAATTGGAAGGACTTTATTATCAAAAGAAACAACTAATAACAGATGAACAAATAATAGAAGCTATTACTGGCTGGAGAGCTTATACATCTAAGAATCCGATAGATATTGAAAAATGGATGGCTTCATCAAATGAAAAATTACCTTTTTTAAAACAGGCATTTCAATCACACTTAAGCTACTTTCCCTCAGTGCATACAGGTCTAAATGTAGTAGAAACCTTAGTTTTAAACTATCTTGATAAAAATACATGCTCGTTTGGAGAATTATTTCAATCGATAAGTATGCAAAGAATTAATGATGGGATAAGTGATCTTTATTTTACGGCCATGCTAAACGAGCTGATGCAGGGACCCTATCCATTGTTGGAATGTGGTTCTGCATTACCCAACTATCAAAATAAGGAACCCAATTCAAAACTAAGGTTAACTTCCAATGGTTTAGATGTTTTAACTGGACAAAAAGATCATTGTGAATTTGTGGAACGTGATTGGTGGATTGGGGGGGTATTCCAAAAAGAGAATAAATGGTTTTGGGAAGGGAACAAACTTATTAAAAAGGGTGATTAAAAGTAGTGGGGGACTGACCCTTATAAGTTAATAACAAAGAGCGTGGCCCACGGCCACGCTCTTTGTGTGTTATTTTTAAAAGGATTATTCTTTGACGAATTCTTTTGTACTTCTTATGGTATCAATCGGACGAACCAATTTCTCGATTTGTTCCCGTTTTGGTTCTAAGAATGGTGGTAAAGATAATTTTTCACCTAGTGTTTCATAAGGCTCATCTCCCATAAATCCTGGGCCGTCTGTGGCAAACTCAAATAGAATCTGCGGTGCAACTCTTGTATAAAGTGATCCGAAAAAGTAGCGATCGACGAATCCAGATGTTTGGAATCCAAAGCTCTCCATATGTCCAATCCATTCTTCTAGAACGGAACGATCATCGACACGGAATGCCGCATGGTGTACCGTCCCAAATCCTTGGCGTGCTTGAGGAAGAACCGCATTATATTCGACTACTACCTGAGCACCATTGCCGCCTTCACCTACTTCAAATAAATGAAACGCTCCTTCTTGTGCAATCTCTTTAAATAGAAGAACTTTTTCCATCATTTCTTTAAAGTAATCAAAATTAGCGACACGAACAAAGATCGGGCCTAATCCAGTAATCGCATAGTCTAAAGGAATCGGTCCTTTTTGCCATGGGGTACCAGCTGCAACACCATTATTATTTTCATCTGAAATCAATTGGTATTGCTGGTCATCAAAATCAACAAACGACAGTGTTTTTTTACCAAATTGCTCTTTAATTCCTGTATGTTTTACCTCTAAACGGTCAAAGCGTTTCACCCAAAATTCGATCGCCGCATCAGCTGGGACACGGAAGGAAGTCTTTGAAATTTCGTTGGTACCATGGACCCCTTTAGGAATGCCAGGAAAGTCGAAGAAGGTCATATCGGTTCCGGCACTGCCAATATCATCGGCAAAGAATAAGTGATAGGTTTGAATATCATCTTGGTTAACGGTTTTCTTAACTAAGCGCATCCCTAATACATTCGTAAAAAACTCATAGTTTTTTTCTGCGCTGCTCGTAATGGCTGTTACGTGGTGCATACCTTTTAAATTATTCATTTTGAATCCTCCAATTTATCCTCTATTTGATTATTTATATTCAATAGACTTATTTAATAAGTATCTTCTAAACCAATTTGAAACATTATCTTTAAACTGATTATCTCTAATTCGAGATAAATATAACATGAAATTAATAGGCTGTCAAAAAGTTCGTCCTTAAAGTTTTCACAATTACCCTGTTACTAATGATGTTAATCACAAACAATCAGTTTAGGAAGTGTTAAGTTATTAATGAGTTTGAAATAGCAAAGGAGAATCCTGATATGAGTGAAATCATTAATAACCGTGAACAATTAACTAGTGAAAATACAGAACGTGTAGATATACTAAAACAACTTTTTATGGATCTTCATAATGGACGAAATCTTGATGAGGTCAAAGCTCATTTTGATGCGTTTATCGGGAAAATAACCGTCGATGAAATAACCCAGTTACAACATGATTTTGTCGAAGAAGAAAGTATTTCTGCTGCTGAACTTAAGCATATCTACAAGCAGCATTCAGTCATTTTTCAAGGAACGATCAAAGAAGAAAACCATCAAATTGGAAGACCTGAAGACCAGGCAGGTCATCCAGTTCATACCTTTAAACTCGAAAATCAAGAGGTTGATAAGTTGTTAACCACCAAGCTTTTAGTACATTTAGAGGAGTTTGTCAATGATGATTCAGCTGAAAATATCTATAAGCTAATCGAGGATAGATTTTAAGTCCGGCAAAAAAGAGTTTGAGGATTTTTGGATTAAGTTTAAGGATAAGTATGTCTTACAGAGTTTGCGTCACTTTTAGTGTCGATAAAAAATCAGGGCATTTTCACAAAGCTGTAACAGGTTAAACGGGAAAATGGAAGAAAACGGATATAATAAAAGTATAGGAAGTAAGGGACGTCACATGCTGTTTTTAAAATATCGAATTTATTGAGCAGTATAAACCTGCCCCCGTTATTTGTGGATGAATCGGCTAAGGTTCACCAATGTTTACTGAGTGAAGGCTGGAAATTTATGGTACGTTCGAAAAGTCCGTTGTGTATAGCGGTGTGAAGATCGGAAAGGGGGCGCGAATTAAAAACACAGTCATCTTGCCAAATACCATTATTGAAGAGAACGCCTGGATTGAAAATGCGGTCATCGGCAGCCAAACGGTAGTCAAGAATGGGGTCATCATTGTCTCGAAGGATCCCAATGCGCATTAATGGTTGTGGGAAATAATGTAACAGTCGACCCGGTGCTTCATGATATTGGATCCAAAAACAATGTGTTAACCGTATCTTCCTAAGAAAATATCTTGATGCTTGAAACACTCGATTATCGGTTCCCTTCCCTAATAAATGAATAAAAAATTAACAATTATATATTTTCAATTATTAAAATGGTAAACTAGTAAAAATATCTTTTATACAAGGGGAAGGTTACGATGATTAAAGCGATTTTTTTTGATTTAGATGATACACTGCTTTGGGATCAAAAAAGTGTGAAGGAGGCTTTTGCTGCTACGTGTAAAGTAGCTGAGGAACGGTATGGGGTCGATGCGGACCAACTAGAAGAGGCCGTTCGAGAGGCAGCAAGAAACATATATGCTTCCTATGAATTTTACCCTTTTACGCAAATGATTGGGATTAATCCGTTTGAAGGGTTATGGGGTAATTTTTTAGATGATCAGGATGATTTTAAAAAGATGAAGGAAATGGTTCCTACCTATCGAAAGGACGCTTGGACAGCTGGTTTGAAATCATTGGGCGTGGATGACACGGATTTTGGATTCGAGTTAGCGGAACGGTTCCCACAAGAGCGTAGAAACCTGCCGTTTGTATATGAGGAATCATTTAAAATTCTTGATACGTTAAAAGAGAATTACCAGTTGCTGCTGTTAACAAATGGTTCACCCGATCTTCAAAAAACAAAACTAACGATAACACCTGAACTGGTTCCATATTTTGATCAAATTGTTATTTCAGGGGATTTCGGCAGAGGGAAGCCTGATCCGACCATTTTTGAACACGCACTCTCGCTTATGTCGGTTCAAAAGGATGAGGTCCTTATGGTGGGGGATAATTTAATGACAGATATTCTAGGAGCCAATAGGGCAGGAATCAAAACGGTTTGGATTAACCGTCATGAAAAAGCCAGAAATGAAGTTATCCCTACTTATGAGATTACCCATTTGGAAGAACTTTTTCCATTATTAGAGGAATTGAAGAAAAAATAGAAAAAACAAACTAGTTGAAAGATTGCCGTATAAATAGGGAGTTTCCTATATATACGGCAATTTTTTGTATGGATGAAAATAGTGTGCAACAATTTATTTAGTAATCATGTAACTTTGTTCCTCTTTTCGTCGACTATATGGCTGAGACCAATAAATTGCCTTTTTGGAAAAGGGGAGAAAAGAATTGAGAAACAATAAATTGTTTTTTATTATAAGTTCAGCATTAATGATTGTCCTTTTAGCAGGATGTGGAACAGGTGCTACTACAAAGGGGAGCGCCGAAGGTACTAAGATAGAGCTTCCAAAACAGAATGAGATTGTAGCTAAATTTCACGCAACGATTGAAACAAAAGCAGTGAATGATAAGATGATTATCAAATACAAGGTTAAAAATCTATCAGGCAAACCACAGAAACTTACATTTACTAGTGGCTTAGAAGCTGATTACATTGTTTACGACTTAAAAGGGAAAAAAGTCAAACAATACTCCAAGGAAGTCATGTCAACGCAAGCCATAAAGGAAGTAGAGTTAGCAAATAATCAAGAAATCACAAAAGAATTTACCATTTCAGATCTTCCCAATGGCCAATATAGAATCGAAGTGTTCTTAACAGCAAAAGAAGAGGAAGCTAAAGTAGTGACAGACTTAATCATAAAAAATTCGTTTAGCAAAGGAACCGGTGTGCTGGTTGGCCAAATGGATCCCCATACGATTGAAATCGATATAGAGGGCAAGAAGGTAACCTTCCAGTTAACAGAGGATGCCATAAAGCAATTATCATCTCTAAAGGAAGGTGAACAGGTTTCATTTTTTTACAAGGAAAATGAAACTGGGCAAAAGCTGATCCAAAAGTTTATCTTGGAAAAGGAATAAATTAATTAAAAAAGCTAAAAGGCCTTTGCTGACTGAAATCAGACAAAGGCCGTTTATTTGACGGGAATTTTATGGTAATTATTTTTCTGGAAAAGTATTGATGAGAAAAATGAAATAAATGATTTTCACAACTATTTACCAAAATCTTATAAAATAGGTAGAAAAATAAACATTTCTCCTTTCGAAATTATCTAACTAATCACAAAAATAGGTTGAATTTATCTCGAGAGGGTAGTAATATTATTCTCGGAATATATCATTATATAGATTTTTTTAGAATCAATTAATTAGGAAGAGAACATCTAGGTGGGAGTAGCTAATATGCAAAATAAATTACCATTTTCAAGGTATTTCGTTATAGGAGTAATGTTGTTTGCCTTGTTTTTCGGGGCAGGGAATTTAATTTTTCCAGCAGCACTTGGTCAAAATGCAGGATCCAACGTGTGGATGGCGGTGACAGGCTTTTTAATTACCGGAATTGGGCTGCCGTTTCTTGGAATCCTGGCGATGGGGTTCTCGGGGAGCAAGAACTTAGAGGAGCTGGCAAGCAGGGTCCACCCGCTCTATGGGGTTATTTTTACATCGCTTCTTTATTTGACAATTGGACCATTTTTTGCCGCACCTAGGACGGGCGCAGTAGCCTATGATATTGGGATCGCACCTTTTGTAAGTGAAAGTTTTGGTCAAATTGGATTATTTGTATTCTCTGGTTTGTTTTTTATTGTGACCTTGTGGTTTTCATTAAACCCAGCAAAGCTTGTGGACCGTGTGGGGAAAATCTTATCTCCTGCTATTATCATTCTAATTTTTATCTTATTAGTAATGGTTATTGTCAAGCCAATAGGTTCAATTGAGGCACCACAAGCAACATATGCAAGCGGGGCGTTCATGAAAGGATTTATGGAAGGTTATAACACAATGGATGCACTTGCATCGCTTGTATTTGGGATCATCGTTATCAATTCAATTCGTTCGATGGGTGTAACGTCTACACGAGGTATCCTTATAGCATCAGCTAAGTCTGGACTGATTGCGACAATTTTTCTTGGAATTATATACGTTGGCGTTGCTTATTTAGGGGCGTCAAGCACGAGCGTATTCGGACTTTTTGATACTGGAGGTCCTGTTCTGGGGAAGGCATCTTCCTATTATTTTGGCACATTTGGTACGGTTATGTTGTCGGTTATTATCATACTCGCTTGTCTAACAACGAGCATCGGCTTGATGACAGCTTGCGGCGAATACTTCCATACACTAGTACCGAAAATTAGTTACAAAATGTGGGTGCTTTTCTTTTCGCTCGTTTCGTTTGTTATCGCAAACTTCGGTTTAGCGAATATCATTAATTTTTCCATACCTGTATTAATGTTTTTATATCCATTGTCGATTGCCTTAATGCTGCTGACTTTTTTGTCCAAGCTGTTTAACCATTCACGGATTGTTTATGTAACAGCCATTTCAGTCACCTTTATGATTAGTATTATCGATGGGCTTAAAACATTTTGCGATCTGGTTGGAATCGAATATTTTGGGTGGCTAGCGCAGATTATTGCGTTTTATGATCGAGTATTGCCTTTTTATAACAATGGGCTCGGCTGGCTGCTGCCTGTTTTGGTTACCATCTTAATAACAGGGATTTTTGTCAATGTGCAGAAATTCTCCGCACACCGCGTAAAGAATAAGACTGAAAATGCCTTATAGCATTGTAAAAAACATCAAAAAATAAAATTAATCCTAAATACCTATTTGCATTCCTTACCAATCTCTGTTATAGTAAGGAAGAATTATTTTTGTTAGTCGGTAGGATAATAAGTGCTAAACTTTCTGTCTTGAAGATCTGAGCAAGGATAGTAACACAATGTGTGCACAGCACACGAGGAGGAAACAACAAATGGAACAAGGTAAAGTGAAATGGTTTAATGCAGAAAAAGGATTCGGATTCATCGAACGCGAAGCAGGGGACGATGTATTCGTACACTTCTCAGCTATCCAAAGCGAAGGTTTCAAATCTTTAGACGAAGGTCAAGCTGTAACATTTGAAGTAGAACAAGGTCAACGTGGACCCCAAGCTACTAACGTTCGTAAAGCATAATAAGAACCAAAATATAAAAAGACTCTCTTTATGGGAGTCTTTTTTTGTTGGTAAAAATCGAAGCAAATAAAAAACCCTACTCTGCAGTTGAGTAGGGCGGTCTTATGAAAACGTAAAGTAAATGGTAAACAAAGTATAGCATACATTCCTTCCAATCCCTAATTTTTTTAAATTGATAGAAAATTACTAACTAAAATTCCTTTATAAGCTCATATAGGATGAATATTTAAGGGGAAGGGTCAATAAGTTAAGAAGTAACTCGGGTTTGTTTTTGATAATGTGTTTTTAAGATTCCTGTTGGCTTTTCCCAAAAGTAAGGCAAGTGGACAGTATTTTGATTGAATATTTCTATTAATTCATGAAAATTCTTCATTTCATATACATTAAAGGCGGCACCATTTTCGGTTTTTACCTGAAAATAACGTGTTGTTGTGTTATTTTCACCTGCAGATTCTCTTTCGTAATAGTGGGTTTCGGTAACTTGCTCCCAGGCGTAGTCGTTTACAAAGATTCCTTTTCGCTTATTAATGATTGTGACAGTGAACCCTTTTTCACGACAGGAAACGGTGGTGTCGTTGCCAAAATATCGCATCCACAAAAAAATAACAACTCCAATCACAAAGATAAACGAACCGATCCAAATATTGAGAAACATGAATCCTATCCCTATAACACCAAAAATGATTCCAAAAACAACGGAAGATTTGGAAGACGTTTTATTCGAAAATTCTCTGTTAATGAAAATCCCCCCTTTAGTAAGAAGGGTATGCAGTCCTTGGTATTAAATGACTGGACGTGCCTTACAGACTATATAAAAATTAAACGACAAACAACTGCGTCCCCCATTTTGAGGTGACGCAGTTGTTTAAGCAGAAAAATTTTAGTTTTTAATTATAGATGGTTGCTCTTCTGTGTTCAATAATTGTAAAAGCTCTCGAACAGCGTAGGCAAAACCATCTTCGTCATTAGTCTTTGTGATGATATCGGCTTTTTGCTGAACATTGACAGGGGCATTTCCCATGGCAACTGAAGTGGTAGCTACTTCAAACTGGGCAAGGTCATTGCCGCCATCCCCAAAAGCGATTATTTCATCAAAAGTAAGATTCAACATTTTTTGGTAACGTAATAGAGCTTTTCCTTTATGTGCTTCGTTTGAAGTGATTTCCACATTATTTGGAAAGGAGGAAGCGATCGAAATATCAAATTTCCCTGCTAATGCCGCTTTAACCTCTGCTATCATTTCTATTTGCTCCGGGTGTACCAAGGCAATAAGTTTATAGATTTTTAGATTGTCTTTTTCAAGAATTTCATCATAATTGAATTCTTGAAAAAGGGTATCGAGCTCTTGTTTACTTTTCCCATGCAATGGAGGCAATGTCGAAGGAAAACCGCCATAATTGGTGTAAACCAAAATACCAACGCCGAGTTCTTTTAATATCATAAAAATACTTTTATAGGTTGAAATTGTTAATGTAGCCTCGTACAGCATTTCTCTTGTTTCTGAATATAAAACGGAACCATTGATACAAAAAATCGGAATCTCCATATTTTGAACGGCTTTTAATTTAATGACATCAGCGTAAGCACGACCTGTATTCAAAATAAGGCAGTGGCCTGAGTCCTTCAATTCGTTTAAAGCCTTCACATTCTCCAAGCTTATTTCATGCTGAGAGTTTAATAAGGTACCATCTAAATCGATTGAAATACATTTCATATTTGTCATATTTCCTTTCCATTCCATCATAAAACTACTATAGCAGATTTTAACCCGAAAATGTGTTTCCAAATTTATGTTGGTGCCTGACACCATTTTACACAAAAGGATGTTTGGATAGTTACCATAATCGTTGAATTAACTTTTTTTTCTTCTATAATGAAAACAATAACTTAATGGAGGATGTATTTTTTTGAAAATCCTCACGTTCCTTTTTCACGAATCGTTTTTACCGATTAAAAGTTAAGGGGTGACTGGTGATGATTTTGAGAAGTAGCGAAATTACTGGATTTCTAAATCATTTTGATAGGTATGCTAATTGGGATGGGACGAAATATTTTCTTACTTTAAATACAGTCAGTCCGAATGGAACGCTTACGATTATGAAGTATCCTGATGGAAAGTTTACCTACCACCGAAAAAACGAACATTATTGGGACATTAGAGAAATAGATATTGAATTAGCAATGTTATCGGACATTATTTGGGGATTTAGGAAAACTATTAATGAACTTATTTTACAAAGTACGATCGTACTTTAATTGTTCCGATAAAGCGAAGCCTTTGACCCGTCAAGGGCTTTTTTTTCTGATCATTTTCCTTATAGATAGAAAGTATTTTTTCGGGAATTATTGGTTAATATAAAGTCGAGGTGATGGAATGGCTACGGCAAATATTGGCGATGTGATTTCCTTTAGTCGTGAAGGAAAAAATCATGAAGGTGTCGTTTCTGGTATTAGGGAAAATTCTGTTATGGTCCAATATGGTTATTCGAAAGATAAGGATGAACCACTTACTACCATTGTAAACCATAAAAATTACAAAATTAAGAAGTCGAAAAGTTGACCCTCTTGCTTTACATAATAGTTTGATATAAACCCCTAAATGTAAAATAAGCCAGAAAAAACTCAAGTGAAAAGAAAAAAGGATAAGTACAAAATTCGAGTGAGGGACTAAGTCTCTACTCGATTTTTTTTGTGATAAAGGTAGTTAAATGCTAAATTCAGAAAAATTAAATTATTAATTGACAAATCCTTATTTTTGGGACAAGAATAGAATTGTGATGTATACATCAAAGGGACCAATACGCGAAAAAATTACCCATCACTCTCATTTAATAAAAGAGGAGTTGGTTATATGTTTTCCCCGTTAACCCCATTAGATTGGAAACGCCGGGCGGTGAAGTATTATCCGAATAAAACAGCAGTCATCGATGGAGAAAAGGAATTTACATATCAAGAATTTGGCAAGCGAGTCGATCAGCTTTCTGCTGCTCTCCTTCAAGCAGGAATCATCCAAGGTGATCATGTAGCGGTCATGTTGCCTAACACGCATTATATGCTGGAGTGCTTTTATGGAATCTGCCAGCTTGGCGCGGTCATGGTACCGCTAAATTACAGGCTTACTGCGGATGACCTAGAGTATATCATTCGTCACAGTGATGTGAAAATGTTAATTGTCGATGAAGAATTTTGCGGCCCGATTGAGAAAATAATCGATAATCTTTCCCTCGAACGAATTATTATTGTATCTGTACAGGGACATGATACTTCTCTAATGGGCATCGATTATGAGGATTTTTTGCAACATAGTTTGGAAACGGTTACAATTCCAGAGGTGGATATTGATGAAAATCAACTGCTAACTTTAAATTATACGAGCGGGACGACTTCAAAACCCAAGGGAGTCATGCTTACACATCGAGGGAATTATTTAAATGCTGCTAATTTCATGTATCATTTAAGTGTCAACCATGAGGATGTCTATCTACATACATTACCGATGTTTCATGCGAATGGCTGGGGCGGTGTTTGGGCGATTACGGCTACTGGCGGTACCCATGTATGTCTCAGAAAAGTTGAGCCGCCCCTTATACTTGAATTATTTGAAAAGAAGAAAATCACGCTTTTATGCGGTGCGCCAACGGTCGTGAATATGCTGGTCAATGAGCCAAAGGCAAAGGAAATTAAGATTACTACGACCCCACGGATGGCGACAGCCGGTGCACCTCCTGCAGCAGCACTGATTCATAAAGCACAAGAAATTCTGGGTTTAAATATGATACATGTCTATGGTCTAACGGAAACCTCTCCTTTCATTCTTTACTGTGAGTGGAAAAAAGAATTTGATGCAATGACAGCTGATGAACAAGCAGCGATCAAGGCAAGACAAGGGATTGAACTTGCTTTCAATGGCGAAACAAAGGTTGTACATCAAGATGGGGAGGAAGTGGCCTGGAACGGAGAAGAATTAGGAGAAATCATCACGCGTGGTAACGTCGTCATGGCAGGTTATTACAAGGATCCAATCACCACTGCAGCGGCAATCAGGGGCGGCTGGTTCCATACGGGAGATTTGGCTGTAACTCACCCAGATGGGTTCATCGAAATACGTGATCGTGCCAAGGATTTGATTATTTCTGGTGGAGAGAATATCTCTTCTACAGAGGTTGAAGGAGTCCTCTATAAGCACCCGGCTGTCTTGGAAACTGCCGTGATTGCGATCCCGGATGAAAAGTGGGGCGAGGTTCCAAAGGCGATTATCGTGTTAAAACCTGAGGCGAAAGTAACTGAAGATGAAATCGTCCAGTTCTGCCGGTCAGAGTTAGCACATTTTAAAGCACCGAAGGCAGTTGAATTCGTAGAAGCTTTACCAAAAACAGCAACCGGTAAATTGCAAAAATTTCGTTTAAGAGAAATGTATTGGACCGGTCCGAAGAGAGTCAATTAATTAGATTGAATTTGGAGTTCTTTTCCCTTAGTGAGGGGAAGGACTCCTTTTTTCGTTTGTCAGCATGCAAACGGATTAGAAGGGATTATCTAAAACGATGCTTTTTCCGTAATGTAAAAAATAACAAACGAATGAACCCACTAATAGTGTTCATAATAAGTAACAAAAAGGAGGGAGAAGTATGGACCAGAAGTATAATACGGATGATGATGCCAATATTGAATTAAAGAAGGCGTTAAGCAAAAGTCAACCCAGAAGTAATCCAAACATGAGTGAGGCAGAGCAGAAATTAAAATTTCAAAACAAGAAGAGCTAACGGACGATCATAGTGCATCGCCCCTTTAACTTGGAGGTGAGACAATGCCAAAGAATAATCCAATTGAATATACTGGGAAAGTTCTTGACCAGAGAAATGACCTTACAGGTCCAGATGAAGGGAAGGCTTCCTATCCAAAAAGACCAAAGCATGTTCCAATTCAGGACCCAGCCAGCAATAAAGGTAAATAATTTATGAGAGTAATGAACCGAATTTCTTAGTTAGACTAGAAAGGAGGAATAGATCTTGGAAGTGTCATTGAATATTGGCGAGATGGCCCCAGACTTTTCATTAACGGCGACGACAAAAGAAAAGATTGCATTAACTGATTATCGAGGAAAGAAAAACATAGTTGTTGCCTTTTATGGAATGGATTTTACACCCGGCTGAATTAAGGAAATATCCTCTTGGAAAGAGGATTACAAACGATTCGAGCAATTAGATGCTGAAGTACTAGCTATTAGTGTGGATCATATCCACTCCCATAGAGTTTTTGCAGCGAGTATGGGAACTCTGCCATATCCTTTATTATCAGATTGGTTTAAACAAACGGTAAAAAGTTACTATGTACTTAACGAAAAAGGCGGAACGGCGATTCGTTCAGTCTTTGTGGTGGATAAAACTGGCATGATAACCTACATAAACACCTCATTTAAAGCTGATAAAAAAGAAGATTATGAAGCGGTGTTTAATGAACTTGAAAAGTTAACAAACCAGTAAATTTAAAAAAAGTGTCAGGCACCCATTCGGTGCCTGACACTTTTTTTTCTGATTAATAATCGGTAACAATGAAACCTCTTTCAAGGAAGCCTTCAATGACTTCACTGATTTGATAGGAAACTTGAGGCAAATCATAATTTTCAAAGGCATGTTCACAGTTGTTTTTATAGTTCATTGTTTCATCATAATGGGCCATATGGCGGGCTATATCTTGATCATTATCTTTGCGTTCCTTTTGTCTCTCAATCACCGTATCCCGGTCGGCATAGATGAAAAAGCGCATGACACGTTCCCCATACATCTGTTTTAATTTTTCGGTACCTTCAGGATTTAACGTTAGGTAGACAAGGTTATGGGACTCGAATGCCTTAACAATATCCTCTTCGCGGATGCCATAGTGAATTCCATCGATTTCGACACATTCAAGAAATTCCTGTTTCTCTTTCATTTTTTTGAATGTTTCATCGGTAATAAAATGGTAGTCTTCCCCATTTTGTTCGTAATGACGAGGGGAACGAGTCGTGTAAGATAGAACAGTTTCCATATCAAACGCGGTCGCAACCATTTTGGCAACCGTTTTTCTCCCTGAACCATCTGGTCCTGTGTAAATGAATAGCTTTTCTTTATTTTTGATTTTATACATAGATAACCTCCTGAAAATGGATTATATAAAAAAGAATCTACCTGAAGGCAAATGCTTTTTAGTATTACACCATAAAATGGTTGAATTGGGATAATTTAATTATAACAGATAGATAGCAAATAGAAAGTTTGACCTTTCTGATTTTTATTAGTGAAAAACGTTGTTCCTTAAATATATTCAATACTAAGCAGTCCGATAGCATCTACGTCTTAAGTCTGAGAGAAAAATCAAGCTAAAGCGCAATTATGAAACAGTTTGAAAAAAGGTAAGATGAAAACAAGATAAAGAAACCTACCAACTGGCGAGCAACAGGTGTCGACAGAGGGGAGAATCACTGGGAAATTTCAGATGAGTGAAACAAAGGAGGAAATTAACATGAAAAAATTTGGGTTACTTTTAGCAGGTGGCCTTGCAGCTTTTATATTACTCAAAACAATTGGTCCGATGGTAGCGTTACTTGTAAGTCTAGCGATTCTTTACTTCATCTATAAACAATTTTTGAAGGCGGAATCAACAGGTTGGAAAATTGGGTTAGTCATCATCGGCTTAATTGTCCTTTCAGCAACCATCCACCATATTCCAGCACTCATCGGAGTCGGAGCAGCTTATGTGCTGTTCCTTGTTTATAAACAGTGGAATAAAAACAAAAAGCCGCCTGAGAACAAGGAATCCGATCCATTTGTAAATTTTGATAAACAATGGAATGAATTAAAAAAATATTAATTTAAAAGGGGAAAAGTGAACAATGGCAAACTTATTATCGAAAATTAAAGATCTCATTATTGCTGATTTGAATGAAACTCGTCAACACAAAGAAAAACAAAATCCGATTGATTTGCTCAATCAATACCTTCGCCAATGTGAGCAGGAGACGGAGAAGGTTGGCAAGCTTATCGAACGTCAATATAGCTTAAAGGCAGAATTTACAAGAGAATATCATCAAGCTACAGAGCGGGCAGAAAAAAGAAAGTACCAAGCCGAAATTGCATTAAAAGCTGGAGAAACAGAGCTATATCAATTTGCTTCAGCTGAGCATCAACAGTATTCAGAACGGGCCCAACGTCTAAATGTATCTCTTGCACAAGTAATTGAGCAGTTACGTGAATTAGAAAGAAAGCATGAAGAAATGAAGCAAAAGTTAAAGGATATGCATCTTCGCCGGATGGAATTAATGGGCCGGGAAAATGTAACACGGGCTAATATTAAAATAAATCAGGTATCAGAGTCAAATTCATATTCGGACCAATTTTCAACAAAGTTTAAGGATATAGAAACCTATCTGGAACGATTAGAACACAAGGTGAACCATTCCTACTTCCAAAGTACAATTGATGCACGGATAGAGCAGTTAGAAAAAGAAAAAAGTGAACAGGGTGATAATCCTGTAAACCTAACAAAAGAATAATGCTAAAAGGGCAGTGATTTAGGAATCACTGTCTTTTATTTGGACCATGAAAAAAGGTATTTATTCAGAAAACCTACGTATATGTAGTATGAATAATTAAAAATCCCGTTATTTGAAAGGGGAATTTATTTTGTGGCATAATCCCAATAATTTAATTGGTCCTTTTAATATTTATAGTTACTTTGTAGGTTCGAATCCGGTAACTTCCGTAAATCCCACACCAATTTTTCCAAAAATAAATAAAATGGCATTTTTAAGCCCGTTCACCTATATTGTCGGCGACGTTACGATTCGGAATAATACGTATGTCGGTCCCTTCGTCAGTATTCGTGCAGATGAAGGAACGCCTTTCTTTATTGGAAGCAACAGTAATTTGCAGGACGGAGTAATCCTTCATGGTTTAAAAAACAAACATGTAGAGGTTAATAATAGGAAATATTCAGTCTATATCGGCGATGAGGTATCCTGTGCACATGGTTCATTGATTCATGGTCCCTGTCAGATTGATAAAAAGGTATTTATCGGTTTTAAGTCAATTGTTTATCATGCCCAGGTCGGAGAAGGAAGTTTCATCGCCTCAGGGGCAGTTGTTACTGGTGGAGTAACGCTAAGGCCTGGAAGCTTTGTTCCACCAGGCGCTCATATTGATAATCAGAAAAAAGCCGATTCCTTATCAAATGTTCCTAAAAATGAACAGGAATTTGCCCTTGAGGTCCAGCGGGTGAATCAAGAATTTCCATCTGCTTATTCGTTTGTTTTTGGAAAAAATCGCTGTACTTGCGGTTTAACGTGCTAATCAATGAATTTAATAAGGGGAAAATTAACTTTTTGAAGGTTTTAGATCATATTTTGTTGAAATAAGTACCTAAAGAAAGAATTTTTGGGTGAGGTGGGAGAATGAACGATATTCAATTTGCGTTTATTGATGAATCTGGTGATTATAGTTTTGATTTTGAAAATAAAGATGTCTCGACCCACTTTATTATCGTTTCTATTCTAGCAAAAGAGTCTAATAAAGAATTGTTAGAACAGGAAGTTGAAAAGGTGAGACAAAAATACTTTCAAACCGACGAAATGCATACTGATAATATGGATAACCCTCATCTAAGAATTCAACTATTAAATGAACTGAAAGATTTACCGTTTAATATATATGCATATGTCGTCGATAAAAGAAAAATTAGAGAAGATAGCGGCATCACGTTTGAAAAGACCTTTATCAAATTTATGAATCGGTTAATCTATGATGACCTAAATCGAACGTTTGACCAACTGGATCTTGTGTTAATGGAACAAGGAACGAAGGAATTCATGACTGAATTTAAAACCTATATAGCAGAAAAAAGTGTTCCAGATTTATTTAATTATTCCATCTTTGGATTTAATCACAGTAAATCCGAATTACTTCTTCAACTGGCTAATTTTATCGCAGGGACGATTGCAAAAGGTTATGATCAGACCCAGTACTCGGAACATTATCCGCTTTTTCATAAAATCATCAAAAAGAAAATCATCGCCATTAATTTATGGCCGCAAAACTATAAAAACTATTTACATGATTACATATCAAGGAATCAGGACTCTCAATTTGATGAGGTTATTTTTAAACAATCAGTTAATTTAACCCTTCAATATCTTGAGAAGAATAAAAAAAGTGAAGATGCGGATGAAAAAATTAGGATAGATTTACTCAAGTTCCTGTTATTTAATCTAAGAGAAAATCCTAATGAATATGTCTATACTCAAGAAATTTTAGATAATCTAAATGCCATCCGAGTGAACAAAATAAATCACCATTACTTTAGATCGAACATCGTTTCCAAGCTTCGTGATAGCGGGTTGTTAATTGCCAGCAGCAATAAGGGATACAAACTGCCAGTTTGTTTAACAGACTTATATGATTTTGTAAATTTATCGAGCCTAACCATACACCCGATGATTCAAAGAATATCTAAGTGTCGAAATCAAGTTCTACTTGCCACCAATAATGAAATTGATATTCTCGAAAACAACGAATATGAATATCTTAAAAAAATTATTGATTTGGAAAAATTAGCGGTTACTGAATAAAGGGTCAGTCCCCCACGACATCCATAGTTGGCGGGACTGACCTTTTTTTAGATTGACTGAATACGACAAATTTGTTATTCTATAATTAACTTTTATTCTTATAAGGAAACTTTTGAAAATAATTTTTTTCAATAATAAATATAACCAGAAGGTGGATAAAATGAAGCTACAGGCAGATGTTTGTATTGTGGGTGGCGGACCAGCAGGGACATTACTAGGGTTTCTTTTAGCCAAAACCGGTTTATCAACTATTATCTTAGAACGAGCTTCTGGAGTTAACAGGAAATTTAGAGGAGAACATATAAATTCTGAAACAGAAGCCATTTTGAAAGCACATCAATTGTTTGAAAAGATAGAAGAGCTAGGCATACTTAAAATGAAAAAAGTTGAATTCTTTGCTGGCAAACATATCGTTCAAACAATTATCCCTTCAACCGATGAGGATCACGTAGGAATTCATGTTCCTCAAGTTCATTTACTAAGTGCAATCAACCAAGAATCAGAACAATATAAAAACTACCGACTTCTTTATAACACAAAAGTAACGGAGTTAATGCAGGATGAGCATGGAGTCTATACTGGTGTAAAAGCGATAAGGGACGGTCAAGAAATAATGATCACAAGCTCGGTTGTCGTTGGTGCAGATGGCCGCTATTCGACAGTCAGAAAGCTGGCAAAGATACCAACGATCGAGATGACGCATGGATATGACGTATTGTGGGCCAAAATTCCCGCTCCTGCAGGATGGGAGCCAACAACAAGAATGGTGCATGTCAATGGACATCAGCTTGCCTTGTTCACACAGACGGGAGGATTCATTCAAATTGGCTGGAATATTGAAGAAGGATCATTTCCTTCATTAAGAAAGCAACCGTTACAGCCATTTCTTGAACCATTGATCGAAAGTTTTCCAGAATTGAAAGAGCTGGTATTAGAGCATCTTCATACATGGAATAACTTTGTTCCCTTAAAGGTGCAAAGCTCTCGTTCTGAAACATGGGTAAAGGACGGATTAATTATTATTGGGGATGCCGCTCATACGATGACTCCAACTGGTGCAATCGGGATTAATTGTGGAATGAAGGACGCGCATGTGTTAGCGCCGATCTTAACCGAAGCTCTTATGGATAAAAACATCACTGCACAGCGATTAAAAACATTTGAAGTGAGTAGAAAAACTGAAATCAAAGTACAACAAGAAATGCAAATACAACAAGAAGCTTCATTTTCGGAAAAATTTGCTCAGTTTGCACTAAATTAAATAATGGACCTTCACCTATACCTTTTAATGGAGTGGGAGAAGGTTCATTTTTATTTGTGAGAGATTAACCACAAAGTTGATAAGTTGGTTAGTTTTGTTTTACGATAAATTAAAAAGGAAGTAAAGGAGTTTGTAAAATATGGAGAGTTCTGAGTTAAAAGAAGTAAAAGCAATTTATGCTCAGCTTTTAGATGCATGGAATGACCGAAGTGCTGAGGGAATGGCAGAATTATTTGCGGATGATGGGGAGAATATTGGCTTTGATGGAAGTCAATCCATTGGCAGACAAGAAATATTTTCACATCTCAAGCCAATTTTTGAACACCATCCTACGGCACGATTTGTAAGTAAAGTGAAGGATGTACGTTTTCTAGGTTCAGAGATCGCTATTTTGCGCGCCATAGCTGGAATGGTTCCGCCAAAGCAATCAGATCTTAACCCCAATGTAAACACACATCATACGCTTGTAGTTGTAAAAAGAAACGGGGATTGGCGTATTCAATTGTTTCAAAATACTCCGGCCCAGTTTCATGGCAGACCAGAGTTAGTGGAAAAAATGACTGCAGAGCTGAGAGAGTTAATAAAATAAAGCTGCTTGTTCTGATACTTAGTACATAAATGTCATTTTTTATAATTACTAAAATAAAGTTTCGGAAAGAAAAGGGTGTCAGGCACCATGTGAATTTTTCACATGGTGCCTGACACCCTTTTCCTGTTAAGCATTTATTTTTGATTTCTGCCTTCCTATTGTTACTATAGTAGTAATCTCTCTAGGGAAAGGAATTATATATATGGCAACAATTAATATACCTGTATCTGTTTTGAATTTAGCTCCGATCCGGAAGGGGCAGAGTCCCAGCCAAGCGATTGAGTCAATGGTTGACCTTGCGCAAGCGGTCGAGAAAATGGGCTATCAACGCTATTGGATCGCAGAACATCATAATACAGCTACCCTTGTCAGTTCAGCGACATCGATTTTAATTAAACATGTATTGGAACATACAAATACGATTAAAGTAGGGTCTGGAGGGATCATGCTGCCGAATCACTCCCCGCTGGTAGTGGCTGAACAATTCGGTACCATGGCCACGATTTACCCAAATCGTGTTGACCTCGGTCTGGGCCGTGCACCTGGAACAGATATGATGACGGCAAGCGCGCTAAGACGATCGAAAAATGATCCAGTTTATACTTTCCCAAATGATGTCCAAGCCTTACTTACTTATTTTGGCCCAGCAGAGCAGCAAAGCTATGTGAAAGCCTATCCTGGCGTTGACACGAATATTCCGATTTATATACTCGGTTCTTCCACTGATTCAGCGTATTTAGCGGCAAGCTTGGGACTTCCTTATGTATTTGCATCCCACTTTGCACCAAGATATATGGAAGAAGCAATCTCAATCTATCGGAGTCGTTTCAAGCCTTCTGAATATTTGGATAAACCATATATGATGGTTTGTTTAAATGTTATTGCGGCCGAAACGGATGAGGAGGCACAATTTTTATCGACAACGATGCAGCAGTTTTTCCTAAATGTTGTTCGAGGCACTCAAAATCCGCTACAACCACCTGTTGAAAACTTGGATGAGCTTTGGAACCCAATGGAAAAAGAAATGGCGGCATCGAAGCAAAGTGTGACGTTGATAGGGAGCAAAGAAACAGTCCGCCAACAGTTGACTAAGTTCCAGGACTATTATAATGTCGATGAACTCATGGCCGTATCGTATATTTATGACACTGAAAAACAAAAGCGTTCGTATGAAATATTGAAAGAAGTAGTTGACGGCCACTAATCCAAACGAAAAGGACCAGAAGAGACAATGGATCTCTTTCTGGTCTTTTTCGTTTACACGAATTCGTGGGAGGTTTTTGAACAGCTTTATTGAAAACGTATACTCCCCTTTCTATAATCAATACAATAATGCGATGGCAAATTACAAAATGAATCAGAACAGGTTAGTGCCCTCGATTAATGGCTTTGTCCTTGAGAAAATTCGCCAATTAGTCAAAATTGAGATAAAGGTTTAAATAGATGAGTACAGAAATATATTTATGGAGAAACAGTTTGCTAATTAGGGGGATGGGAAAATGCGTAATCAAGAGATGCTGCTTATACCCGGGCCAACGCCTGTAGTTGATTCAATTTATGATGCTATTGCACAGGAAACTAGGGGACACACAGACACGAGATTTGTCGTTATCTACAAAAATGCGATCGAGAAAACAAGGGAAATGCTGAAAACAGATGGTGAAGTGTTTGTTATTTCCGGCTCTGGAACCATAGCTATGGAAATGGCGCTTGTCAATACAGTTGCCGCTGGGGAAAAACTTTTAGTGATCAGTCACGGTTATTTCGGTGATCGTTTCATTAAATTAGGAAAAGCATTTGGTATTGAAGTAGAAGTACTCCAGGCAGAATGGGGTACTCAGGTATCTCCAAGTGTTGTCGAAGCGAAATTAGTGAATGGAAATTTTAAGGCGGTTACAATTACCCACGCAGATACGTCGACAGGAGTAGCTGCCAATTTAGAGGCACTTGTGCCGATTATTAAAAAACATGGAGCACTTGTCATTCTCGATGGTGTTTGTGCGACTGCCGCAATGGAAGAAGATATGAGTAGGCAATATCATGGGTCTGATGGAAAAATTGATGTCATTTTAACAGGTTCACAAAAAGCAATTGGCGTGCCGCCTGGTCTAGCCATCGTTGCCTTTAACCAAACAGCTTTAGCTGCACGTGCCAAAATAGAACGTGTTCCTGCTTATTATTGTGATATCTATAATTGGATCCCGATTATGAACGATCCAGGAAAGTACTTTGCTACACCTCCAGTGAATCTTATCTATGCCTATGACGAAGGGATGAGATTGGTCTTGGAAGAGGGGATGAAACGAAGATATCAGCGCCATACTGCATTCGGAAAAGCGGTTAGATCGGCCCTTGCCGTATACGGGATGAAGGCGTTAGCAAATGAAGAAGTCGCTGCTGCCACACTTAGTTGTATTCTTTATCCTGATGGAATGGAGGATGCTGCTTTCCGTTCTTCACTTGCAAAAAAAGGAGTGATTGTAGCTGGAGCACTAGCCCATTTGGCAGGAAAGGCGTTCCGGATTGGACATATGGGAAACACGACGGAACAAATGCTCGAAGATGCGGTCGTTTTGATCGGAGAAACGATGAATGAGCTGGGATATCCGGTTGATTCAGAGAAAGCTGTCGATTGCTTTAAAAAGCAAGTGGCTATTCGCATTTAGTGTTCGTTTATAAAGCCTGTTTGACTGGGAAAATCACGACCAAGGTAAGTAAAAGCGTTTATAAAGCCCGATTAACTAAAAAAATCACCCTCTAATAAATAAAGAGGGTGATTTTTTCATTAGCTATTTTCTGCTTGGAATTGAATCATAAACTCTTTGAATGCCTTACATGCCTCAACTGGAACAGCATTATAAGCTGATACACGACATCCGCCGATCGAGCGATGACCGTTTACGCCAACAAAGCCTTCTTGTTTCGCTTGCTCGAGGAATTTCTTTTCTAGGTCTTTCGATGCTAAGTTAAAAGTAAGGTTCATGAGAGAACGACTGTCCGGTTCAGCATGGCCAATGTAAAAACCATTACTTGTATCAATTGTTTCGTAAATCAGATTCGCTTTTTTATCATTAAGCTCAGCAATCGCAGATAAACCACCTAACTCACGAGCCCAGTTTAAGACCTCACCCAGCATATAAATGCCGAAGGTTGGCGGTGTGTTATACAATGAATTATTTTTAGAATGCGTGCTGTACTTTAACATTGTTGGGATATTTGTGTTTGCTTGTTCAAGCAAATCCTTGCGAATAATCACAACCGTTACGCCTGAAGGACCAAGGTTTTTCTGGGCACCAGCATAAATTAACGCAAACTTGCTGACATCAATCGGCTTAGACAGAATATCACTCGACATGTCTGCGATTAACGGAACATCGCCAGTGTCTGGGAAGTTCTTCCATTGGGTACCATAAATGGTATTGTTGGAAGTTAGATGTAAATAAGCGTCCGATGGATCGTACTGTAATTGATCAAGCGTTGGAATGCTGCGGTAGTTGCCTTCTTTCGTGGAAGCCGCATGATAAACATCACCAAATAGTTTTGCCTCCGTGAATGCTTTCTCTGACCAAGAGCCTGTCATTACATATCCGGCTTTTTTTCCAGATTGTAAAAAACTCATCGGAATCATTGAAAACTGAAGACTCGCTCCGCCTTGCAAGAAGAGTACTTCATGAGTATCAGGAATAGACAGCAGTTCTTTCAAGCTGTCAATCGCTTGATTATGTACTTCTTCATAAGCTTTGCTTCGATGGCTAAGCTCCATGACTGACATACCTGTACCTCGAAAATCAATCAGTTCTGCTTGAGCTTTTTCTAAGACGGAAATAGGTAACGCGGAAGGGCCTGCATTAAAATTATAAGCGCGTTGGACTTGCAGTTTCATTTTTATCACTCCATTTTTCTTTTATATGACTATAACATACTTATAAAATTCCGAAAATAAATTTAATTGTGAAATCGTAAAAATTTTGCTTTTTTTATTAAAAGAAATCAAAAAGGTAAAGGATGTCCACTGGCGAACCAGAGACAGGTTTCCTTTTTCCCTATACTTTTTGTCAAAACCACTAGCTTTATTCAGTCATTCTTTGATTACCACGAGACCAGATCACCACTGGGATCAGCAGGAGGGAAAGAACCCCTCCAGCAAATGAGAGTCCAGCATAACTCGTTTGTGCAACCACCATCCCGGAAAGCGCTCCCCCGGATGCCCCAGCCAAAGCAATTAAAACATCTACCGTTCCCTGTGTTTTGGCCCGGTTAGAGGGGGATGTTGAATCGACAATCAGTGCAGTCCCACTAATTAACCCAAAGTTCCAGCCAAGCCCAAGCAAAACGAGTGCAATAATAAGAACCAGCATGGAATCAGGAGGTGCACTGCCAGCAAGAATGCCAGCTGCCAGGAGCGTGGCACCGGAAGCGATGGCCATTGTAGTTCGGCCTATCTTATCTACGAGAATACCTGTTATGAGAGAGGGAAGGTACATGGCACCTATATGGAAGCCAATGACCATTCCGACTTCTCTCAGACCATGCCCATGATGTTTCATGTAAACTGGTGTCATTGTCATGATGGATGTCATGACAATCTGAGTTAAAACCATAATTGTCGCAGCAACAACGATTCCTCGTTTATTGATTGCTAGATTGCTAGATTGTTTTACTAAAGGATTACTACTATTGATTTGCTGCTTAACTGCAATGGCATCGGCAACAATCAGAGGATCTGGGCGCAGGAAAGCTAATAGGACTAAACCAGCAAGGATAAAGGCAGCCGCGCCAAGAATGAATGGACCGGCTAGAGCAGGGACACCAATTGACGTGGCAAATCGGCCCATTACATCGACCAAATTCGGTCCCGCAACAGCGCCGAATGTGGTTGATACCATGGCAATACTGATGGATGTCGCTCGCTGTGTAGGTTTTGCTAAGTCGGTTCCGGCATAGCGGGCTTGTAAGTTTGAAGCTGAGCCTGCACCATAGACCAGAAGCGAGGCAAAAAGAAGAAAGATATTACTTGTGATGGCGGAAACGATCACTCCAATCGCACCGATACCGCCAGTCAAGAATCCTCCCGCAAGTCCTATACGGCGGCCGAAACGTTGTGAGACTCGACCGATAAGCAACGCTGCCCCAGCAGAACCCAATGTTAACAATGCTGCTGGAATCCCTGCATAACTATCCGTCCCTAACATATCTTGGGCAAGAAGTGCGCCAACCGTAATTCCAGCAGCAAGCCCTGCCCCACCGAAAATCTGTGACATGACAACAATCAGTAATGTCCGTCGATATAACTTCTCCTGCTTTTCTGGTGAATTTATGTAACTCTTCAACCAATCTGGTTTTGAATCGAACGGGTTATGTGCCACACGAAACCTCTTTCTGAAGGACAAACCCTTCTTCATTTGTTTTTTATTTTATCAAGAAAAAATAGCAGTTTATATAGAAAAATGTCGAAAAATTCAATATTTGTTCATATGAACTAGGCGGTGATGGAGTTTATTTATGATAGGATAATAGTGGTTGTATTACTATATGTTTGGCGACCGAACACAGGAAGAAAGAGAGAGAAGGGTCGCCAATAGGGCGAACACATGAAAAAAGAGAGGGTGGGTTCGCCAATATGTTTTTTACCTAGTCCTTATTTCCTTTTTTATCAAAGTCAAAGTATTACTGTTTATACTCTGCATCATAGGAATTTTCACCGGCATGAACCGACAGCAGAGTATCCGCGTACCCAACGAGTTTATTTACCACCTCGTCTGCGACCGCATAGACAAGAGGGTGGACATCTGGTTGAAATAGAGCAGGATCGTCAATTATCACCGTGGTATTAATAAAAATGTCTCGATTACCGTAAAGATCATAATGGACAATAGCTTTCCCAGCGGCTCCTCCTGTTCGAGGATCTTGATATCCAGGCAAAAAAAGATACCACTCTTCAGCCGTGGCAGAACGAAAATTTTTCGTAAAAGTCATGCCATTAACCATTCGATCGATTTCTTGTTGCATCTGCGGTGTGACTGCCTCAATAATTTTGTCTGTCATAATAGTCCCCTTATTAAAGCTTGTTATATTATTTTTCCCAATTTCCAATCGAGTATTTAATGGTATTAACAATATTTTTCCACTGAACTTTTTTGTGGGTAAGGGAACAATATTTCTGAGTACTTTTGTTGAGGTGAGGGACGATGAATCATGATGAACCACGTGATTATATAACGATTGAAGATGACCACGGGAATCTTAAAGAATTTGCTGTTGAAGCCTTGTTTGATATGAAGGATGAATCCTATGCTCTACTAAATGCAGAAGATGAAACCATCGTAATGAAGATTGAGGGTGAGGAAGGTAACCAAGACTTAGTGGGTATTAATAACCCTTCCGAAAGTGAAGCGATTTTGGCTGCATACCAAATCGCCGTGGAACATGCTCCGGCTGAATAAAACATAGCACAACGAAAGGTACCCCGGATATTAGGGGGTCCTTTCGCCTGCGTGTTTTAATCAATAGTAATTAAAGCCAAGATAAATGATATAAATAATGATAGCTGCAATGGCGATAATCCAAACAAGAAACACTGGATTCAGTAAATAAGGATGTCTTTGAGTTTTTTCATTGATTTGCGTATCAAATTCACCTGATCTAGTACTGACCATTCTTCCAGTCCCTAACGTAAAAATTAAACCGCCAATCAACACTAACAATGCAATACCAGACAAAATGAGATGCCAATTACTCACTTATATAACCACCTTTTTTTCATATAATTTGAAAAAAAGTAGAGAAATATGCATTTATCTTTTTGATAAGTAGGTTTAAATTTCATCAGGAAAGAAAACGGCGGTGATTAGCTAAATCACTGCCGTTTTGACCTTTAAGTCATGCGGCTTGTAATTTTCTTCTAAATAGTTTCGTGTTAGTTCCAATATATACCCCAGTTAAAACAAAGGCGGCACCTATTCCTTGAGCCAATGTAAAGGTCTCACCTAAAAAGAAGGTAGCCATCAAGACAGCTGATAACGGCATCACATTAATAAAGATAGAAGCCTTCGCAGCACCAACCTCTTTTATGCCGTAATAGTACATGATAAATGAAACCACCGTTACAAAAATGCTCATATGTGAAATGGCGATCCAGGTTGAAACACTAGCAGTTTGTACATCGTGCCAGGATGTTTCCACGTATGCAAACGGAAATAAAAATATGGTACCAAATGCAACCGCATAAGTGGTGGATTCCACCGCGCTGAATTTTTTTAAAACGACTTTACCAACCACACTGTACAATGCCCAGCTTATTACTGCACCTAGTAAAACAAAGTCGATCGTCTCAAAACCGTATTGGAAAAGTGAGAGTAGGTGACCATCGGTAATAATGAAGGTAACCCCAGTTAGGGCAATCACCATTCCAATCATATGATTTTTGGTGATTGTTTCTTTTAAAAATAATCCTGATAAAAGGACAATCAGTACTGGGTTTGAGGCAATAAATAAGGAACTCTTAATAACCGGTGCATGTTTGGTAGCCATAAAAAAACAAATATTATATATTGCAATGCCTGTTAATCCAAGAACGGCAAATAATCCATAATCTTTGAGGGTGGGCTTCTTTCGATTTTTTTCCATCAGCCACATTAGTGGAAACAAAAGGATCGCAGCCCCCAAAAAACGTAAAAAAGCAACGGTTGCCGGTTCAAAGTCTTTTACGGCGACTTTACCAGCAAGAAATGCACTTCCCCATGTAGCCGTGGCAAAAAATAACATCCCATAAACCAGCCATAGCTTCTTATTCTTATTCATCCAATCCCCTACAATCCATTTCAATTTAATAAATAGATTTTAACATCTTTTTCGAATTTCGAAATAAATTTTAATAAAATATTTAAATTATTTAATCAATTAAAAAATCATACACACTTTTTAAGCATGAAAAAAGCTGGTTAAGGAGTTTTTCCTTTTCCAGCTTTATCTTTTTAAGTTAGATTTTTTAATTCTGATAAATGAACCAATTGGACATTATGAACACTTTCTATTTCTTTAATCTCGCAGTACCCAGAATCATACGTATAAAGGATAATATATTTCTTTCCATTGTAAAGAACATGCTCCATAGTATCTCCATCCTTTGATCATGTTAATATTATTGTATATTTGCAATACAGATTAATATATGAAGTACATTTTAAGATTATGTAAATTTTTTCACTGCTGTATTGAAAAATTAATGTGTTAAGATATCAATATTAGTGTCAAAGTCATAGGGGGAAGAAAGATGAACAGAAAACCAATTATCGGCATAACGGGTGCCTATGTTAAACATAACGACTATATGGAAGGTGTTTATGTGCACCATGATTACCATAAAAGTGTTGTCGCCAATGGTGGGATTCCTATTATCCTTCCATATATTAACCCCGAAATTTCTTTAGAAACGCTTGGTTTATGTGATGGAATTATCCTAAGCGGGGGAGAGGACGTCGATCCTAAACTTTTTAATCAGGATCCACATCACCACTTAGGTCCAACTACACCAGAGCGGGACTTGGCAGAGATAGCGATTGTTAAATATGCGCTTGAGAACGATATTCCCCTTCTTGCGATTTGCAGAGGTGTGCAAATTTTGAATGTTGCTCTGGGAGGAACCTTAATTCAGGATATCCCGAGTCAAGTCAATGAACCAATCCAACACAGTCAGCGGATTGATAGAAGTCAAGATACCCATTGGGTGACCATCTCCAAAAATAGTAGATTGTTTGAAATAGTAGGATCTGATCGTATCCGAGTTAATAGTCTCCATCATCAAGCAATCGGTGAGGTAGCCAGCGATCTTCGTATCGTTGCACAATCATCCGATGGAATCGTTGAAGCAGTAGAATATAGCCATCCAACCACATTTACGGTGGGTGTTCAGTGGCATCCTGAATCCATGGCAAGTACAAACGCTGAGATGAATAATTTGTTCTTAGAATTTATTAAAAACAGTGCAAAGGTCATGGTTTAATCATCGGTTTATAGTGGAAGGGAAGGAATCAATCGATGGAAAAAATTTATCTTGATTACAATGCCAGCACACCTATGGCTCCTGAAGTAGTAGAGGCCATGAAACCGTTGCTAGATGATTTTTATGGGAATCCATCCGCCTTACATTGGGCTGGGAAACCTGTAAAAGAATTATTACATAGTGCCCGAAAACAGGTTGCTGAGTTAATTGGATGTTCCCCTAGAGAAATTATTTTCACAAGTGGGGGCAGCGAAGCCAATAACCTTGCATTAAAAGGTTTTTATTTTAAAAATCGGCATAAAGGAAACCATATCATTACTTCTAAAATTGAACATCCTGCAATTATGAATCCTTGCAAATTCCTCGAACAAATTGGGGCAAAGGTCACATATGTAGACGTGGATGGGACCGGGAAAGTTACACTAGAAGAAATAGAAAAGGCGATTACCAAGGAAACGATCCTGATTTCGTTTATGCATTCCAATAATGAAACAGGTACCTTACAGCCAATCCAAGCGATCGGTGATATAGCTAAAGAGCATGGGATAGCTTTTCATACGGATGCTTCTCAATCGGTTGGAAAAGTCCCGGTAAATGTGAATGATTTGAAGGTAGATATGCTCACGATTGCCGGCCATAAACTCTATGCTCCGAAAGGAATTGGAGCACTCTTTATACGAGAGGGAATCGAATTGGAACCACTCATACATGGGGCTGGGCATGAGTTTGGCCTGCGTGCTGGCACAGAAAATACTTTACTAGCAGTGGGATTAGGAACGGCTTGTGAAATTGCTAAACAACAGGAAGGGAATCGTGGCATAAAAGATTTGACCGACTATTTTTGGCAGCAATTACAGGGTGCATTTGGAGACCAGGTAGTATTGAATGGACACCCAGAGGAACGTCTGCCCAATACTTTAAATGTAAGTTTTGTAAGAAAAATTGGTCAAGACTTGTTGTCAGCCATCCCATATTTAGCGGCTTCAACTGGATCAGCCTGTCATGCCGGCAGCATTGAATTATCTCCGGTATTAAAAGAGATGGATGTTCCTAAAGAGGTGGGCATGGGTGCGATCCGCTTTAGCTTAGGCCGATATACGACGAAAGATGAGATAGATCAAGTGATGGAATCGTTAAAAGGAATCTATTAATTTCTTCGGTCAGGGACTAACTATTTGCAGTTAGTCTTTTTTCTCTGGGATTAAAGGTTCCTATCTTTGCATAAGCTTTTAGAAGCGCTCTATACTACTGATGTCAGATAATTTATTGGGTTAGGGTAAGAAAGAGGTGCTTTATCTTACCGAAATTAGATAATTTATCGGGATAGAGTAAGAAAGAGCCAGTTTATCTTACCGAAGTCAGTTAGTTTATCGGGTATAGGTAAAATAGAGCCACTTTTCTATATTCACTAGTATCTTTAACTCATTTACTCAATGTAATTGGCGTATTATAATGTTCTTAATACGGAACGACATGAAGGAAGGTGTGTTGGAATGCAAAAAAGAATATTAGGTAAAACTGGGCTGGAAGTATCGGCGCTTGGACTAGGCTGTATGGGGATGTCGGATTTTTACAGTGGGAGAGATGACGACGAGTCTATTAAAACAATCCATTGTGCCATTGAAATGGGGATTACGCTTCTCGACACAGCTGATATGTATGGCGTAGGTAAAAATGAAGAATTACTTGGACGGGCAATTAAAGGTCGTCGGAATCAAGTGGTTGTTGCCACTAAATTTGGAAATGTAAGATCTGAAGATGGAGCTTTTCTGGGAATAAATGGCCGCCCTGAATATGTCAAAGAAGCCTGTGAAGCTAGCCTTCGCCGCTTAGGTGTGGATCATATCGATCTATTCTACCAACATCGAGTCGACCCAAACACACCAATTGAAGAAACAATCGGCGCCATGGCGGATTTAGTTAGGGAAGGGAAAGTGCGCTTTCTAGGTATGTCAGAAGCAGCCGCCCAAACTATTAGACGTGCATTTGCTATTCATCCGATTACCGCTGTTCAGACCGAGTATTCCCTTTGGAGCCGTGACGTCGAAGATGATATTCTGCCCACTTGCCGGGAACTGGGAATCGGTTTTGTCCCTTACAGTCCATTAGGAAGAGGATTTCTAACAGGGCAGATTCAGAAATTTGAAGACTTAGCAGCCGATGATTATCGCCGCTTTTCTCCTCGATTCCAAGGAGAAAACTTCCAGAAAAATTTGGAACTGGTCAATAAAATTAACGAAATAGCACGGGAAAAAGCCAGCCAGCCTTCCCAGCTTGCCCTTGCCTGGCTGCTAGCTCAAGGAAATGATATTGTTCCAATCCCAGGCACGAAGAGAGTCCATTACTTAGAGGAAAATGTTGGTGCACTTGATGTATCATTAACAGAAACTGACTTAGCACGTATAAACGAAGTTGCTCCTCGGGGTGTTGCAGCCGGAGAACGTTACCATGAAGCTGGCATGAAAGGCGTTAATTTGTAATTAGAAAAAGGTAGATATTTGGGAGCAGCATAGGTGAAAAGTGAGGTGTTAATCCATAACAGGTTCAATTAACTCTCGCAAAACATTAAAAATGTAATGTAAAATGACCATTAAATTGTAAGTTAATTTGATGGTTATTTTTTATTAATAGATTGTGAAAGTTTGTACTTAAGCCTTGTTCCGTTAGTTTAAGAAGGAACATTAACTTTCACAGAGAATATATGAATTAAAAGAGAGGAGAAAAATGTAAACCGAGGATTCTTCATCAATACGATGTAACACCTGAGTGGGTTATCTACCATCTCATTGAACACGAATCACATCATAGAGGACAGATTTTCCAGATTCTTGCGAATTTAAAGGAATAAATAAAAGCCAACTTATAAGGAAAGATTGGGTGGTATCAATAGTAAAGCAAATTAAATTTTATATGGATTACCAAACTGAAGAAATTATCATCCATAAGCTTCGGACTTCTGGTAGTGTTTTTGCAGAAGAAGAGGCACTGCTACTTATATCTGAAGCACCGACATTGGATGACCTTATGAAAATGGTCGAAATGCGAACCGAGGGGATACCTCTTGAACACGTCATTGGATACACAGAGTTCTGTGGTCTGAGGATAAAGATAGACTCTGAGGTCTTCGTGCCTCGCAAACGAACAGAGTTTCTTGTCCGTCAGGCAGAAACCCTAACTTGTTTAGGGGATATCGTTGTTGATATGTGCTGCGGGTCAGGAGCTGTAGGTGCAGCTCTTGCAGCAACTTTAGGACGGGTAGCCTTGTACTCTGTTGACCTCGACCCCGCTGCAGTAAGCTGTGCTGGCGGCAACATAACAGCTTTTGGTGGCCACGTTTTTCAAGGGGACTTGTTTACAGCCCTACCCCACTCCCTTCAAGGCCGTGTGAACATCGTAGTTGCTAATGCTCCTTACGTACCTACCGAGGCGATCAAGCTGCTTCCCCGGGAGGCTCGCCTGTATGAACCAAAACTGGCCCTTGACGGAGGGAAGGACGGACTTGACCTACAGCGTATGGTAGCGAAAGAGGCACCTCTCTGGTTAGCTCCGGGAGGGCACCTTTTGTTAGAAACGAGCGAACAGCAGGCCTACCAAACCTTTGAAATTTTTTCTAGTATGGGGCTTATCCCTAAAGTAGCCAGAAATGATGAATTGGACGCCACGGTGATCATCGGTACTAAACCTAGCCTCTAAAGTAAATAGACAACTAGACTTACCTAATATGATCATTACTTGGTACGATACACAATGAAAAATCCTTCTTCAACATAAGAGTGCAAGAGCTTTAGTTCATTAAGCTTTAAAAGATTAAAATAAGGAATGGCTCAGAACAGTGAACTGAGCCATTTTTTAAAAACACGACCATTAAATTAAACCGAGGCGCTTTAATCCGTAGCGAACTCCGTCTTCTTCGGCGGAGAGTGTGACCATATCGGCTACTTGTTTCAATTCATCACGAGCATTTCCCATGGCTACTCCCATTCCGACCAATGACAGCATTTCCATATCATTTAAACCATCGCCAAAGGCAACAGCTTCATCAGGTGCAATGCCGAACCTTTCCAACAATTTAGTCAAACCAACTGCTTTATTGGAATTGGACAAATTCACGTCACAGGTTCTTGCTCCTGAACTCCATCTTCTGAAATCTAATTCCGGAATCTTTGTTTGATAAGAAGCCTCTTCCTCCACGTCACAATGAAGGAACATTTGATAAATATCCTGTTCTGTCCAAAATTGAGGTGGGGCAAGTTCGGGCTTCCACGGATCATGTTGGTACGCTTCCACGACGAATGGATGGCTTAGATCGGTAGCTTTAAAGCTCGTAACTCCCAAAAAAGTCAGTGGATGTTGATAATCATTGGACAAAAGATGTACTCTCTCTAAAACATGTTTTTCAATCGCATTCTTGTATATTTCTTTTCCTTCATGATAGGCATACGATCCATTAAAAAAGACCATCGAGTCTACCCCAGTTTCCGAAAGGATGGACTCTGAAAAATAGGGAGCTCTCCCCGTTGCTATAACCACGTTTATTTTTTTCTCTCGTAACCGCTGAATCGCATCCTTTGTGGCAGGACTTAGCGTTTTTCCATGCGGGACGATCGTTCCGTCAATATCTAAGATGACAACCTTGTAATTCATATAACACACTCCTACAATGCAATCTTGCTTTGTTACGCAGGTATACTGCACAGTATAACATATTGCATAAAAAACCTATAAAAGCAACACTTATACATTTTAATGCAATAGGTAATATTATCAGATGGGTATATATATAAAAATTGTGTTGGCTAGAAATATTCAATTCATGATTACTGTAATAATATTATGTAAACTAACTCTTTTTAGGCTTAGAAAAAAAATCATTTATTGTTTTGGGGTGGCAGACCTAAAAAAAGACTGACTAAAAATAGTCAATCTAAGGTGACGAAAGGTGCTTCCTTTCGTCTTAGTATATAGTATGCAAGAGATAGGACAAGCGATACTATAAGCTGATTAAAATTTACTAGGACTATCCACAACATCAATTATCTTATTAGTCCTCATCATTCCGCATACCTGTAAACATTAGAACAAAACGAAGTAATTCAGCTACAGCTACTACAGTCGCAGCCACATATGTTAATGCCGCAGCATTTAGTACTTTCCTCGCCCGATACTCTTCTTCATTTCTAATCAAACCAGAACCAATCATTACATTCAGTGCTCTTGAACTTGCATTGAATTCCACCGGTAATGTAATAACTTGAAATAGCACGGCCGCAGCCATTGCGATGATTCCTAGTAATAAAAGGTTGGCTGAAGAAAGAAGTAACCCTATTAAAATTAAGATAAATGAAAAATTAGAGCCGATATTAGCCACAGGCACTAATGCATGTCTCACACGTAAAGGTACATATCGGTCCCTTTGCTGTAAACAGTGACCCACCTCGTGAATCGCAACTGAAATCGATGCAATCGAAGTACCATTGTAATTAGTGGAGGAAAGTCTAACACTTCTACTTTTTGGATCATAGTGATCTGATAAATGACCAGACACTTGTTGGACTGACACATCATACAAACCATTTTGATCCAAGATTCTTCTAGCCGCCTGGGCTCCAGTTAAACCCGAGGAAGCTCCTACTTTTAAAAATTTAGAATAGGTATTTTTCAAGTACATTTGCACTAATAGTGGAATGATCATAATTAGAACAAAATAAACAATAAAACCCATGAAAGATGCTCCTTCTTTAGATGTCTAATTTACATACATTATTATACTTTATAGTGCACTTTTTTAGTATTAATGTGCTTGTTTCATTAAGGCCTAAAGATGTCATGAGATATGGAGAATGATAATAATTGAAGTGGGAGAAGCATAAAGTGCTTTTTTAATGGTGAGATAAGCGATTTATACTATTTCCTTTGTTTATTTCTGAAAGCAATAATATTTGTTTTTAATGAAGCATATGTTCCTATCGCTGCATATCCATAAAACCAACCCATAAATATTCCGCCAAGGGTGTTGTGCTTGTGACTAATAAAAATTGAGATTCCCAGGCCAAAAATAAGTGCAATCGTCGGTACAAACCATTTCGGTATTTTGAAAAAAACCTTAATTAGTTGAGTTAACAGTATAATGATTGGAATTGCAAATATTGCATCCCAAAAATTCGTTTTAATAGTGGGAAAATCCATCGGCAATCACACCTTTTTTTGGTTAATATGTGCAAATGCCATAGATTTATTAATCATTATTAAAGGAAAAGTTATCAAAAAGCAGCGTAAAATCCCTAGCTTCAGCCATGGGGATACTCATAAATGTTTAGTTCATCGCAATATACCAAGCCAATCCTCCGATTGCACCTAAGATGACAATTACATAAATAGCCGTCAAACGTACTGTGTTTTGTTTTGTTGAACCTTTATAGTCCTCATCAGGTTTTCCTGTTAGCGCAAGTGTACCAATCAGGGCAGCTACTAAAATGATAATAATAAGAGCCATACCAAACTTCATATGTTTCATCCTCACTAAGATTAATAATCAAAAGAAACTGAATTATTTAATAATTAATAATTTTTTGCCAAAATTATGGACTTTTCATTAAAGTTTCAATGTATGATTCTTATATTAAGGTTTATGATATAAAAAATAACCATCCAATTAACAAAAAATTTGACCATCCACTTTTGACTTATTGATCACTGCTAACTCGAATTATTACAGTCACAGTTAAGGAGTTCCAAATGAATTCGAAAAATAAATGGAATAGCAAATATAAAGAACGTATCAATCAATTGGAAGCACCAATGCCGAATGAGAGATTAGCAATCCTGTCACCTTATTTAACCGGCGGGTCTGCGCTCGATCTTGCATGTGGGCTCGGTGGAAACAGTCTGTTTCTGGCACGATTAAATTTTCAAGTACACGCGATGGATATATCAGATGTAGCTGTCAACTATCTCGAGGAAATAGCAGGAAAGCAAAAGCTTGCTATTTTTCCTCGTTTGTGCGATCTGACGGATATGACCCACCATAATTTGAATAATAGTTCTTTTAGTTTGATTGTCATCACGTATTATCTTGATCGATCACTTTTTCCGCTTGTTAAATCAATCGTTAAAGACAATGGATATTTCTTTATGGAAACCTTTTATAAGTCTCCAAAAAAAAAGAATCAGGGAGTATCCGACCAATATAAACTGCTACCTGGAGAATTATTGGCTGAGTTTAGTGATTGGAAAGTTCTTTTTTATGAGGAAAATGAACATGATGGACGACAGACGATTTTTTGTCAGAAACAAAAAAGTGTCCGAAACCATAAGAGCATTCTTTAAGTGTCAGGCACCATTGATAATAGGAATGAAAGCGGTTGTTTTTAATCTCTTAAAAGTTTACTATATTGTGTGGGAGGGATAAACATGATAGATTTTGTTTTTCAAAACAGTACAAAGTTAATATTTGGTAAAGATCAGGAGCAATTAGTAGGTCAAGAGGCCGTTGTTTATGGAAAAAAACTTCTCTTGCATTATGGCGGAGGTAGTATCAAGACCAACGGACTATATGATAGGATTCTGCAGTCATTACTTGAACAGGGCATCGAAATAATTGAATTGGGCGGAGTAAAGCCGAACCCTCGAGTCAGCCTTGTTAGAGAAGGAGTTGCCCTTTGTAAGGAACATAACATTGACCTTATTCTTGCTGTAGGTGGAGGAAGTGTAATTGATTCGGCCAAAGCGATCGCTGCTGGTGCGAAATATGATGGGGATGTTTGGGATTTCTTTGAAGGGAAATCTACAGTTCAAGACTGTCTGCCAATCGGAGTAGTGTTAACCATACCTGCAGCGGGAAGTGAATCTAGTTCGGGCACGGTTATAACGAACGAAGATGGATGGTATAAGCGGTCGACGGGTCATTCGACCATGCGTCCTAAGTTTTCCATTCTAAACCCTGTTCTTACATACACCTTACCATCTTATCAAACAGCATGTGGGATCACAGATATGATGGCGCATATCTTGGAAAGATATTTCACTAATGAAAAGAATGTAGAATTAACAGATCGATTGTGTGAAGGGGCATTACGAGCCATTATAAATAATGCACATACAGTCATCGAGGACCCAACCAATTACGATGCAAGAGCTGAGATTATGTGGTCAGGCACAATTGCACATAATGATTTGTTAGGGACAGGAAGAGTTGGTGATTGGGGAAGCCACGATATTGAACATGAGATCAGCGGCATTTATGATATTGCACATGGAGCAGGTTTGGCGATTGTATTCCCAGCCTGGATGAAGCATGTGTATAAACATGATGTAAATAGATTTGTTCAATTTGCTAATCGAGTCTGGGATGTAGAAATTGACTTAAACAATTTAGAAAAAACCGCTTTAGCAGGAATCAAGAAAATAGAACAATTCTTTAGCTCCATCGGTATGCCGGTAACATTGAAAGAAGCTGGTATTGGTGAAGAGCACTTGGAGGAAATGGCTAAAAAGGGAACAGAAAGAGGACCACTAGGCAATTTTGTAAAGTTACATGAAGCTGATGTTGTACAGATTTTACATTTGGCTAAATAAGAAAAAAACCTCGCTCACAACATTGTAGCGAGGTTTCGTTTTGTTAATTTTATTTGTAGAAAAATTTATCTGATGAAATAAATATCATTAATTCAAGATATTTTACTTGACGATTTTTGTCGGATAGATATATTCTTGTTACATACTTAAGAAGTATAGTTTAACAAAATCTAACAAAATATCGGGGCTATTTGAGGGGAAAATAATAAAGGTCTTTTGATTTAATTGCTACGCCAGTTATTGCCAAGTCTTTATTCATATGATATCGTTCCTTTGAGAAGGTCACCTTTACAGGTAAAGTTGTAGCAGCATTAAGAAATGTGTTTGGTGGACTTGCTGTGGAAAAGAATTAAAAAAAGCATTTATTTTATTAAAATTGGAGGAAAAAGATTATGAAATTTTTTATCGATACTGCAAACCTAGAGGAAATCAAAAAAGCCTATAAAATTGGTGTGTTATCAGGAGTAACAACCAACCCTTCTTTAGTGGCAAAAGAGGGAGTAAAATTCGAAGACCGTATTGCTGAAATCCTTAATGCTGTACCTGAGGTTGAGTCTGTTTCTGCAGAGGTAACGCCTAATGCTTTGACTGCTGATCAAATGATTGCAGAAGCAAACGAACTTATTAAAATTAACGGTGGCGATAAAAACATCACCATTAAACTTCCAATGACGTTAGATGGATTAGAGGCTTGCCGTTATCTAACGAAAAAAGGTGTAAAAACCAACGTTACCTTGATTTTTAGTGTGAACCAAGCATTGCTCGCTGCACGAGCAGGTGCAACTTATGTTTCACCATTCTTAGGCCGGTTGGATGATATTAACGAAGATGGTGTAGAATTAGTCGCAAAAATTGCTAAGATGTTCCAGATTCAAAACTTGGATTCACAAATCATTGCTGCATCTGTTCGTCATCCAGATCATGTAACCCGTGTAGCGATGGCTGGAGCTCATATTGCAACGATTCCATTCAAGGTAATTGAGCAATTATCAAAACATCCATTAACAGATCAAGGGATTGAAAAATTTGCTGCAGACTGGAAAACGACTGTTTAAAAACAGATTCTTAATACGTATTTCTATATAGAGTTATTTAAGCACCTTTATCTTAGTCAAATGATAAAGGTGTTTTTTTTTAATATTGAAGAGTATTCAGCATTAAGAAACAGTAAAAATACCTCTCCATAATAAAATTATGGAGAGGTATTTTCATCTATAACCATTAAATCTCATTGATTGGTGTATCTTCATGGTTTCCAAATCCTAGGAAGTTTGATAATTTCGCATAATCTTCTATAATAAAACAAAAAGAAAATCCTCTGAAATCAAGATATTTTCGCGGTTTCCGGTGAGATAGTTAGTCCAAGAAATGAATTTATAGTATTAAAATTTGGCTGGATTTTCAGTGGATTACATTCTTTCTTTGATTTTATTACATAGATTTAAAGGATTCTGAAGGGTGATATTAGTGGATGAACTAATAAGTAAATGTTGGCTAATTAAAAATGCTTTTAATATTGATGTACAAGCGGTCGATCATCAATTTCAAACGATTCTGCACATATCTGATGATAGTGAACCCCTAATTTTTGCAGAAGCTCGAAAAAAAATCTATTTGGATCTTAAAAAAGCTTTAGAAAAGGCAAATAAAAACAGTTTTTGTATTCATACAGATTCATTCCAACTATCGTATATGGCGATGCCTATAAACAAGGAAGAACTGTTTCAAGGAATGGTTTTGGTTGGGCCTTTCTTGAATGAGCGGGTCACTGACCATTTTATCTGGAATGCGATGAGGGAAAATCATCTTGAAAATAATTGGGTAAAACCATTGGAGAATTTTTATAAATCCTTACCCTATTTGGGACAATCATACATAGCAATTGGCGATTTGTTAGTGAATCTATTAGCGAATCCGCGAGTTGACTCCCATTTTATTACGACAAAAAAGCATAGTGAGCAATATCAACCGGATGTACAGCCGCAGGATTATAGCCAAGATGGTTTGGAAGTTAAGCTAAGGTATGAGGCAGAAAAGAAATTTTTACATTTTATCGAAACTGGGGATAAGGAAAATGCAATGAAAGCTTTGATTGAATTCACAGGTGATTTTTCATATAGAGTTCCAGGGAATCCTTTGCGGGCGAAAAAAAATCTTAGCTTTTCAAGTAATACTATGAATAGGATGGCTGCTGCTAAGGGAGGGGTTGAACCTCAATATTTACATGCTATTTCGGAAAAATTCGCACTTAAGATTGAGGCAGCGGTAGCAATGTCCGATTTAGATGCGATAAATTTCAGTATGATTGAAGAATATTGTGATGCGGTTAAGAATTTTGCTGTTAATGGATATAGTTCTGTTGTAAGGAAAGCATTAATGTATATAAATATCCACTTTAAGGAAACTATAAATGTGCAATCTGTAGCAGCTGAAATTGGATTTAATCGAGCATATCTTGCGAAGAAATTTAAAAAAGAATTGAATATAAGTGTCATTGATTATATTCATAAAAAGCGGATTGAAGAGGCAATTTTTCTTATGGAACAGGGTCATTTATCTATTACAGATATTGGTATTCAAGTGGGTTTTAGCAGCTATAATTATTTTTGTAAAGTATTTAAAGAAATAAAAGGAATGACAGCTACAGAGTATAAAGGGAGTAAACCATTAGAAAAAAAGGAGTATGATTAAAATCATTGACTCTTCAACGTTAACTTTGTATTTTTATAAATTTGATTCAATTTCACTCTAAATAAATTTTATTTATAAAAAATAATTTAAAATAGTGTTCAATTTTATATAAAAGTTAACAATAATGGATGTGAAAACGAACTCAAATTGCTAACATGAATCTATCACTTGTCCCAACTTTTCCCGAAAGATGGGGATGAACAAGTTAAGGAGGCATTCAAATGGAAGTTAACCATAAACAACCGAATTTAGAAGTAAGAGTCAAGAACATTATTGAAGTTGATGGATTAAAATTTAAAGATCTGAATAACAGTGGGAAATTAGAACCATATAAGGATTGGCGTTTAAGTCCGAGAGAACGTGCGGAGAACCTAGTCTCATTGATGAATACCGATGAAAAGGTCGGAATGATGCTTATTAATTCTCGTCAGATGGGTCTTTCTCAAAAAGATAAGAGTAAGACAAGCCATGATGGTGTGTTAGATGAAGGAATTGTTGAAAAGGGCGAAACTATTTTTGCACTGGCAAAAGTATATGGAACCACGCATACGATTGAAAACATGCATTTGCGCCACTTTATTCTAAGAGACAATTGGAGTCCATCCGAAATGGCAGAATGGGTGAATACCATGAATGAAGTATGTGAGGGAACACGCCTTGGTATTCCTTGTTTAATCGCATCGAATTCAAGAAACGAAAATACTGAATTCATTTTTGGTATGAATGATGCAGCTGGGATTTTTTCCACTTGGCCTGGAACGTTAGGACTTGCTGCAGCGGCAAAAGGAGATATGAAAAATGGCGGTGATGCCTCTCTTATTAGCCAATTCGCCCAAATCGCACATGATGAGTGGGATGCGGTTGGATTAAGAAAAGGATATATGTATATGGCGGATACTGTTACGGACCCGAGATGGCAGCGGATATATGGTACATTCGGTGAAGACCCAGAATTTATTTCTGATGTTATCGGCCGCATCATTGACGGCTTTCAAGGGAAGACCCTCGGAAATCATAGTATTGCTATGACGACCAAGCATTTTCCTGGCGGTGGACCAAGGGAAAATGGATTTGATCCACATTATGAAGAGGGGAAATGGAACCTATACCCAACACCAGGAAGTCTAGAAAAGTATCACCTGCCTCCGTTTCGGGCAGCGGTAGAACATGGGACTTCATCCATGATGCCATATTATTCGATTCCTAGTATCAAGAAAAGTGTGGTTCAAGAATTCGAAGGGGAAGACATTCCTTTCGAAGAGGTTGGTTTTACATTTAATCATTATTTCTTAAATACGATCCTTAGAGAAAAACTAGGGTTCAAGGGTTATATAAATAGCGACAGCGGCGTTACAAGTAAAATGAGCTGGGGCGTTGAAACCTTAAGCGAGGCGGAACGTTTTGCTAAAGCGATTAATGCGGGGACAGATCTTATTTCTGACACTAATGATATTGAAAACCTAAAAAAAGCGATCGAAAAGGGATGGATCAGTGAGAAGCGGATTAATGAGGCCAATGTACGACTGCTTACAGAAATGTTTGCATTAGGACTATTTGATGACCGTACGTATGTTTCACCCGACCATGCTGCTGAAGCGGTGAAAAATCCAGCAAACTGGGAAGCTGCTTATGAAGCGCATAAAAAATCGGTAACTGTGCTTAAGAATCAGAAGCAGACATTACCTTTAACAGCTGAAAAGCTTGAGGGTAAGAAGGTTTATGTGGAAGTTTTTCACAAGGAGACCGAACGAGCAACTTCATATACTGAAAAAGCTAGACAGGAATGTCAAGAGCTTGGTCAATTTACTTTGACCAATAATTATGAAGAAGCTGATGTAGCTATATTATTTTTAAGTCCAAAATCTGGAGCTTATTTCAATGCGACACCAGGACTATTAGAACTTGAAATATGCGAAGATAAAACGGTAGCTGCTTTGGATGGTACTTCCTACCAAGAAACGACTTTGAGTGGGATGAACCATTTAAAAGAAGTGGCCGACAGTATCCATATTCGTGGCGGCAAAGTAATCATGAGTGTTAATGTCATTCTGCCATGGATCCTTGGAAATATTGAACCATTGGCAGATGCATTGATTGCTGGATATGATACCTACTATAAGGCACAATATGAGGTTATGGCGGGCAATAGCTCACCAGTTGGTGTGTTACCGTTGACATTGCCAGCGAGTGAAGCGGTCATTGCGGTTGATGAAAATGGTGAGTGCGTGTCGAGAAATGATGTACCGGGTTATGTCAAGGACGAATATATGCCTGAAGGACTTAACTATGCTTATAAAGATAGCGATGGGAATATCTATAAACTTGGTCATGGATTAACCTATTAATTTAGCTAAGAGTCATAATGTAAAAACTTGCCAATATTATCGTGGCGAGTTTTTACATTATTATAGCTTTCTACAATTTATCATCAACCACTACTTTTACATCCCCAATTGTATCTATTTGGACTTTTTCTTCTTTCACATTTTCGTTAATCTGAATAATCTCTTCAAACTGATTCCTAAAAATTTCTACATCATTAAGGATAGTTGGGTTTAATATGACCTCAATACGATCTTCGCAGAGAGGAATTTGAGTGGTTTCAATTTGTGTAGTTGTTCCACTTTCTGGATTTAATATCTTTTTCTCAATAATTAGCTCTTCACGGATTATAGGGACAACAATTTGTTTCTCCAGGGTATACGTTTTCTTATATACTCTAACATCTGCCGTCTCAACCCACTTCTTGTTAACCTTCAATTCTTCCTTATGTAGTTGGAGCGTTTTATCTTCTTGATGCTCGTTCTTCTTTTCAGGCAACTTAATCTCTCCCTCCATTGGAAAGTAGTGCAAACACCTTTCCATTGCCCAGCAATGAAAAGGTGTTTTTGTTTTTAGCTATTATTTATATCGTTAAAGCTTGACCCGTCAGAAACGATATCGACACTTCCGGTTGTATCAACATGAGCCTCTTCGTGTCTGAGTGTCTCTTGTACTTTCTGAGTATCCTCAATTTGACGTTTCGAAGCAGAAATCTCCTCAGTCGCAACCGTATACTTGTTTACCTCAACTTGCTCCTGGGTAACAGGAATCGTAATGGTTTCCTGAGATATAGTGGATCCATCGCTACGTTCGTTATTCAACGGTGTTCTTTTTATGACAACTTCCTCGTGCATTACAGGAACGTCGACAGTTCTTTGTTCTTCCACGACATCTTTAGAAATAACTACTTGTCCAGCATCGACATTATTCTTTACAATGTCTAACTCTTCTTTATGAAGCTGGAGAGAGCCGTCAGTTTTAGTATCCTGGGTACTTGTACTGGGATCGTTCCCTTGATTGCTCATAGTGGGTTGGCTATTTTCACTTTCAGTGTTTTGTGATTTATCATCACCGAATAATCCTAAAAAGTCGCTCATAAAAATCCCCCTTGTATGTTGTTTATGGTCAAGCCTTTTTTATAATGTACTCATGTGGGTTCTTTATACTTTAAAATCATTAGAATAAAAGGTATGAAAAGATGATATTCGAGCTGATGTAAGATTCACTTTGTATGAAATATTTTCATGGCATAATTATTGTTTAATTATGAAACAATCTTGTTTGGAGCTGGTGACTAAAAAGAATATAATTAAATTGAGTTTGAGCAATTGTATTGTGGAGGGGATTTCATTTTGACATTTTTTGAAAAAATTAAACCACGCTTGATTAGCCATGATATATTAATTCAAGAAACGGTGCTTCATGCATTACACGATTATCCAAACGTCCCAGAAGAATGGACAATCGAATTATTGACGGAAGCCTTTAAAAACCAGGACAAGCAGTCCTCTATTTTAATCTATATAGAAAACATGAAAATCAATGAGGACGCTGTCAAAGTTTTACTAGAAAATATTCCTAAGATGGATAAGACCAAGATCCACTTAGCGGTGAATTTGTTAGAGCGTATTGATCCAAAGCTCTCTTTAAAATATAGAGAGCAACTGCAAAGATACATTGGTGAGGATCGTTGGTCATTATATGAGCTAATCGTAAACGGGACGGAAGAAGAAGTTTGGAATAAATATGCAAAAACTATAGATACTCTTGACCAAGCCGATTCTTATCAACATCCACTTTACATACAAGCTAAAAAACTGGCTGCATGCATCGTTCAAAATGGCTGGATTACTAAAGATGAAGTAGAAGTGATTCTTCAAGAGGAATTAAAGGAACAATGGTTTTCATTTAATGGAATCTTGACGGTGTATATGATAGGATTACTGAAACTTGACAAGCATATCCCATTTCTAGCCTGTTTGTTAAACCGTGATGAAGATATCTTGTTAGAAGAAGTTGCATCGGCGTTAATTCGGTTTCAATCCGATGAGGTAGTCGAAGCGGTTAGTCCTTATTTAAAGCAATCGGATTCGATTATTTTTGCTAGTTCCGTTATCGAAAATATTAAATCAGATCAGGCTGTTCAGGTTTTAAGAGAGGCTTATCATAATTCATCTGAACTGGAAGACCAGGATATCCTGATAGAAGCGCTCTGTCATCAGCTTTCTAAAGATGCACTTCCTGAAATTAGCGATCATATGAAAAAGGAATACTTCTCGGGCCTCGTAGATGTTGAACAAACTGTTTATAGTTATTATTCCATTTTAGGCGAGCCACATCCGGAACTAATGGATTGGAAGCTAGCAGCACTTGGAAGAGAAATAGAATTTATAAATAAAAGCAAGCAGGGCGGAATTTCCCAAAACGGTCCAATTTTAACGGAAAATAAAATAGGACGAAATGATCCGTGCCCGTGTGGAAGCGGCAAAAAATATAAAAAGTGCTGTGGAAAATAAGGAGATTAAGTGCGATGAAGTTTGATAAAGTTCGTTGGGGGATCATTGGATGTGGTGATGTGACAGAAGTGAAAAGCGGTCCAGCCTTCCAAAAAATTAATAATTCTGAGTTGGTTGCCGTTATGAGAAGAACGGGGGAACGTGCAAAAGATTATGCAAACCGGCACAATATTAGAAAATGGTATGATAATGCGGATGAACTCATAAATGATCCAAATGTAGATGCTATCTATATTGCAACACCGCCTGGTTCGCATAAGGAATATACAATCAAGGCAGCAAAGGCAGGGAAACCTGTTTATGTAGAAAAGCCAATGGCACGCAATTTCATGGAATGCCAAGAGATGATTGCAGAATGTGAAGAGGCAGGAGTCCCATTATATGTGGCATACTACCGGAGAGCACAACAGCGATTTTTAAAAATAAAAGAGCTGTTGGAGAATGGTGCAGTTGGTGAAGTACGGCTTGTATCATCAACACAATATCAAAAAGCTACGGAAGATGTGTTGGACCCACAACATCTTCCGTGGCGAGTTCAACCTGAATTGGCAGGCGGGGGACTATTTTTTGATTTAGCCAGCCATACGCTTGATCTATTAGATTTTTTGCTTGGACCGATTACGTCTGTGCAAGGATTTGCTTCCAATCAAGCAGGCTATTATCGTGCCGAAGATATCGTAACAGGTACATATCGGTTTGAGTCAGGTGTCCATGGCGTCGGAAATTGGTGTTTTACTGCTTTTGAAGATGTCGATGTGAATGAAATCGTGGGGAGCCTTGGGAAAATCACCTTTTCCACTTTCGGAAACGAGCCCATTGTTTTAACGACAGCAAGCGGAACGGAGCAATGGAGTTTCGAGCGACCAGAGCACGTCCATCAACCACTTGTCGAAACGATTGTAGCTGACTTAACAAGTGGTACCCGTCATTGCCCTAGCAGTGGAATGACAGGAGCCAGAACGAACTGGGTCATGGGCGAAATGGTGAAGAATTATTATCAGTAGTATGGACTAGGACCAACCTAACACGGTTGGTCCTAATTTTTTAGGTCGGTTATTTTATGCCAGCAAAAGTGTTTGGCCCTTTCAGAAAATGATTGGTGCCTGACACTTTTTTTTATTTATTTTCAGTGTTTTTAGTGTATGTAAGCGCATACATTTATAGGGAGCGCTGGAGGTGATTTAGTTGATTTATCCTTATGGGAATGATTATATCAAATACTTAAACGATGAAGGTTCTTATGGGATCACGTATGAACAATGGAAGTTTAAAAATAGTAAACAATACTCAGACAAGTGCAGACAATGCGGACATGGGAAACACCGCTTTCAACCTTGTCCAAAGTGTAATTATTAAACGCCTTTAGGCGTTTTTTTTACATTTGTATTTCCTCTAGCATCGTGCTCGGGTCCAGTGCCAATTGCTATCCAAGCACTAATAAACGCTATGGTCCAAAAACCTTTCTTCGGTGAAAATCTACGCTTTGTTACCAACCAAAATAAATCATAACATGTAGCGATAATGATTAGAGCAATCGGAAAATGCACCATAATGGGGTGAATATGTAACAATAATGTATGGTAAAAATGCTGTGGATGGATGATCGAATGTTTTTTCATAGTTGTTATTGGATATGAAAATAATATGTTTGAGTTAAGGATCAGATAAAACAGACGAGCTGCATTTTTAGAAAGAAAGGAAGTACTTATAATGGAAAACTCAATTGAGAAATTACAAAAGTTGCACGAATCGGTACAAAAATTGGAGTCGGTGTTACAAGAGGTATGGAGTTTGGTTGACGAAATTGGTGAGGATGATCAGTTCTCTGACCTTTTAAATAAAGCCAAAAAATATCAATCAAAGAAACAAAGCACAGATGAAAGTATGGAGGAACTAATAGTCAGGCTGGATGAATACGATAATAGCATGGAGCAAATTCCAGAAGACGGGACGGCGGGTGTCGATTTTGAGGATGCGATCGCAGAACTTATCGATTGGATGAAGAATAATCAATAATAATGGGTTGTAAAACCGGGGACTAACTAATTGGGTTAGCCCCTTTTTCTTTGGATTCTACATTGGTACTTATAATCTATTTCGCTGATAGAACAAAGGAATTCGCTGATAGAAATGGCAAACTATGATAGATTTCGCGATTCGCCCATTGAATGCAAAAATCCGCTCATAAAGTAGAAAAATTCGACCATTAACTATAAAAATTCGCTCATAAAACCTAAAACTGCAAAATATGGCTGAATTTTATTTGGAAAATAATAAAAATTTCACCGCAAATTGACAGGTTGAACAAATTATTTTCTTTTATTGTCAAAAATGTGGGAACTTTTCATTGTATAGTTTTCTTATACCATCTAGGAAATACTATTGAGGTTAGTAAATTGAAACAAGGAGATCACATAGTGAAAGATAAAATCCCCTCGTTATCGTCCAACTCATTTTATTTGGGTATTTTGTTAGCGGTCGTTGGAGGTTTTCTAGATGCCTATACTTTTATCAGCAGAGAAGGCGTATTTGCCAATGCCCAAACAGGAAATATGGTCCTGCTCGCTGTAAAAGCAGCGAACAGGGATTGGCATGGCTCGCTGCATTATATCCCACCCATTTTAGCATTTATCTTAGGTGTTTTGGTATCAGAAATGGCTAAAATTCCTCGTGTTAGACAAGTTCTACACAGCTATAGAAGGTCAATTCTTATCTTAGAATGCCTTGTATTAATTATTGTAGGTCTATTACCACGAAGTGTGCCGAACATCGTAGTAACTGTATGTATCGCATTTGTATCCTCTTTACAAATTTCTACTTTTAATAAAATCGACAAGTGGGCTTACAATTCAACCATGACAACAGGAAATCTTCGGACGGCAACCCAAGCAGCCTATTTGGCCTTAAAAGAAGATAATGATGAAGCCAGAAAACAATTCAAAGAATTTTTTGTGATCATTCTTTCCTTTTTATTTGGAGCATTAACCGGGACATTTTCCACCACCTACTTAGGGAACACCTCTATTTGGATTGCTTCTGGGATCTTAGTGATTGCAATTATTTTGTATCACCGGGATCGAGGGTATATAAGCAAGTCCTTAACGTTAAGATAGTATGTTAGGTGCCTGGTACTTGTGTAGAAGAGGCTGGAACAAAGGAGAACCAGCCTCTTCCTGTCTTCCTATTGAAATCTTCCTACTCAACCATTTCCAACGTATGAATTACCTCTCTTAGTGCTTCTATTTCATCGTCCCCGGAAACTTCTAATATAATTTCTGCTTGTTTAGGGATCGCTAACGATAAAACACCGAGTACCGATTTTACATTAACCTTCCGTCCTTTATAAGTAAGAAAGATATCAGCATTAAATCGAGAAGCATTTTGAACCAATTGATTGACCGGCTGAGCATATAAACCTGCATTCCTGTGGATTGTTACTGTTTGTTGTATCATGATTTTCCTCCTTGGATACGATGTTATAGCATCTGTAAATAATGCACTTTTCTTATGTATGAAACTACGTCACTAAAAATGCACCATTGACTCAATATGGGCCATTTTGTGTGGTAGTCCTTCTGCACTGCCTATTGAGTTCCCTAGTACTTTAGTTTAAAACTAGTAAATTGAATGGATGTCCCATAAAAATAGGCTTTTGAATCAGTGGCAATACCCACCCATTTTTCATATTTTGATGGAGAGAGTACTTGAAGCATCGGTGAATTCACCTGTAACACACTATTTTTCTGATTTATTCTGTTCCCCTTTTATGTGCTAGCACAAATTGTTCATTTAAAATAGACGGAGGTATGAAAATGAATCCTTTCCAAAATGAACTTCAAATGTTGAATGTTGGCGATTTCCAAGCGAGTCAGGCAGTTCCTTTTGACTATAACCAATACTACAATGATGATCAGTCCCGACAATTCGGCGGTTTTGGCGGTATTGGTGGTATTGGTGGTTTTGGCCGCTGTTTTAGTTGTTTTAGTTGTTTTAGTTGCTTTAGCTGTTTTAACTGCTTTAACTGCTTTAGTTGTTTCCGTTGCTCTAGTTGCTTTAGGTGTTCTAATTGCTCTCATTGCTCTAATTGTGGCGGCGGCCATCGATGCGGTGGAGGTCGGTGCGGCGGTTAATCGTTCGATTTTTCTAATGTAAAACTGATTTTTAAGAAGAAGAGACAGTCCCTGCATGAGTTTTTGTAGGGGCTCTTCTCTTTTAGCTTAGACATAAGGGACAAATTGCGGTACATAGAATTATAGTGAAGTGATGTTACAGAATGGAGTAAAGCTACGGCTAAGGAGGAGCGAAATGACAAGTTTGAACCCTTCTATGCGTCTGAAAGTGAAAAGGGATACGTTTTTTCTCCCAGATTCAAACAACGGTGTGTATTTTCGGAACAACATTAGCTCGTTCCGTATGGAAGGCAGTACGATCGATCAGTGGGTTGAAAAGCTGATACCGATGTTCAACGGGGAGTATACTTTGGGGAATTTAACAGAGGGATTGCCGGGCCCATACCGAGATCGAGTGTATGAAATTGCAGAAGTGCTGTATCGAAATGGGTTTGTCCGTGATGTAAGTCAAGATCATCCGCATCAATTGGAGGATCAGGTTCTTAAAAGGCATGCTTTTCAAATTGAATTTGTCGACAGTTTTGTTGATTCGGGAGCGTACCGTTTTCAAACCTATCGTCAGGCCAAAGTGTTGGCAGTTGGCTCAGGTCCTTTTTTTGTTTCGTTAGTTTCTTCGTTAATTGAATCCGGATTACCCAAGTTCAAATTGTTAATCACTGACACGGTACCGACTAATAGACGGAGGTTAACGGAACTTGTGGCACATGCCCGTAAGACAGACCCTGAGGTGGAGGTAGAGGAGGTCAGCCTGAAGGACGATGGGTTAAGTTTTTGGCGGGAATGTGTGCAGCCGTTTGATTCGATTTTGTATGTGTCACAGGAAGGCAATTTAGAGGAGTTGCGGCTTCTTCATACGGTTTGTGGGGAAGAGAAAAAGGCATTCCTCCCTGCTATTTGCTTACAGCAGGTGGGAATAGCGGGTCCGTTAGTGAATCCAGAATCTGAGGCGAGCTGGGAGTCTGCTTGGCGCCGCATGCACCAATCTGTGCTATTCAAAGACCAGCAAATTACTGCTTTCTCTTCCACTGCCGGCGCAATGTTGGCCAATGTAATCGTATTTGAATTGTTTAAAGAGGTTACAGGAGTAACCGAACTGGAACAAAAGAATCAATTCTTTTTGCTTGATCTTGATACGTTGGAAGGACACTGGCACTCGTTTATTCCCCATCCACTGGTGACCGGACGAATATCGGCTAAATGGGTAGAAGATTTCGATAGTCGGATTGGACAGGGATTAAGCAGTGATGAGCCGAGTGAATTGCTACTTTTTTTCCACCAATTGACATCAAAAGAGTCAGGTATTTTCCATATTTGGGAGGAGGGAAATTTAAAGCAACTTCCGTTAGCTCAGTGTTGTGTGCAGGCAGTCGACCCTTTATCTGACGGACCGGCTAAGCTGTTAGGAGAAATTGTCTGTTCAGGACTGACACATGAGGAGGCTCGAAGGGAAGCCGGTCTTGCTGGGATTGAAGCCTATGCGTCACGAATGGTCGATTTGCTCGCTACGAGGCTACTTCCACATCAGGAAGTAGAGGGTAGAATGCTAGAATTGCAGGAATTTGTTGGGGTTGGGACTGGGGAAACGTTTGCGGAAGGAGTTTGCCGCGGGTTGCAAAAGTGTTTGGACGAAGAGCTGAACATTCAACAGCGTAATCAGAAGATATCTGTCTCTCGGGTGCAGTTGAGTACTGTAGAAGATGAACGTTGCCGGTTTTATCTGCAGGCACTGACGACGATAGAGGGAGCACCTGTTATCGGCTTAGGCGAGGAAGTGTCCGGTTTCCCTGTGGCATGGGTCGGTACGAGTGACGGCTGGTATCGCAGTGTAGATTTGAATATAACATTGGCGTTACGGAAGGCGTTACAACAAGCACTAATCAAAGTTCAAAACCCAAATACTTACCTCACCGAGGAAGCGTTTGATGTTTCATCCTTGCTTCTGGAAGAAATGGTGCCGCAAAGCCTAGTAATCCCTGCTTGTGAAGAGAGCATAAAATCCGAGAACTTGCAGTCCGCTATGGAAGTCTTGGAACGAGATCATAAGAGGCTGTCGGTGTTCGAACAAGAAATAGAACCATTTTTGAAAGAAGGATTGGCAGGGGTGTTTGGTGTGTTGCTTCGAGAGGAGGAATCTAGGTGAGCACTGTAGTGTTGGTTGTTGGAGAAGGGGTGGTGGCGGACAGTGTATGTGAAGAACTGTTCGCTCATTACCATGTAGTTCGCCAGACCGAATTCGAGGCGGTTGTACCGAAAAAAACTGATTTGGCTCTGGTGCTGCAGGATGCCTGGAATCCTTCTGTTCATCAAAAGGCAGAAGAGATATTTCGGCTAACAGGTACACCCTGGCTGCGAGGCTTTGTTTCATTTGGAGAGGGTGTAGTGGGGCCAATAATTCGACCAGGGACGCCGGGGTGTTCTCAGTGTGCGGATATGAGACGTCTCATGGCTGGACGCGACCGAAAAGAGATGTGGGAGATGAAGCAGAGGCTGAAGGAATACCGTGGTATGCAGCCTGAAGGCTGGGCATCCTTCATAGGACTCTTGCAGCTGTCATACCAGATCAGAGCAGAGGCACAGCGAATTTTGCAGGGTGATCAAGCACTTTCGGAAGAACAGGTATGTTTAATTAATTTGAAAACATTAAAGAGTTCATGGCATTCTTTTCTCCCTGACCCGCTGTGCCCGGTTTGCAGCCATTTACCAGACGATTCGGTGGACGCCGCTCAAATCTCATTGCAGCCAAGTCCGAAGATCAGCCTAGACAGTTACCGCTGCCGTTCGTTGGATGATCTGAATAAAGTTTTAGTTAAAGACTACCTAGATCATCGAATGGGCCTTTTGAATGGTAAAATGGTTGACCTCGTGCCGCCATTTGCCGATGTCAGTGTGAATCTGCCTTTGTTCGAGGGGGATGAGGGAACAGCAGGAAGGACAAATTCATATGAGGTAAGTGAGTTGACTGCCATTTTAGAAGGACTCGAGCGGTACTGCGGTCTGGAGCCACGCGGGAAACGTACAGTCGTCTTTGATAGTTTCAGCAATTTGAAAAATAATGCACTTAATCCTATGAAAGTAGGTGTGCATGCAAAGGAACAGTATGAGCAGCCTGGTTTTCCTTTTCAACCGTTTAATCCTGAACGACCAATGAATTGGGTATGGGGTTATTCGTTTTTGGAAGAGCGTCCGATTCTTGTGCCAGAGTTGCTTGCCTATTACAGCTTGGGCTGCGGCCAGCGTGGATTTGTCTATGAAACTTCCAACGGATGTGCATTAGGCGGAAGTTTGGAGGAGTCTATTTTTTACGGAATTATGGAAGTGGTGGAGCGTGATTCATTTCTAATGACTTGGTACGCGAAGCTGAACCTGCCGCGTCTTGACCCTTCCTCAGCTGATGACCAAGAATTGCAGTTAATGATCGAACGAATGCGGTCGGTCGCGGGATATGATCTTTATTTGTATAACTCGACGATGGAGCATGGAATACCAAGTATTTGTGCGATTGCTAAAAACAGGAAGAAAAAGGGGTTAAATCTCATCTGTGCGGCTGGAGCACATCTGGACCCGGTAAGAGCGGTTAAGAGCGCTGTCCATGAGTTGGCTGGCATGATGCTGACGCTTGACGAAAAATTGGAGTCTAACCAGGAAAAGTATAGTCGAATGCTGCAAGATTCATCTCTGGTGCAACAGATGGATGATCATGGGATGCTGTACGGTTTGGAGCAAGCGGAAGATCGCCTGGATTTTTTACTTGAAGATAATCGTCCCTTGCGAACATTTGCCGAGGAATTCAAGTGGAAATCGAGGCATACGGACCTTACAGATGATCTGCTGGGCATACTTCAAGTTTTTCGCCCATTAAATCTTGAAGTGATTGTGGTGGACCAGACGGCACCAGAATTGAAACGGAACGGATTGTATTGCGTGAAAGTGCTGATTCCGGGGATGCTGCCGATGACATTCGGACAACATCTTACCCGTGTAACTGGGCTGGAGCGTGTGCTCAGGGTACCGATGGAACTCGGTTATTCAAAACAACCGCTGACACTTGAACAATTAAACCCATATCCGCATCCGTTTCCATAAGAGGCGAGCTAGGAGGCAAGGAGGATGAGTCTAGAGGAGTTTTTACACAATCTGCATTTTGACATTGATAAGGCAAGTGTGCCTAACTGGGAAGTGGATTGGGAAGATGCGCCACTTTCTTATAAGCTCTACAGTGGCTTACCTGTGGTACCATTTTCACTAGAAGTACCGCTGACACTTGAAGGACAAGAACAGCCCGCAAAGCCTGATCTTCGTAAAGTCGGTCATTTCCTCTGGTATGTATACGGCCTTACTCAAGTTAGCCAGTCAGTCTTTCCTATGGGTTCCAAGGATAAAACGGCGAATCTGGTACAGTCGTTTCGGCGGTTTGCTCCTTCCGGCGGGGCACTGTATCCAAACGAATTATACATTTATCTTAAGGTAGAGGATTCGCCTGTTGGGATGTACCATTATGATGTGGCCCATCACCGCTTGGTATTGTTGCGAGAAGGAAATTTCGATTCCTATATCGCCCGTGCTCTTGGAAACCGCTGTGATATATCTGCCTGCTTTGGAACTGTATTTGTGTCAACCATGTTTTGGAAAAATTTCTTTAAATACAATAACTTTTCTTACCGTCTGCAAGGGTTGGATGCCGGAGTGGTAATTGGGCAGCTACTGGAAGTAGCAAAACGTTTTGGCTTTGCATCAGGGGTTTACTTTCAGTTTCTAGATCGGGCCATGAACCATCTTGTTGGGTTTTCCGAACAGGACGAGAGTGTTTATGCGGTTATCCCGCTTTCAGTAGAACCTACCATTTGGTCTACTAACGGGAGTGAAAAAGAAGGTTTTGCCTCTGCCGCTGAATTGTGCCGAGAGTTAACAGCGATTCAGCCCCATCATTACATCCGGTCACGGAGGGTTGAAGAGTATCCAATGTTAACAATGTTGAATGAAGCGTCCATGCTTGATTCAACACAAGCGTTTCGGCTGATCGAGACGAAAGAGAGTTTGAATGGTAACGGTCATTCGGAAGAGCTGCCTCACGTGAACCGGTTGTCATATGATCTAGCGTCGGTCTGCCGCAGGCGATTCTCGCCAGATTTGGATTTTGTTTTGGGAAAGGTAAGTCAACTTCAACTGGCAACACTAATGCAGGAGGCGACCGCCTCCTTCTCGTATCGGAATGATTTGGATGGACCACATCGGAAGAACGTGCCTCGTGTTTCACTGTATGGCTGTTTATATAATGTTGAAGGTATTTCAAATGGTGCCTATCATTATGACAGTGCTGCCCATTCGTTACGATTGGTGGATCTCGGTGATTATCGACTTCAATTGCAATCCGGAATGTCTCTAGATAATGTGAATTTGCTCCAAATACCTCTCTGCTTACATGTGGCAGGAGACAGGGAAGCATTCAGAACGGCACTGGGTTACAGAGGATACCGGATCCAACAAATGGAAGCAGGCATGCTCGTCCAACGATTACTGTTAGCGGCGTCAGCCCTCGGAATGGGGGGGCACCCACTCCTCGGTTTTGATGCAAACTTGAGTGATGAGATTTACAAGTTGGAACCACTAGGAAAAACTAGTCTAATCCAAATTCCAATTGGTCCCTATCGACATCGTCCTTGGTTAAAGGGAAGCTTGCATAGTTAGGATAGGTTTACTTTAGTTCTAAGGTTAGTGAGGAAGAACTTCATGATGTTCCAGATAATCCTATGGTTTCAAAAAATGAGTTTAGTCCAGAAGCGAGAAAGGGAAGTATTCATGAGGATTTATATTAAGATGCCTTCACTTCCAATGAATGGGTGAAGGCTTTCCCAATTGCTTCGAGTGGATTTGAACATTTCTATCAGGAAGGATAAAACTCTGTCTTAACTTTATGATTCTGCTAAAAGATGTTCATGAATCCTTCTTAATGACACCTTTTCATATTCTCCTGAGTGATTCAAAAAATGCCTTAATTGGATGGGGGGATGTTTATGGCTGCCATTGGTATAGAACCGTATTTGCATGTTCGTTTTGCCAAAAATCCAGTATACGATCCAATTGGCCACAAGTTAAGCTTTATCGCAGATTATACTGGTTTGCCACAGGTTTGGGAACTTAATCTAGGGGAAGGTTGTGAAGGATGGCCTATCCAAACTTCCTTTACAAAAGAAAGAATCACCTTTATTAGCTATCTAAATGGTAAATCTAATTTGATTATTGGTATGGATGTTGGCGGAAATGAAAATCAGCAATTGTACTTACTTAAGCAAGAAGGAAAACTAATTGAGTTGACAAACTCACCAGACCATATACACCGTTATGGCGGAAGCTCGCCGGATGGAAAATGGATTGCCTGGTCGAGTAATCGCCGTAATCCAGCCTTTTTTGATATCTATATTCAAAATCTGGAATCGTTGGATATTCGTCTTTTGAATACTGGTGATGGAATATTTTCAGCGGTTAAATGGGCTCCTGACGGTAAATCCATTTTGGTCCAGAAAATAAATTCCCCTCTAGATAATGATTTGGGCATAATCGACCTTTCAACAGGGGCTATGAACTGGTTAACAGAACATACAGGGGAAGCAAGTTTTAAAGATGCCCATTTTAATAAGGATGCGGACCATATATATTTATTATCGAATAAAGACAAAGAATTCTATGGGCTTGCTCTAATAAATTTAAAAACCAAACATCTCGAGTGGCTAGAGCTGGGTAAGTGGGATTTTGAGGATTTGGCAATGAATAGCGATAAAAATTTGTTAGCTTATTCGATAAATGAGGGGGGAATTTCCAAGGGAGTACTTTTAGACATAAATCGAAGTTACCTTTATACGTGGAAAACTCCAATCGGAGTCATTTCAAATCTGAAATTTTCCCCTGATAGCCAAAAATTAGCGTATGTGTTTAAGGGACCGACATATCCCTCTGATATATGGGAACTTGACCTAAACACCATTCAGGCAGAAAGGCTTACTTATGTTTCCCGTTCACCAGTCCTGGAACATAAATTAGTTGAGCCGGAGCTTATATCCTATCGCTCTTTTGATAACCTCGAAATTCCTGCCTTTTATGCGAAGCCGAGAGATTCCACTGAAAAACATCCTGTTGTTATATACATTCATGGCGGGCCTGAGAGTCAAGCCCGTGTGGTATACAACCCAATTCAGCAGTATTTACTAAACCAGGGTTATGCCGTGTGTACACCAAACATTCGAGGAAGTACAGGTTACGGAAAAACATTTACACATTTGGATGATGTCCGAAAAAGAATGGACGCTTTAAAGGATCTCATTTTTTTAGTGGAATGGCTAAAGGCAAATGGGAACGTCGATCCTAAAAAAATCGGGATCATGGGCGGGAGTTATGGCGGGTTTATGGTTCTTGCTGCCATCAGTCACTACCCACAGCTTTGGTCTGCTGCTATTGATATTGTGGGAATGTCCAGCCTTAGAACATTCCTTCAAACAACAAGTCCATGGCGTAAGAAGCACAGGGAGAGTGAGTATGGAACAATAGAAAGAGACGGAGAATTTTTTGATAGAATTGATCCATTGAATTATTCAGATCGAATAACCACCCCATTATTAGTAATTCACGGGAAGGGCGATCCGCGTGTTCACATAAGTGAATCTGAGCAAATGGTCAACAAACTAAAGGAACGGCAACACGCAGTTGACTTTATTCGCTTTGAAGATGAAGGCCATTCCATTGACAAACAAAAAAATAAAATTACTGCCTATAAGGCAATGGTAAATTTTTTCGATCGATATATCGGTAATGGATCCTAACTCAGGTGAGGGATATGGAGATAAGCCCAAGAGTAGCGGGTACGGCAGTTGTTGATTTTGAAGTTGCCATCGCAGAACTTATTGAATGGATGAGAATTAACCAGTTAAACACGCAGCAATGGGACTAATTTACTTAAGAAAATAGAGAGGATTAAATTACCTTATCACAGAAAATAGGAAAGAGTCTCCTAAACACAGGAGACTCTTATTTATCTATGAAAAATGTAATCTATATTACTTAGAAAACTGTAGTTCTTCAGACATAGATTCAGGTTTGTCACAGGTACTTTCCATGATATAGTGTTTTCCATTTTCTGATGATTCATGGAGTCCGTGCATTGCTTCTAGAACATGGTATGCTAATTCACCATTGGCTCGATAGTTACCGCCATCGAGGATCGCCTTGGCCATATCTGCGACACCCAGTCCTCTGCAGTTTTGAACGTACCCAGAAGTCAGCGGGACCTCTACAAATTCTTTTTCGTCACGTTTTCTTACTCGAACAGGACCGCCAAATGTATTAGGATCTGGAACGAGTATTGTACCTTGACTTCCATAGATTTCAATAGGTGGCAGCGATGTTCCGCCAAAGGCGTCAAAGCTGGTTGTAATTGTCCCGATGACACCTGAGTTAAAATCAATCACACCGGAAAGATGGGTAGGGGTAGAGACTTGAATCTCTGTTCCTGCTTTAGGTTTACTAATCACGGTTCGTTTTGGATAACTAATACGAGCGGATCCAGTAATTCGGTTAATAGGTCCTAATAGTGCTATTAATGCTGTTAAATAATAAGGACCCATATCAAACATTGGTCCGCCGCCGGTCTCATAATAAAAGGCAGGGTCTGGGTGCCAATGCTCATGTCCACGGCAAATCATGAAGGCAGAAGCACCCACAGGGACACCAATTTCTCCTTGTTCAATTAATTGGATTGCTGTTTGAATACCAGCACCCAAGAAGGTGTCAGGTGCACTCCCAACTAAAAGATGATGCTTCTGGGCTGTCTCTAGAATTTGTTTACCTTCCTCTCGTGTAACAGCAAGCGGTTTTTCCGTATAAACATGTTTTCCTGCTTCGAGTGCTTGAATACAAACAAGGGCATGAGCTTTTGGAATCGTTAAATTAATGACTAGTTCAATTTCAGGGTCTGAAAGCAGTTCCACGACAGAACAAGCTTTTGGAATCCCAAATTTCTCGGCCTGAGCCTGTGCACGCTGTAAATCTAAATCCGCACAGGCAACAAGCTCAAGGTGGGAGAATTTCTGACAATTTTTCATATAAATAGAACTAATATTTCCGCATCCAATGATACCGATTTTAAGTCTTCTCATTATTGGTTCCTCCGGTTTAATATCTTGGTCATTGTATAAATCTAATTATTATTGACTGTCTCCCATACCTGTATAAACACGGCCATTTCCATAAAGAGCGGCTACATCCACATCTTCGGCCCGTTTCTTTCCTTCCGCAGCCCATAAAAATCCGCGTCGCATAATAAGCGTTACTTCTGGCATTGTAATGACATTAGCTTGGTGTCCTAATGAACTATAAAAAACATTTCCAAGACCCCAGCGTTTTGTCCAAACAACAGGCATATCAACGGCTTTATTGGCAGCATGAGGACCTTGAACAACTGGGAAGCGAGTGGTCGCTAACACTTCAACGGCTGGATCAAAATGAAGGTAATACTGCTCACTGACAACTTTAAAATCGGAGATGCCCTCTAATAACGGACTTGTAGAATGCTTGATGTTTACCATATATTCCACACCATCATTTCCAGGATGTGCTACCCAGTTCCCGCCTGTCATGAATTGCCAATCGACATTATTGCGGAAGGAGTCACACATTCCGCCGTGGCACCCTGCTAAACCAACACCAGCCATAACCGCTTCGGAAATATTTAAGGCATATTTATTTTCAATCTTACCCATTGTCCAGTGGGGAATAATTAGATCTAAGGATTTCAGCTTTTCCGTGTCTGCATAAGCGTCAAGTGTATTGGAAACCTCAACTTGAAAGTTTTCTTCCTCAAGTATCCCTCTAAAGATTTCTGCTACCTGATCTGGTTGATGGCCATCCCATCCGCCCCAGACGATTAATGCCTTTTTTTTCATAATTAGAGCACTCCTTTAATTTTTATTTTTTTATACTTCAGATATACGAATCCATTGACGTTTTTCTATCGATAAATCAACCGCCTCCAAAACTTCTTGGCACTTTACGCCATCACGGAATTTTGGAACGGGCTGGCGATCTTCACGGAATGACTCCATAAGTTCAACTACTTCGTGAATAAACGTATGTTCATATCCAATCGTATGTCCTGGCGGCCACCATGCTTCCGCAAAAGCGTGGGAAGGGTCAGTCGCTAAGACGCGGCGGAAGCCTTGGACATCATTTCTATCATCAGCAAAATAAACCTGAAGTTCATTCATGCGTTCAAAGTCAAAGATGACGCTTCCTTTACTGCCGTTGATTTCAAAAGAATTCTTACAGCGATGCCCTGTAGCAAATCGTGTAGCCTCAAAGCTTCCTAAAGCCCCGTTAGCAAAACGGGCTAAAAATAGGGTAGCATCATCAACCGTTACTTCGCCTTTTTCATCACTATCGCTGCCTTTAGCAGATAAACCAGACATTTGAGAAGGAATTGGTCTTTCTTTAATAAAGGTTTCATTCATTCCAATAACCTCAGTAATATCACCGATTAGATAATGAGCCAAATCGACAAGATGGGCCCCCAGATCTCCATGAGACCCTGAACCAGCAATTTCTTTTTGCAGTCTCCAGGCTAGAGGGAAGTTCGGATCTACGAGCCAATCCTGTAAAAACCAGGCGCGGAAATGATAGATTTCTCCTAGCTTACCTTCGTCGAGAAGCTTTTTAGCCAGCATCACAGCAGGGGCAAAGCGATAGTTAAAGCCGACCATATGTTTAACTCCAGCAGATTCAACGACTTCAAGCATTTCTCTAGAATCCTCAAGTGTAAGCGCTAACGGTTTTTCGCAAAAAACATGCTTGCCTGCTTTTGCTGCTGCAATTGTTATTTCTTTATGTACATCACTCGGTGCATTGATAGCGATAAGGTCAATATCTTCTCTTTGTAAAAGAGTTTTCCAGTCGGTTGTGTGTTCCTCCCAACCGAATTGCTTAGCTGCAGCAGCGACAGCGTTATGGTCACGACCACAAATCACCTTCATTTCAGGATGAATGATCTTAGGGAAAAATATGGGGAGATCTCGATAGGCATGACTGTGAGCTTTGCCCATAAATTTGTAGCCAATCATTCCAATTTTTACGGTTTCCATAGCGAATCTCCTTTTCTTATTTAAGAATTAAAAAGAATAAAATATTAATAGATTTTTATTAAGATTGTTTGGTGTAAGTTGTCTTAAGTTGTGAAGATGCCCGTTCTATAAAGGTAACTGGCAATCGTGCATTAATTTCTGACATGGTACCTTGAGTGATCAATTGGAGAACTTTTTCAGCTGCCATTTGCCCCATATCAAAAAGCGGTACATGAACGGTGCTAAGTGGCGGGGAGGTCATCCTTGAAATTTCAGAGTTATCATACCCAATGAGAGCATAATCACGACCTGCCTGGTAGCCTTGTTCACCTAAACCCTGCATAAGACCAATAGCCATTCGATCATTCCCGGCAAAAATAGCATGGATCTCTGGCAGTAAAGAAGCTATACCAGCAGCCGCTTGAAAACCACTTTTACGGCTATAATTCCCTTGAAAAACGAACTGAGGATTGTAGGGAATACCCGCATTCAAAAGGGCAGTTTCATAACCGTGTAAACGTTCGATACTATTTGAAAATTCATTTGGTCCATTTAAAAAGATAATTTGTTCATTCCCATTCATTAGCAGAGAGGATACGGATTGTAAACTACCATCAAAATGTTCTGCGTCAATGGAATGAAAGGGATAGCCCGAAAAAGTTTGATTCACAAGACAATAGGGGAGTTGCAATTGGTGTAAATTTTCAAGCGCTTCCACTTCACCAGGAACATCCTTGGAACCTAGGATGATGCATCCATCTACCTTCTGAGTATGAAAAAGCTTCACATAATCTTTCGACTCATCAGGGGATTGAAATAAAAGTAGCAAACCATATCCAAACTCACCAAGCTTCGCTCCAATTCCACTTAAAAGTTCCGAAAAATAATGGGTAGTCATCAAGTTTACTCTTTGAAAATAAGGAACAATGACCCCAATGTTGTTACTTTTCCCTCGTGCAAAGCTTTGGGCAATGGCATTAGGGTGGTAGTTCAGTTGTTGGGCGGCTTGCAAAACTTTTTGTTTTGTTTCTTCACGTAAGGGACCGATATTATTAAATACTCGTGAAACGGTGGCTTCAGAAACGCCGGCTAATTTTGCAACATCTTTCCGGTTAGCCAAAATATCACCTCTAAACTTATAATGTACACGCGTTCATTCTCGCTTATTATCTGATAATTGTCAATATTAAAATTTGTTATTATATATTTTTAAAGTTGATAATTTCCAGAAGATATACAATATTAATCATCTCTATTGTGGGTATACCATTATGGTAATAGTAAATTGGTTAATTATTCTTTATCCATATTTTGGAGGAGGCATAACAATGAAATGGAAGGGAAGACGGCAAAGCGCAAACGTTGAAGACCGAAGAGGAATGGGCATGGGTGGCGAAACAGTAATTGGAGGCGGTATAGGCAGTACGTTTTTTTTAAGCAAAAAGAGCCGTCATCTACGGCTCTTGATTCATTATTTTGCAAATACATGATCACCAATCGTCTTTACCACTTCACGCGTACGAATCCAATCATCCGTTGCAATTTCCGGGTTATAAAAATAAATGCAATTATTTAAACGATCATCCCTCGTTAATGCTTCTTCGACTGCTCGTTTCGACTCATCTGATGCTGGTTTTTTAATTTCACCATTTTGAACCGGAGAAAAGGCATAGCTATTGCCTACTACTTGTTTAATTACAGCGGTCACTGTATTTGGGAAATGAGAAGAATCAACTCGATTCAATACAACAGTCGCAACTGCAACTTTTCCTTCATAAGATTCACCTTTTGCTTCAGCCTCTACTAATCTGGCAAATAAATCTTTCTCTTTATTTGATATTGACACTGCTGGTTCCTCTTGTTTTTTTTCTGGCGTTTCTATTTCAGGTTTTGATGATTTTATTGCTTTTACTTTCGGTTGATCAGGATTTTGCAACATTTCTTCAATATAAACCCAATCGTTCGGTTGATTATTAACTTGTTCTATATTATTAGTGTCTAATCCATATTGTTGTCCTAGTTCCCAAGGGCTATCTCCTTTTACAACTGGAGATTGGGTAATAGCCTCGGCCGTATTAATTTGTAAACCTATAAGTGCAAATGTAGCTGCACAAGCTACAACTAATTTTTTCATGTAATTGTTTTTCATGTGGCTACCTCCTGTAAATTCGTATGGTACTACTTTATATGTGCTAGTACACGATTTACAGAACGCTACTGTTACATTTCTTTTTAATTTGATGAACAACATTACAGGTAGAATGGATTTATGACAATTTTCCTATATAAATGACATATTCCATCCAATATAACGAAATAGAGGAATATTTTACTTGGAATTTCTTGTAATGTAATGGAAGTATTCGGTGAAGAGTGAATTTATTGAATTTTCTTTCATGTGGAAAGGAATATCATTCTTAGTTATTGTAAAAGAATAATTATGAAGGGTGGAATATTAGTGTGGGCAAAAATCAGGAAAGTGAGCAACTACAACGAGGTCTAAACAACAGGCACATCCAGCTAATTGCACTTGGAGGTGCGATTGGAGTAGGTCTGTTCTATGGTTCAAGTGCAACGATTCAAATGGCTGGTCCGTCAATTTTGCTCTCTTACTTAGTCGGAGGCTTAGTTATTTTTACCATTATGAGAGCATTAGGGGAAATGGCTGTAGATGAGCCGGTTTCCGGCTCATTTAGTTCATACGCAAATCGTTATTTAGGGCCGTTTGCGGGTTACTTAACCGGTTGGACCTATTGGTTTATGTGGGTTGTCGTTGGGATGGCGGAAATTACAGTTGTTGGTGTCTATGTAAACTACTGGTTTCAAGAAATACCACAATGGCTGACAGCTCTTGCAACACTTGTTGTAATCACAATGGTAAACCTTACAAGTGTTAAAGCATTTGGAGAGTTTGAATTCTGGTTCGCAATGATTAAAGTGGTTGCGATTATTGGAATGATTGTTGTTGGATTAGGAATGATCCTCTTAGGTATCGGCAACGAAGGCCAGCCCATAGGTTTTAACAATCTTTGGACTCATGGAGGATTTATGCCAAATGGGATAAAGGGTATTTTCATGTCATTGGTTCTAGTGATGTTTTCATTTGGCGGGGTAGAACTGGTCGGGATTACCGCAGGGGAGGCTAAAAATCCTCGAAAATCAATTCCATCTGCAATCAACAATGTGGTCTGGAGGATTTTAATTTTTTATATTGCTGCACTAGGCATCATGATGAGTTTATATCCTTGGAATGAAGTAGGGACGAATGGAAGCCCGTTTGTGTTAATTTTTGATAAAATCGGAATTCCTGGGGCTGCCCATATAATTAACTTTGTCGTGTTAACAGCAGCTTTGTCTGCTTTTAATAGTGGTTTATTCAGTACTGGAAGAATGCTATACAATTTATCTCTTCAAAATAATGGGCCGAAATATTTTGGAAAGCTCAACAAGCATTCTACACCCCGACGTGGAATCCTATTTTCGTCATCATTTTTATTAGTGGCAGTATTTTTAAATTATATTGTTCCTGAAAAAGTATTTATCTATATTTCTTCTGTTGCAACGGTTGCGGTTATTACTAGCTGGACCATAATACTGATTACACAAATAAAGTTCAGACAATCAAAAACGACAGAAGAAGTAAAAAAACTAGCATTTAAAATGCCGCTATATCCAGTTTCAAGCTACTTAGCCCTTGCTTTTTTAGCACTTGTCGTGGTCTTAATGGCCTTTATTGAGGGTATGCGAGGAGCATTAATTGTAGCACCTATTTGGTTTATGGTCCTTTATATAGGATATAAATTGAAAAAGAAGGAATAATCAGAGAGCTCGACTTACAAAGAAAAAGTAAGATAAATGTAAGCCGACAATCCTACATTAAAAGGTGTCAGGCACCATCCAATTTTATGGATGGTGCCTGACACCTTTTTGCTATAGACATCTTTAATCCAAGAAAGTGTTAAATATCGGGAAATTATAGGCAATTTGTCATGATTTGACAATTCGACAAAATATAAATATAATTTAAGTTATTCTGAATATTACTAATAATGGGATTTTCACATGTAATAGGTTTTAAAACAGGAGGTCAAGAATGATTGTATTTAATCAGGTACATAAGTTTTATGGGGATTTTCATGTCTTAAAAGATATTAATCTTACAATCAATCAAGGTGAAGTAGTTGTAGTAATTGGTCCATCTGGATCAGGGAAAAGTACCTTGTTGCGCTGTATCAATCATCTGGAAACCATCTCTGACGGGACACTCACCGTAAATGGGATCTCAGTAGGCGATAAAAAAACAGATATCAATAAGCTGAGGCGCAATATTGGTATGGTTTTTCAGCACTTCTATTTATATCCGCACAAAACAGTGCTTGAAAATATTACTCTTGCGCCGATGAAAGTATTGGGCCAATCCGAAAAAGAAGCTAAGGAAACAGCCCGTCATTATCTTACCAAGGTAGGCATATTAGATAAGGCTGAATCTTATCCTTCCCAGCTTTCCGGAGGTCAGCAGCAGCGAGTAGCCATCGCCCGTGGCCTAGCAATGAACCCGGAGATCATGCTTTTCGATGAACCAACTTCAGCACTAGATCCTGAAATGATCGGCGAGGTACTGGATGTAATGAAAGCCTTGGCCAAAGAAGGTATGACGATGGTGGTCGTAACCCACGAAATGGGTTTTGCCAAGGAGGTTGCTGACCGAATCGTTTTTATGGATGAGGGGCGAATATTAGAAGAAGCAGTTCCGGCTGAATTTTATGAGAATCCGCGTGAAGAACGGGCTCGCTTATTTCTCAGCCGTATATTAAATCATTAATAGGGAGGAAATGGAATGTTCAAAACAAAAAATTTCGTAAAAATGGCGGTAGTGTCAACTATGGCCGCTATACTACTTGCGGGTTGCGGCGGGGACAAGGCTTCAAAAGAAAGCAGCAAAGATGTACTTGCTCAGATTAAAGAAGAGAAAAAAATCGTATTTGGTGTAAAACATGATACTCGTTTGTTTGGATTGAAAAATCCTTCGACAGGTGAGGTGGAAGGGTTTGACATTGATCTTTCTAAAGCACTGGCCGAAGAAATGTTTGGCAAAGAGGTTAAGCCTGAGTATGTAGAGGTTACTTCGAAAACGAGGGTAGGACTTTTAAATAATGGTAAGGTTGATGCGGTTGTCGCCACTATGACCATCAATGAAGAACGTAAAAAAGAAGTCGATTTTACAGATGTATATTTTGATGCCGGGCAATCATTGCTAGTGAAAAAAGGAAGCAAGGTTAAGGGCATTGAAGACTTGAAAAAAGGAACAAAGGTGCTTGCTGTTAAAGGCTCGACCTCAGCCGTAAATATTCGTGAGAAAGCTCCTGAAACAACCGTACTTGAATTTGAAAACTACGCTGAAGCATTTACAGCCTTAAAGTCAGGTAAGGGTGATGCCCTGACCACAGATGATGCAATCCTTTATGGTATGGCAGAAGAAGATCCGTCCTTTGAGTTGGTTGGAGGTACGTTCACAGAAGAGCCTTATGGGATAGCTGTTAAAAAAGGCAATAAAGAGCTTGTCGATGAGTTAAATAAAGCATTAAAAAGCCTGAAGGATTCAGGTAAGTACGATGAAATTAAGGATAAATGGATTAAACATTAATTATTTATATCGGGTTTCTCGTCAGGTTGGGCAGCAGTCCGCAGGCAAGTTTGCGGACTTGCTCATTCTGATCAATTAGGAGGAGATCGTTTGCTGGATTTCTCGATACTAACAAATAATATCGATTCATTTTTGGAAGGATTAAAAATAACGATTATAGCTAGTTTAATAGCATTAATATGCAGTTTTATTTTGGGAACACTTATTGCAGTCATTCGAATTGCCCCATTTAAACCTCTTAACTTGCTTGGTTCGGCATATGTTGAATTTATCCGTAATATACCTGTACTGGTTATCGTGTTTTTCACTTACTTAGCTGGAAATTTTGGCGGGATGACTGCAGGAACCATCGGATTGACCATCTATACAGCCGCTTTCATTGCCGAAGCAATCCGTGCCGGAATTATGTCTGTTCCAAAAGGGCAAATGGAAGCTGCCCGCTCGACAGGATTGAGTTACGGCCAGGCAATGAGAATGGTTATACTCCCTCAGGCTATTAAGATCGTCATCCCTCCTCTTGGCAACCAATTTATCAATTTAGTTAAAAATTCATCATTGTTAGCCGTAGTCGCAGGTGGGGATTTAATGTATCAGGGGGATTTAATTTCGGCAAAGACATACATAACTTTTGATACCTATATTTTTGTGGCCTTATTTTATTTAATTTTAACAATACCTTTAAGTCTTGGCGTAGGATTTTTAGAAAAACGCATGGCTAGAAGTAATTAAGGAGCTGTGTAGATGGATTTTCTAGCACCGTTCATTGAAGTGTATACACTGGACAATATTAAATTTTTACTGGAAGGGTTTGGGGTCACTCTTAAGGTCGCTGCCATTTCAATTGTGCTTAGCTTCATTATTGGCGGTCTCACAGGAACGCTCAGATATGCGAGGATTCCCGTTGTTTCTAAATTACTTGCCGTGATTGTTGAGACAATTCGAAACCTTCCTTTGCTGCTGATCATTTTCTTCACTTATTTTGCATTGCCCGAAATCGGAATTGAAATGGAAATAACTTCAGCGGCTATTGCAGCATTGACGGTTTTTGAATCGGCGATGATATCGGAAATTATCCGAAGCGGTTTAAACTCCATCGAAAAAGGACAGGTGGAAGCAGGACGTGCATCTGGCCTGACCTACATCCAGACATTACGCTATATCATTATGCCCCAAGCGCTGAGAAGAATGGTTCCTCCGATTGTGAGTCAATTTATTTCTCTGCTTAAAGATACATCGTTAGCTGTCGTCATCGCCTTACCGGATTTATTGCACAACGGACAAATTGTTTATGCGCAAAAGGGATCGTATGTGATACCTGTATTTGTCATAGTTGCGTTGATGTACTTTATTGTTAATTATGCTTTGTCACTAGTTGCACGAAAGTTAGAACTGAAGCAGACTTAAGAAATCCGGCTCATGAAATGCAGTAAGAGAATTCTTATAAACAATATAAAAAGAGTTGGTGTTCCAAAAATTTGGAGCACCCTTTTTTGCTGTGGAAGCACATTGCACTATATTTTTATAATAAAAGTAATTGACCTAAAGACAGCGGAATGGGGATCCGACCCCATAGACCCTGAAGAAGAAAATCTGCGAGTGTCAGGCACACCTATTTAACATTCCTAATAAAAGCCACTTTGGGCACAATAATTCCGACCATAAAATTGAGGTGATACCATGTCAGTTGATCGTATATGTACCATTGGACCGGCAAGTAATGATAAAAAAGTTCTCACTGAGTTGATTAATCATGGGATGACGATTGCACGATTGAATTTTTCTCATGGGACTCACGACAGCCACAGGAATGTCATTCGATTATTAAAAACACTTAGCGGAGAGAAAGGACATCCAATTAAAGTATTGGGTGATCTCCAAGGTCCAAAAATACGACTGGGCGAAGTGGAAGGTGAAAAAATCACCCTTAACACAGGACAGTCCTTTTCCCTTCACATCGATCAAGTAGTAGGTAACGATAAACAAGCTAGTGTCGATTATGAGGGTTTAATTAAAGATGTAAAATCAGGAAATCGAATTTTAATTAATGATGGCGCCGTGGAGTTGGAAGTTACGAAGGTAGAGCAAACTAAAGTTGTTACCACAGTTAAATCAGGAGGGGAAATATCTTCCCATAAAGGAGTAAATCTTCCAGGTGTTGTTACCAATTTACCTGCCCTTACAGAAAAAGATAAACATGATATTCAATTCCTTTTACAAGAAGAAGTTGATTTCATAGCTTGCTCATTTGTCCGCAGGGCAACGCATATTAAAGAAGTTCGCAGCTTTATGGAAAGTGTGGAGGGACATACGCCTGAGCTGGTGGCCAAAATTGAAACGGTTGAGGCCATTCAAAATTTCCAGAAAATTTGTTCGGAAACTGATGCCGTGATGATTGCCCGGGGCGACCTTGGTGTAGAGCTGCCCTATCAATGGATCCCATTGTTACAAAAAGCGATGATTACCGAATGCAACCGGCTGGATACGTATGTCATAACAGCAACCCAAGTGTTGCAATCGATGGTAGAGAATCCTCTGCCAACAAGAGCGGAAGTCACAGATATTTTCCAATCCGTAATGGATGGGACAAACGCTGTGATGTTGTCTGCTGAAAGTGCTGCAGGAAATTATCCTGTACAGAGCATTGAAACATTGAAACTTGTGTCCCAATTTGCAGACTGCGTGAGGAAAGAAGCACCTTTTGATTTTGCAGATATGCTAAAACTGTTGAATAATACAATTAGTAGTTAAAAAAGAAAAGCAGTTTTCGTAAAATTTGTTGTTTTTAAGACATCCAATATCCTTAAAACGTAATTCCTAGGAAAAAAACAACATCCATTCCCTAACAGCAAAAAGGAAGGAAGGTGAATTTCACCTTCCTAATATTTTTTCTAATTTAATTTTAAGCTCGCTGAATCGTAGTGGTTGAGAAGTTTTTAACCATCTTTTGTAAGTTTCTATGGCCTTCTCTTAATTTTATTGTTTCTTCGATAATTTTTTGGAATCCTTCCAAATCTCTATCAGATGCATTTAATAACGACTTCGGTAGACCTTCGACGATTTGTTGTAGGGATAAATCCATACTCAAGGAAAATGACCACCTTTCAACTTATTCGTTAGACATCTGTTACGTCTTCTTTACTATTTTTGTAACGGGATGATTTTTTCCTGCTATCACGTTTTAAAACTTATCTACATTAATCTCCATATTTTATAAGGAATAGTTAAATTACTTCTTAATCGGACAAATTAAGACGGTAAATCATATGGTACCTCTACTGTTTGTAGAAAAATATTAAATTTAAATGGTCTTTTTGTAATGTTCATAAAACACTTTGAAAAGTCTCTCGTCACCAGCTCGATCGGGATGAAGGGCTTTAAGTAGTTTCTTAAACTCTTTCTTCAACATTGCTTTTTCAGTCCCCGCATCTAAACCAAATAATGAGTTAAAGGTAAGTGGGGGATGATCGGAAAGAGCATATTCTGCTTTTAACATTTTTTTTAAGCCACTAACTTTTGCTTGTTCGATCCGAATAGAAGTTTTTACCTCTTCGATTTCCTCTTTTAATTTCTGGTTCTCTTGAAACGTCTTTTCCCAATGCAGATAATCCATACCAAATTGTTTAATCTTGTCCTCAATTTTCTTTTCTAGTATGAATGCAACTAGATCTTTTGGTTGGATCAAGAAGTCAATATTAAGATGTTTGGTCCTTTTCGCTTTTATTTTCCCCTCGAGGATCCAACGTATGACGATTTGTTCACTAGCTGTTATCCCTTCATCCCTTAGCAGTTCAGTTACCTCTTTTACATTTAACATGTGATCCACTCATTCTTGTTTCTAATTTTTTTCACATTTCTATGTACTTTTTGTTTTTAAAGTTAAATTCAATGTATCATACATAAAAACTTTTCAGGTTTACGATAATATTAAGTTTTATTAAGAATTATTTTCAAAATTAACTTTTAGATTAAATTTTTAGAAAGACATTTTCTTTTGTTAAAGAAGGTTAACAATTCCTTTAAAAGTCATTAAATACCCGTTCAATCGACAAATTCTTAAAAAATCTCATTTATAATTGCCCTTATGAAAGGAGTGGAACCCTTCTTAATGAAAAATAACCAACGAAAAGCTGTCCACCTAAAAAGGCAATTTTTAATAAATGAACTTATAAGATCCGGAATATTTAAAAAAAATAATAAACATTTGTATGAATGGACTTTGTGTGAACTCGAAACTGAGTACCAATATGTTGAAACAAATGGTTTGGATTCAAGTACAAAAACAATAAGATAAAAAAGCATTCTTCAACTGAAATAATCTTAGAATTTAATGATAATCGGGGCGGAGAACTATATTGTCATTTAATATGAAGTATGAAGTAGGAAAGTGATAATCGTAGGTTTACGAATTTGATTTCTTTAAAATTGTTTACATAGGTACCAATTATTAAATTAAAGGGAAGTAACAGTTGAAAATCTAGCTGCTTTGGCGGCTTTTTTGTTTTTTCCAATAAAGGATGCATCATAAAAGCTAGGTGTCAGGAACCACCCATTTACTGGAGGGTGCCTGACACTTTTTTGTTTATAAGTGGATTTTAAAGAAACAAGAAATTTTTTATAAAAAAAGATTTCTAAATATTCAACGAATAGGGTATAATAAAAAACAATAAAGAAGTTACTGCAACATTAATAAATTATGAAGAATTTCCTGCAAGAATTGGAGGACATATGAAAAGCTTTGAAACGATTATTAAGGAAAAATATGAAACGTTGTCTCCTGGACAAAAAAAAGTAGCCAAACATCTGATTGAAAAACTTGATGAATCAGCTTTTGACACGGCAACTATGATTGGACGAAAGGTAGATGTTAGTGAAACCACCGTCATCCGACTCTCCTATGCGTTGGGATTCAATGGATTTAGCGAAATGCTCCATTACATTCAACAGCAGATGGTAAACAAAAGTTTGCATCCATTCAATACAAATTCCAAAATCGAAAATAAAGAAGAAGAGCACACTTCTCTTTTTACGGAAATCTTGGAAAAGGAAATTCTTTCCCAGCGACAAACCAATCACCAGCTCAATGAAACAGAGCTTTGGAAGGTCGTTGATGTTTTAATCAAAGCAGATCGGATTTTCATTTTGGGAATGGGTGCATCCTATGCACCGGCTCACTGGTTTTCTTTTCAGCTTCATACACTGCGGGATCAAGTCACACTTTGTCCGTCAACAGGAGAAATCTATGAGCGGTTAACCGATTTAAGTGATCGCTCTGTTCTATTTATTATCTCGTTTCCTCGTTATTCGAAGGAAACCCTGCATATTGCAGAATGTGCCAAAAAACAAGGGGTTCCAATCATTTGCGTTACCGATCGTTTATTGTCTCCGATTGGTCGAATCGCCGATTATACGCTGACAACAGAAGAAGATTCCGAATCGGCCGCCCATTCCATCACACCCGCGATCATTTTGTTGGATTTTATCATTGCTGGGATGAAGGTGAAAAATTCGGATGCAATCCAAGTTCGACAGCAAAAATTAGAAGAACTTTACTCAAACTATGGTGTGTTTGTTGAATGACAAATTAGGATGGGAGTTCCATTATGAGCCAGCTTATCAATTTTATGAACGAGCAGGAACAAGCGATTCTAAAGACTTATGCTGATCTGCACCAATTGGCGGAGCCAAGCTGGCAGGAACAGAAAACTTCACAATATATTCAGGAAGAATTAGCGAAAGCAGGGATCTCATTTAAAACATACGAAGGGCATTTTGGTATTGTTGCGGATATTCCAGGAGAAGGCAACGAGATCGTTGCTTTACGTGCGGATATGGATGCCCTATTACAAGAAGTGAAAGGGAAGGTTCAACCCAATCATTCCTGCGGGCATGATGCCCACAGCACCATGGTATTACATACTGCCTTAGCAATAGCTGCTAATAAATCTTATCAGACTAAACCGATCCGGTTTATTTTTCAACCAGCAGAGGAGAAGGGGGAGGGGGCGCTGCGAATGATGCAAGAGGGTGCTTTGAAAGGCGTTCAATACTTATTTGGTGTTCATCTTCGTCCATGGATGGAAGTTCCAATGGGGAAAGTGGCTCCTGCCATTGTTCATAGTTCCTGTGCTACCATTTACGGGGTCATCAAGGGCAAGCAAGCACATGCATCGCGGCCTCAGGATGGAAATAACCCAATCGAAGCCGCTTCCTACTTAATTCAGGCATTGCAAAACATTCGATTAAAAAGCCCGGACTCCTTTTCAATTAAAATGACAGGTTTACATGCTGGAGGAGATTCCTCCAATGTCATTCCGGAAACTGCAAATTTTATTTTGGATTTACGTGCAAGTACAAATGGAGCAATGGATGAACTGCAGTCGAGAGCAGTGGATTTACTAGATAAGGTCGGTACTTTGACTGGGACAAGTATAAACGGAACCTTGAAAGAATTTGTTCCTGCTGCAAGATTAAATACGGAAGCTATAAAACTAGCAAAGGCTGCCGCTGCCTCTGTCTTGGGAGAAGAAAATGTAGTAGACAATTGTATTTCACAAGGAGGAGAAGATTTTCATTTTTATACCCTGCAAAATCCCGATGTAAAGGCGACCATGATTGGATTAGGCTGTGACTTACGTCCTGGACTTCACCACCCGGACATGCAATTCAATAAGAAGGCACTACTATATGGAACGAAAATATTAACAAGTCTACTTTATAATGCCGCTTCAAAAAATAATGAAAATAAACATTAATGGGGGATCATTATGAAAAAGTATATGGTTGGTTTGTGTTTAGCATGTCTAGTACTGATCATGGCAGCCTGCGGTGGCAGCAAAGAAACTAGCGGTTTAGCAAAAAGTGATACGCTTAAATCCATTAAGGATAAGGGAAAAATTGAGATTGCAATGGAAGGGGCGTATCCTCCCTATAACTACATCAATAAAAGTAATGAATTAGAAGGATTTGACGTGGACATTGCTCAAGAAGTGGCAAAAAGATTGGGTGTGAAAGCAGTTTTAGTCTCTAACCCATGGGATAGTATGATCCCTGCATTAACAGGCAAAAAGTTTGATATTATCATTTCCGATATGGCCATTACAGACGAAAGAAAGAAGAAAGTCTCTTTTAGTGACCCTTATTTTACAACAGGCAATCAGTTGTTTGTTCCAAAAGATTCTTCCATCAAAGCACCAAAAGACATGAAGGGGAAAAAAATTGGTGTAACGATCTCAACCACTGCTGCAGAAGAGGTAACCAAGCTTGGGGCCGATGTGAAACTGTATAAGAATGATTTTCTTGCCTTTGAGGATTTAGTAAATGGCCGATTAGAAGGTGTATCAACAGACCAAGGTGTCGGTGCAAAAATTATTCACGATCAAAATTATAGTTTAGTAGCAATTGATGGTCTATTGAACACAGAGCTAGCAGGAATGACCATTCGAAAAGAAGATAATGATCTCCGTAAAGAGATCAATAAGATTATAGCTGAAATGCAAAAAGACGGAAAATATGAGGAAATTAGTAAAAAATGGTTTGGAAAAGACATCCGATAAGGAGCTAAAGATATGTTAGATTTTTCTCTTGTTACTCAGTACATTCCATTTCTACTCGAGGCATCTCTAATGACACTTGAAATCTCTATTGTTTCCTTAGTACTAGGGTTAATTATGGGAATCATTATCGTGATCATGAAGATTTCAAAGTTTAAGATTTTGTCTTTGTTCGCAGACTTTTATATTTGGGTCCTTAGAGGGACCCCACTTTTGGTTCAACTATTTCTTGTCTACTTTGGTCTTCCGCAAATAGGGATTGAGTTGAATCCCTTTACCGCCTCTGTTATAGCTTTAGGAATAAATGCTGGAGCCTATATTGCCGAAATTTTAAGAGGAGGGATCTTGTCAATCCCTAAAGGACAGATGGAAGCAGCACAATCACTAGGTCTTAGTTATCCAACAGTCATGCGGAGAATTATTCTCCCGCAGGCGTTAAGAGTAAGCATCCCTGCGATTGGCAATGAGTCTATTACACTACTAAAAGATTCATCGCTCGCTTCTCTTGTTACTGTTTCAGAATTAATGATGACTTCACAAAGATTTGCATCAACCAACTATGCGTTTATCGAGTTCTATATTACTGCAGCCGTTCTTTATTTAGTGATGACAACGATCTTCTCGTTTTTCTTAAGAAAGGTCGAATTTAAGTTGTCGGTTAGCGAACGTTAGTAAGGGAGGACCTACCTTGTCAAATAAAGTGAAAGATCATCTTTATCCTATTATTGAAATTGAAAATGTCCATAAAAGTTTTAATCAGCTGGAGGTCTTAAAAGGGATTAATCTACAAGTGTACCCTGGCGAAGTGGTTGCCCTGATTGGTTCCAGCGGATCGGGGAAAAGTACACTCCTTCGCTGTCTGAACGGGCTCGAGACTCTTTCATCTGGCCGAATTTCAATTGATAGCACGGTATTGAACTATTCGCCGCGGAGCATTCAACAAATTAGACGGGAAGTAGGGATGGTGTTTCAACAATTCAACTTATTTCCGCACCTGACCGTTTTACAAAACATTATTGAAGCGCCGATTCGGGCGTTAAAGAAGTCGAAGGCAGAAGCCGTCGAAAAGGCATTAGTTTTACTAGAAAGGGTCGGGCTTAAAGATAAAAAAGATGTATACCCAAGGAAACTTTCTGGGGGTCAGCAGCAGCGGGTCGCGATTGCACGGGCGATGGCGATGAATCCAAAAATTATGCTGTTTGATGAACCGACCTCCGCCTTAGACCCAGAACTTGTTAGTGAAGTTCTTAATGTTATGAAGGGATTGGCCGAAGAAGGAATGACGATGCTGATTGTGACTCACGAAATGAAGTTTGCTAGAGAAGTGGCCGATCGCGTCATTTATATGTGTGACGGGGTCATTGAAGAACAAGGAGCTCCAGCACAACTGTTCACCAATCCTACTAGTGATCGTTTAAAAAGCTTTCTTAAAAATGTCATCTAATCAATTGGCAGGAGGATAGTTACTCAATATGGACTTACAAAAACTGATTACAATACGCATGTTACATACGACAGAAGAATTGACTGCTGTGAGAGATTTAGAAAGTCTTGTTTGGGCTGATGAGGATCCGGTCCCCGTTAACCATAGCATTGCCGTCGTTAAAAATGGCGGTATGGTGATTGGCGCTTTTTCTGGAACTCGATTAATTGGCTTTCAGTATAGCTTTCCAGGATTTGATGGGACAAAAGTCTATCTTTGTTCGCATAGTATGGGGATTCACCCAGATTTTCGAAAAATGGGAATCGGGGAAAAATTAAAATTAAAGCAGCGTGAAGAAGCACGAAAGATGGGCTATCAACTCATCATATGGACGTATGACCCACTAGAAACGGTCAATGGATACCTTAATTTAAGCAAACTAGGCGGAGTGTGTACGCAGTATATTGAGAATTGTTATGGTGAAATGCCTGATATTCTTAATGCAGGGTTGCCTTCTGACCGCTTCTTAGTGGAATGGAACATAGCTGAGGAAACGTCTAAGAGGATGGAAGATTTCGTTGATAACCATGAAGTGCCCCTCTTGATTCAAGTGGACGAGGATGCAGAGGGCTTGCCGGTACCGAAGGATATTTTTCTAGATAGCGAGAGGGATGCCTGGGCCAATCTCCTCTATGTTCCGGTTCCAAATCAATTCCAAACGATTAAATCGAATAATTTAAATGCTGCATTGGAATGGAGAATGAAAACGCGCAAGATTTTTACCCATTATATGAGCAAAGGGTGGACGGTTACGGCATTACAGAAAAGTGATCAGCCTTACCTTCATCATTATGTATTAACCAAGAAACATACTTAACGGAGAGAGGTATAAATAGGATGGAAATACAACGAATTGTGTTAAGACATATGAAAATGGATCTATTACACCCCTTCACGACCGCTGTAGGGACCGAATATGATAAAGATTTTATTTTGGTCGAAGTCAAAACAAAGGATGGCATTACGGGTTGGGCTGAATCCGTTGCTGCGATTGATGCCACATATAAAGAAGAAACTGTCAAAACCAATTGGCATATGATGGAGGATTTTCTGATTCCACTTCTTCTGAAAGAGCCAATTTCTCATCCAGATGAGGTATCCGAACGCTTTTATCATATCCGAGGGAATTACATGGCAAAGGCTGCCCTTGAAGGGGCCATTTGGGATGCTTATGCTAAACAGCAAGGAGTTAGTCTATCGAGTGCCCTTGGAGGAACATTTGAAAAGATTGAGGTCGGTGTCAGTATTGGGATCCAGGATACGGTCGAAGAATTATTAGCATTGATTGAGGGTCATCTAGAAGAAGGATATAAACGTATCAAGGTGAAAATTCAACCAGGATGGGATTTAAACATTTTAGCAGAGATTCGAAAACACTACCCAGATATTCCATTAATGGCGGATGCAAATACCGCTTATACTTTAGAGGATATCGAAACGCTTAAGGCGATGGATCAATTTAATTTAATGATGATTGAGCAGCCGTTGGGCTTTGATGATATCATCGATCATGCGCAGCTTCAAGCCCAAATCGAGACACCGATTTGTCTGGATGAAAGTATCCATAGTGTGGATGACGTGCGAAAGGCTATTCAACTTGGCAGTTGTAAAATTATTAATATTAAAATTGGGCGTGTCGGAGGCTTAACAGAATCTAAAAAAATCCATGATTTATGTGAGGCGAATGGGATTCCCGTCTGGTGTGGCGGCATGCTTGAGGCTGGGGTTGGCAGGGCGCATAATATTGCAATAACAAGCCTGTCTAATTTTACTCTCCCAGGTGATACAGCTGCTTCTGCCCGATATTGGAAGGAGGATATTATTGATCCTGAGGTAACAGTGGAAGACGGGATGATTACGATTCCAAAACAACCCGGTATCGGGTATGAACCGAACCGGGAGCGTATTGACAAATATACGCTGTATAGCCGTACTTTTCATTCATAATTAATGTATATTTATAAAATATAGACCTAACCTTCCTAGATTCGCTGATAGAACATGCAAATTCGCTGATAGAAGCTAATAATTCGCTGAGAGAATCTATTCTCACCTATTGGAAACGAAAATTAGTCCATAAAATGCGAAAATTCGCTCATTTTTACACTTCTGGACGATTCCTTCCTAAAAAAACGCCTAACCTTTGAATTCCACAATGGTTTGGCGTTTTTTACTTTCGAGATAGTATGGTTTGATGGTTGTTATGGTTAGGGGGTACCATCGGATAGACGTTTTCTTCTTCTTCGGTCTGGGCCCGAAATCCTGCTACACCACCTTCACCTGATTTCTATTTTAAAGAATATTTTAAAATATTTGGATTCATTTGTATGTGAAATAAATCATGTTTCCTATTATTTTTGATTGTCTCCATTCCAATAGAAGAAAAAAAGCGGGAACTGTAGTACTATTATAATGAAGGTGATTGTTTGAAGCAGGGGTTAATCGTCTAGTACGGTGAACTCGTTAGTTTGTTATATTGAAATAATAAAACGATAAAGAGTGAATCCTTCACATTTACTATAATTCTTCAAAACCCTCTAGAATTGGACATTTTTAACAGGCTTTTGATGTAATATCTACTAATTATGGGTGGAAGTATGTGCATCCTTTTTATTAGCCACTTTCCTTTATTTATATAAAATATTATGTAGACGATAATATTGACTTAAAGTAAAATATAAAAATATGAAAGATAATTGATAAATGGGATGTTTTGTTATTTTGAATATTCTATTTTTTGTGACAATTACGATTTTAGTTTAATAGAATAACCTGTTAATAAACGATAGGAAATATGGAGGTCTTATGAAATTTAAAACAAAGCTCTATACGAGCATCGGTTCATTACTGCTATTGTTTTTTATTATCGCAATCATTTTAATGAACATGCTCGAACAATCGACAGTGAATATGAACGTTGTTGTTAATGATCTAAATGAGAGAATCGAAATGGCTTCCGATATTAAATATGAGACTTCTAGAATAGGTCTAGAGCTAACTTCGATGTTAACTAATCGTGGAAATGATATCCATTTAAATGCGGCGAATTCTTGGGAAGATTCCCATACCAATTTGCAATCGGCGATTGAATCATTAGAAAAAATGGACAAGCAAGAGAAATCTAAAGAACTAATTGCAAAGTTTAAAATATTGCAAGAATCATATAAAAATATGGGGCAGCAAGCTTTGACAGCAAAAAAGCTAAATGGGGAAATGGAAATTCCTGCAGTCTTTTGGACGGATTCTGAACTTATAAGACAAAGAATGATTCAAATTGCCGATCTTCTCTATGGATTGCAAGAACAAAAGATGAAAAATGAACTTTTAAGGTCTAAAGATACTTACAATATGGCTGTCACCATTATTTACATTTATCTTGCCATTGCTTTATGTATTGGCATTGGTTTCACGTTTTGGATTATTAGAGGTATGACAAATAACCTGAACAAAATAACAGCTGTTATGAAAAGTGCTACAACTAGTGATTTTAGTTCATTGCCCCGAATTGAACTTTCCACTAAGGGTGAGTTGGGTGAAATCGCAGTTTCCTTTAATAAAATGGCACATGCACTAGAGGAACAAAGTATGCTAGAGAAACAATTAAAAGAAGTAGCAGAAGAGCAAAGTTGGCTGAATAGGAAAATTGCCGAAATTGCTACCATTTATCCTGAGGTTGAAAATGTTTCTATGTTAGCAGAATTGTTAATTACAAAACTTGTACCGATGGTAGGAGCAAGTTACGGAGTTTTTTATGTTAAGGAAGTGGAAGAGCGAGAGAAGTATCTAAAAAAGATTTCAGCCTATGCCTCTTTGAATGATAATAAAGATTATATGCGTTTTCGTTTTGGAGAAGGTCTGATCGGCCAATGTGCACTTGAAAAACGATCCATCTTACTAACCAATGTCCCAGATCACTACGTAAAAATTAGATCAGGACTAGGAGTAGGTTCACCGAAAAATATTATGATTTTACCGATACAATTTGAAAATGATGTACTAGCTGTTATTGAAATTGCATCATTTGAGGCCTTAAGTCCGCTTCAGGTTAAGCTATTGGAAGCCGTAACTAATAATATTGGTATCAAGATAAACAGTATTGTCAGCCATATGAAAGCAGAAAGATTATTGCAAGAATCACAAGCCTTGACAGAAGAACTCCAAGCTCAATCAGAAGAACTGCAGTTACAACAAGAGGAGTTAAGGACGACGAATGAAAAACTTGAGGAGCAGTATATAGCTTCTGAACAAAAGAAAGAGGAAATCGAAAAGGTTAGGGAGGCGCTTGAAGAGAAAGCTCAACAATTGGCACTAAGCTCACAATATAAATCGGAATTTCTAGCGAATATGTCCCATGAGTTAAGAACACCTCTAAATAGTTTACTAATATTAGCGCAAATACTCGCTGAAAACGGGGATGGAAATCTTACGGCTGATCAGGAGGAGTATGTTCGGACGATTTACTCATCGGGGAATGATTTACTTCATTTAATAAACGATGTTTTAGACTTAGCGAAAGTGGAGTCAGGTAAATTAGATGTAAACCCTACAGAGGTGGACTTACAGGATGTGCAAGATTTTATTGAACGGCAATTTTCTCCTCTTGCGATTCAAAAAAATGTACAGTTTACTATTAAAATGGATGCAAATTTATCAGGGACTTTCAATACGGATGAACAACGTTTACAGCAAATTTTAAAAAATCTACTTTCCAATGCTTTTAAGTTTACTGAACGTGGCAGTGTATCATTAGTTGTCCGGAAGGAAGTTAAAGACTTCAGCAGGAATCTATCTGAGGGAGTTCAAGCGAATTCAATGCTTGCTTTCTCCGTTATCGATACGGGAATTGGCATTGATAAAGACAAACAAGATACGATATTTGATGCCTTTAAACAAGCAGATGGAACGACAAGTCGTCAATATGGGGGCACTGGATTAGGACTTTCCATTAGTCGAGAAATGGCACAGTTATTAGGTGGATTTATTGAGGTAATGAGTATGAAAGGGAAAGGTAGCATCTTCACTTTATATTTGCCATACTATCAAACGATCAACAAAATAGTGGGAAATACCGCTTTAGAAGAAGTTGCGATAAGTCTTTATGAGGATGACCCACTTAAAGATATAGAAGATCGGGAAAATCAAAATGGGATTTCTTCTTTGAAAAACAAGAAAATACTCATTGTAGATGATGATATAAGGAATGTTTATGCCTTAACAATTGCTCTTGAAAAATATGAAATGAATATTATTGTAGCAGAGAATGGTCGTGAAGGGATTGAGGTATTAAAGGATAACCCAGATACAGACTTAATATTAATGGACATTATGATGCCTGAGATGGATGGGTTTGAAGCCATGCGACAAATTCGCCAAATAACAGAATTTCAAGCATTACCAATCATCGCCCTTACAGCCAAGGCAATGAAACGCAGTAGAGAAGAATGTTTAGATGCTGGAGCAACGGATTATATAAGTAAGCCAATTAACTTAGACCAGTTATTTTCTTTAATTCAAGTATGGTTGTATAGTAAGGAGGGCCAGAAAATTTGATAAAAGCACCTGATATTCTCAAGTCAGAAGAGATAGAAAGAATTGAAATAGAATTACTCCTAGAGGCCGTTTTTCGTTATTATGGTTATGATTTTCGAAATTATGCCTTTCCTTTCATCCAAAGGAGAATTCGCCATCGTGTTTGTAAGGAGAATCTTGCAAGTATATCGGCTCTTCAGGAAAAGGTACTACGCGATTCAGAAGTCATGGGGGAATTGCTTTCTGATTTCTCGATTAATGTGACAGAGATGTTCCGGGATCCTTCATTTTTTAAGTCATTCCGAACAAAAATCATTCCGTTAGTAAAAGATTATCCTGAAATTCGAATTTGGCATGTTGGCTGCTCATCAGGGGAAGAGGTCTATTCCATGGCTATTCTCTTACATGAAGAAGGGATTTACGAAAAAACGAGAATGTTTGCTACCGATTTAAACAAAATTGTCCTAGAAAAGGCGAAGAAAGGTACTTTTCCATTAGATAGGATGCAGCTCTATACAAAAAACTATATCGAGGCAGGCGGGAAAAGGGCCTTTTCTGAATACTATAAGGCAGTGGATGATAAGGTTTTTTTCCATCCCTTTTTGCAAAAAAATGTCGTGTTTGCGCAGCATAATTTAGTAACGGATCAATCATTTAACGAGTTTGATATAATTATATGCCGAAATGTCTTTATCTATTTTGATAAGGTTCTTCAAAATCATGTCCATACGTTATTATATAATAGCCTATGTCCATCAGGTTTTCTTGGGTTGGGTAAAAGAGAGGGGATAAAATTTACTAGTTATGAAAACTGTTACGGAGAATTTGACGCATCAGAAAAACTCTATCGAAAAATTAATTAGTCCCCAGTTTAAAAAGGTAAATATCTTAATGGTGGATGATCATCCTGAAAATCTATTAGCACTGAAAGCTGTACTTACTTCTCCCAATTACCACTTGGTAAGCGCAAATTCAGGAAAAGAAGCGTTAAAATGTATGCTAAAACAAGACTTTGCTGTTATTTTACTGGACGTACAGATGCCGGGGCTAAATGGATTTGAAACGGCGAAGCTCATTAAGGCTAGAGAAAAAACAAGACATATTCCGATCATTTTTATCACTGCGATTAGTCAAAATATAGAACATGTGCATCAAGGGTATGCAGTAGGGGCCATTGATTATATTTTTAAACCCTTTAATCCCAAAACATTGAAACAGAAAATCGAACAATTTGTTAAAATTTATCAAAATCACAAAGAAAATATCATTCAGACCGATCGAGAACGTAAAGTTCAACTGAATGAAGTGAATAAAAAGTTAGATAGAGCAACGTTAAATTTACGGCGGACAGAGGCATTATCCAAAGTTATTGGTGAAACCATCGTCGACACGATCCTTACGTTTGACGATCAATGTTCCATTCTATCAGTGAATCCAGCAATAAAAAGCATGTTTGGTTACAAGGCTGAGGAATTAATCGGTAAACATGTGGTAATGCTTTTTCTAAAATGGATGGGTAACGAAGTCCAGGATTCTTCGTTTTCATTCTTTTCCTCAATCAAGCAATCTGTTGGAAAGGTGATCGAATCGGTGGCTATTCGGAAAGATGAAAGTCACTTTTATGCGGACATTCTTATCGGGGAAACCACTGTTGACAATCAACTGCTTTTTGTTTGTTCGATTCGGGATGTCACAGAAAGAAAGCAGATAGAGGAAATTAAAAAACTCCAATTCACTACAATGGAACAAAAAGTAGAAGAACGAACGCTAGAACTGATAAGGGCTAACGAAAAACTACAAACAGAGATAGAGGAACGAGAAAGAATCGCCAACCATCTTTACCGTTCCCAAGAAAGATTTCGGAAAATTTTTGAATCTAGTCCCTGTTTAATGGCGATTTTTTCGCAGAAGAATTTAACTTTTATTGAAGTAAATACTAGTTGGATAAAATTTACTGGATATAGCCACGCTGAGTTGGAAAAACACAAAATAAATGTGAATAATTTTGTGGATGAATCAACGGGTAAACCGATTGATCTTGATCGGAAAATTCGTAATAAGAAAATTAGCTATAAAACAAAAAACGGGGATATTCGCGATGGATTATTATCGACTGAAATGATTGATATCCATCCTGAACCATGTACGTTAATTGTTTTAACAGATGTTACCGATACCGTTCACTTAGAGAAAGAGATGTCCCGATTAGATCGGTTGAATTTAATCGGTGAAATGGCAGCAGGAATTGCCCATGAAATTAGAAATCCGATGACCACAGTTCAAGGATTTTTACAATTATCAAGGAATAACAGCGCTAATTTATCAGCAGAGATCATTGATTTGATGTTAGATGAATTACATAGGGCGAACGCGATTATTACTGAATTTCTTAATTTAGCCAAAAACAAGGTCAGTGTGAAGAAAAAGCAAAACTTAAATACGATACTAGAAGCATTATCTCCACTCATTCAAGCGGAGGCTTTTCGGTCAAATAAACAAGTTAAGCTTGATTTAAATAAGTGTCCGGATATTTATATCGATCAAAAAGAAATCCGTCAGCTAATCTTAAATATCGCCCTTAATGGACTCGATGCCATGTCGTCGAATGGAAAACTTACGATAAAAACATATACAAAAAACCAAGCCGTCATTTTAGAAATAAAAGATCAGGGTCACGGCATCAGCCCGGACGTTCTACAAAAATTAGGAACACCTTTCTTTACAACGAAGGAAACGGGTACAGGATTAGGTTTGGCTATTTGCTACAGTGTAGCAAAACGACACCACGCTGAAATTAATATAACAACGGGGGATGAGGGGACCATTTTCTCAGTTCGCTTTCAATTAAATCCCATTCTTAATAACTGATCGTTACTATTCTTAAAATAAGGGAGAGGGGAGGATGTATTGTTAAAAAATAGAAAGCTAGTTTATCTTGTAGGAGCGGTTATTTCTGTCATCATTATAAGTTTTATTTCTAATTCATTTGTAGATGAAAGACCGAAAGTGGTCATTGTTTTAAAAAGTTTAGACATACAATATTGGCAAATTATTAAAGCAGGCGCTGAAAAAGGATTCAGAGATTTTGGCATTGATGGGAAGGTTATCGCACCACGTAATGAATCTGCTGAAGCACAAAGTAGATTATTAGAGAAGACCTATCAAGAAAATCCAGATGTATTAATTGTCGCACCGACGGATTCAACGGTTATTCCTATACTGGAAAAGTTTACGGAAACCAAAAAAACCCCTGTATTATTAGTAGATAATGATTTTCCACTGGAAAATAAAACTTCTTATATCGGTACCGATAACGTGGATTTAGGAAAAAAAGCAGGTTCACTTTTAGCCTCGCAGCTTCAACCTGGAAATAAAGTGGCCATTATCGGTGGCGATTTGTCCCTTTCAGTATTTAGAGAACGGATAAACGGCGCTAAAATGGCTTTAAAAGATGCAGGGATCACATTAGCGGCAGAAACTGTAGGGATATCGGATGATCCCAAGACAGTAAAAAAAGAAATGACAAAGATATTACATGATCATCCGGATATTAAGGGAGTCTTTGCCACACATGACACTTCTGCTGTACAAGTAATAAAGGTATTGGAGGAACAAGGTATTACGATACCAGTCATCGGAGCAGACGGAATCCCTGATATGCTGGAGTTAATCAAGGATGGAACGATATCTAGTACAGTAGCACAAAATCCTTATGATATGGGATATTTAAGCGTTGAAACAGCATTGAAAGTAACAAGAGGAGAAAATGTTGAAAAAGTTGTTGATACAGGCGTAGATATCATAATCAAAGAGAATGCGAAGCAGAGACTAGACTTCCTGAATAAATTGTTAAATGAATACCAGGAAATGAATAAATGAGTGTCAGACACCAACCAGAAAATTGGATGGTGCCTGACACTTTTTTTTGATGAACACAAAATAGTAATAATTTCTTGTTCCTGACCATTTCCTTTGTATTCCTTATTTTCTATATAGATTCGAAGAGGAAGTAACTCGTTCATAAAGCCCGTTTAAGTGTTAAATAGAGGAGAAGATCGTTATAAACCGTTTCACATAGCTTGTAATTAGCACCATCCAACACTTGGATGGTGCTAATTTTAATAAAACCCATTCATTTTACCTTTATAAAAAGAAGTGATGACTATCTTAAACTAAATAATTTAATCTCCTACTAATCTATTAATAAGTGGTCATGTGGAACAAAGTGTTTGAAACAAGAAAATGCGGGGTGTGTCACCGGAATTTAACTATAGAGATAAAAAATAAAAATATCACAAAAAAACCTAAAATTAATACAACGGTTAATTGTCTTAATTTTCGTATAATTTAATTGTCCCATTTTGTATCCGGTTACAAATAATGAACGTCAAGTTTTTGGGCGCAAGGGAGGGAAAATATAAATATTTTTTTGCGAACGCTTTTATGATTTACTTTCAACAAATTTCAAGGGGGTAGCAAAATTGGCAAAAAAATCGAAACGGTTAAGAAGAATGGTTATGTCTTCTCTTATCACAAGTGTGGCTGCTGCCACGATTGCCGGCGGGGCATTTGCCTCACCACCGGACCACTCAAATGCTGGTGGGAAAAAGGCGCCATCGGTTGAAGCTCATGTTAAGCCCACTATTAAGATTGGTCAACGACTATTCAAAGATCTCAATGCCAATGGCAAGCTTGATCCTTACGAGGACTGGCGCTTGTCCACCGAAAAGCGTGTAACCGATCTCCTGCCGCGAATGAGCATGGAGGAGAAGGCAGGCATCATGCAAATCACATCACTTAGCACGACCGCCATCAACGATTACATCAATAATCGCCATATTCGCTACCTTATTATCCGAGACAATCTTTCAGCTAAAGCTCTAGCGGAGCGAGCAAACCAATATCAGGAGATTGCCGAGGCCTCACCGCTGGGTATCCCGATCGTTTTCACCTCCAACCCGAGGAATAACATTAATGAACAGAACGAGTTCGGCATCAGCGAGGCTTCCGGTCAATTCTCCACCTGGCCTGGAACCCTGGGTCTAGCGGCAACGCGTGACCTCAGCCTCATTCGCGACTTTGCCGAGATTGCCCGCGACGAATGGCGCGAAGCCGGCATCCAGAAGGACTACGGCTATCAGATTGAAACTGCGACTGAACCGCGCTGGCGCCGCATTTCCGGCACGTTCGGGGAAGACCCAACGTTGAATGCAAAAATTGCCAAAGAACTCGTCCTTGGTTTCCAAGGTGAGGAGCTTAGCAGCAAGTCTGTCGCACAGACCGTTAAGCATTTCCCTGGTGACGGAGCGGTCGTCCGAGGCCTCGACCCGCACAATGAGTCCGGTCAGTTTGCGACCTATCCAACACCTGGCAGCCTTTACAAATATCAGCTGCCGCCATTCCAAGCTGCCATTGATGCTGGAGTGAGCTCGGTCATGTCCTACTACAATGTCCCTAAAAATGAGGGCAGCGCTGCACAGCTTCCACGTGAGCTTTGGCAATCGGAGACACAGCAGTTCGAAGAGGTAGCCGGTGCTTACAACAAGACCCTCCTCACTGACCTGCTCCGTGACCGGATGGGCTTTAAGGGATACGTCAACAGCGACAGCGGCGTGCTGACCAACCGCGACTGGGGTGTGCATGACCTAACAATCGAGCAGAAGTTTGCCAAGGCAATCGATGCAGGAACTAACATTTTCTCTGACAACAACGACCCAAGCGGCCTTATCTCTGCTGTAAATAAAGGCTTAATTAAAGAGAAAGACCTTGATCCTTCCGTGTCCCAGCTGCTTACTGAAATATTCAACCTCGGACTTTTCGAGGACCCATATACGAATCCGACAGAAGCTCAGGCCATTGCCAGCTCAGAAAAATCACAGGCCAGAGCAGACGAAGCGCATCTTAAGTCCGTAACACTTCTCCGCAACAATCAAGGAATGCTGCCGCTGACTGATGAAAAAATCGCAGATACAAAGCTATACGTAGAAGTGTTTAGCGGTTCCAACAGTGCCAGTCGCACAGACGCATTGAAGAAGATGATTGCGAAGGAAGACCCAACAGTAACGACCGTTGACACGCTTGATGAAGCAAATGCCGCAGTTGTTTGGCTGCGTCCAAGTCCATTCGAGTTGCCTGACAACTCTACTGTAGACATTAAATTAGGCACAAACACCGGAATTAACGTTGCAAAAGTTAAACAAATCGAAGCAGCCGTCCCAACTACCCTTGTGATCAACATGACCAATCCATGGGTTATCGATGAGGTAGAGCCTGCTGCTGCGTCCGTCGTGGCTACCTACAGCGTCAAGGCTGAAGCACTACTCGATGTCCTTCGCGGACGCTTTAACCCAACAGGTAAGCTGCCTATCACAATCCCAGCCAATCAAGAGGCTGTAGAAAAGAACGCGTCTGATGTCCCAGGATATGCCGAAAAGTTTGACTATACTTACACAAATGCAGCGGGTGACGACTACACCTTCGGCTTTGGTCTCAGCTATAAAAAGTAAGAGCATCTTGCCGGTCATACTACATTACCACTAAGTGTTTTCATCTAGGTTATATCTGAAAACTATTAACTTTAGTTAAAAATCAGTTTTATGCAAATTGAGAGCCGAGGAGTACGGTATCCTCGGCTTTCTCTATTGTATTTTTACATTCTATTCTCTTTTTTAGTAATATCCCTGACTACATCCTCAATGGTTACATTTCCGAGAGCTTTCTCCAAAGCCGCCTCGGCAATTGAAAACAGTGGACCAATTGTATTTTGAATATTTCTCCCTACGGGACAATTAGGATTGGGATTTTCATGTATGCTAAACAATTCTTTCTCCTGGACAACATTAACTGCTTTATAAACATCCAACAAGGTAATAGTAGATAGATTCTTTGCTAGTTCAGCCCCAGCAATACCAGGTCTTACATTTACTAATCCTGCTTTTTTTAACATGCCCATAATTTTTCTTATCACGGCTGGATTTGTATTGACACTTCCCGCAATAAACTCTGATGAGTTTACCTCGCCTTTATTAACCTCAAGAAGTGTTAATATATGAATTCCAACTGAAAAACGGCTGCTAACCGACATCTTTGCTCACCTTCTCTATTGTCTCTCACTTTAATATCTCCATATTATTATAATGTAATCAATTTGATTACAAGTGTATTATACCAAAATTACGAACAAAATATATAAATGGTTTTTACGTTGACAAAAGATCAACATGTTATTAAAATGATTACAGGTAATTGAATTGATTACAGGTTAGTGGCAATAATAAAAATAATTTTAACAATAAAACAATTGGAGGAATATCAAATGAAAATATTAGTAACAGGTGCAACAGGAAAATTAGGATCAAAAGTAGTGGATACCTTATTAAAAACTGTACCAGCGAATCAATTGGCTGTCAGTGTACGCAATCCTGAGAAAGCAGAAGGATTACGAGCTCGTGGAGTAGAAGTTCGCCAAGGAGATTTTGACCTTCCGGAAACATTAGATACTGCTTTTGCAGGGATTGATCGTTTATTAATTATTTCTGCGGATGGTGACAATGAAACAAGAATTCGTCAGCATACAGATGCAGTCACAGCAGCTGAACGGGCAGGAGTGAAATATATCGCTTATACAAGTTTGGCTAATGCAACAGAAAGCACAAATTTAATGGCACCGCCTCATGTTGCGACAGAAGCAGCAATTATTAAAACAGGGATTCCATATACTTTCTTGCGTAACAATTGGTATTTGGAAAACGAAATTGGGAGCATTCAAGGGGCGATTGCAGGTGCTCCATGGGTAACTTCAGCTGGAACAGGCAAAGTAGGCTGGGCACTACAAAAAGATTATGCAGATGCAGCAGCAGCCGTGCTTGTCGGAAACGGTCACGAAAATAAGGTATATGAACTTTCTGCTCCTCTATTAACTCAAGAAGAATTAGCATCTGCTCTTGGCGATGTATTGGGTAAAGAAATACCTGTACAACAAGTCACTGATGAGACTTATGCAGAAATCATGAAAGGTCTAGGTTTACCGGATTTTGTCATTCCAATTGTTGTTGGAATTCAAGAGAGTATTCGAAATGGTTCATTAGCAGTTGAAAGTAATGATTTTGAAAGGGTACTCGGTCGTCCAATTACGCCGATTAATGAGGCATTAACCCAAATAGTTAACCAAATTTCTCAAACAAAATAAAATAAATTCCTTTAAAACCCGACCTTTTTGAATAAATCAGAGGTCGGTTTACAAAAAGTTTATTGTATTAAAGCACGTTAAATGGTAAAATATAGCTCCAATGTAAAGAAAAGCATCTACAAAAAATTGTAGATGTTTCTTTTTGTGCCAGTTCCCGTTGTAAAACTCATATTGAGAGGTGACGGATAAGAGAATGAGCTCGAAAAAACAAATATCAGTTCATGAACATAAAGATTATCAAACAGAAGTGGAGCGCCTAGAGTTTACTAAGGAATATATTAAAAGCGTTCTGGAAATATCGAAGGGAAATAAAGAACAGTTTGTCGAGAATTTGAAAGAAGCCTTTGCTGAACTGGATACGTCAGACAGTAGTTTAAGCTACATGACCCTTTTAACGAATGCTCAATATTTAGAATTGGCCGAAAGTGAATTGGAACGGTTAGCAAGCGTCATCGGGAAACCATATTTTTCGAGAATCAATTTTACAAGCAGTGGTGACACCAAAGAAGAGATTTTATATATTGGGAAAGCCTCACTGTTTGACCGTGTGAATCAGATTCCGATTATTGTCGATTGGCGATCACCGATTGCAAATGTTTACTATGATGGCCGGTTAGGAAATGTTTCGTATGATGCCTATGGAGAAACGCAAAGTGGCTATTTATCGTTAAAGCGGCAGTATGAAATCGAAAATGGACTATTAAAAGAGATTAGGGATATCGATTTAACCACACATGATGAACTATTGCAGAAATCCTTATCAGGAAAAGCGGATAATCGCTTAACAGAAATTGTGGCGACCATCCAAAATGAACAAAATGAAGTAATTCGAGCTTCACTTAAACACCCTATTATCGTTCAAGGAGCGGCTGGAAGTGGAAAAACAACCATTGCTCTCCATCGAATTTCCTACTTTCTCTACTCTTCTGGATATCGATTTCCTCCAGAAAAATTAATGATTCTTGCGCCAAATAGATTGTTTATCGATTATATTTCCGCCGTTCTGCCTGATCTAGGGGTAAACAAAATTAAACAAACCACCTATATTGAATTTATGAGAAATTGTTTAGGGAAGAAATTAACATTAATATCTCCTAATTCAAAATTAATGGCGCTCATTAACGGAAACGAAAAATCAAAATGGATTCAATGGGTGTCTAGTTATAAAGGATCGCTGGATTTTAAGGAGTTAATTGACCACTATTTAAAAGAAATTGAGTTTAATTTGGCACCTTCCGAGGATTTTATGATTGAAAAATCACGACTAATGAGAGGGGGGAAACTCAAAAAACTATTTATCAATGAATTTCACTACTTACCTATCTATAAGAGATTGGATAAAATTAAAAATCTATTAGCAAATGATTTAAGAATAAAAAAATCGATGATTCTTTCAAAAATTAATAGCAAATATGACGATGCATTAGAAAAGCTCCTTTTTAGCAGCAGGCTGGATTCAGAAAAAAGAACGGAAAAAGTAGTCAGCTTCATGGATTCGAAAGAAAAAAGAATAAGTAGGGTGGAACTAGAATCGAAGGTAGCAATAAAAAATTATATGGCACCTTTTGTTAAAAAAGATATTTTTACCTTATATAGGGAATTGATTACGTCCCCTGAACTGTTACAAAAATATTCTCGAACGCTTTCCGAGTTAGAATGCAAGAGGTTAAGTAACTATTGTCAAAGGATTTTTGCTAAAAAGGCGCTAGAGCTTGAGGATTTAGCTCCAATATTTTACATGAAGTCAAAATTAGAAGGTATTGAAGAACCATATAAAATGAAAAGTGTTTTCATTGATGAGGCACAGGACTATAGCTATTTCCAATTTGCCGCACTAAAAGAAGGTTTTGAAACAGAATTGTTTACGATTGTGGGAGATTTAGCCCAAGGGATTCATTCCTATCGAGGGTTAAACAGCTGGGAACCATTAGTAAACGACATTTTCCCAAATGCTAATTATCAAGCTTTACAAAAGAGTTATCGAACGACAGTCGAAATTATGCATTTAGCCAATGACATTCTTTCTATCATGGATAAAGACTTACCAAAAGTAGAACCAGTCATTCGACATGGGGACAAACCATGTTTTACGAAAATTGACCCTGGTAATTTGGAACAGGTAAAAAAGATACTTGAACATGATATTAATTTACTCAAAGAGGAAGAACTTAACTCGATTGCGATTATTGGAAGAACAGACAAAGAGTGCTTACGAATACATAAAATGCTGGAGAATAGCAGTCTTCCAATACAGCTATTAGAAGAAAAAGAAGATATGAAAAAGGGATGCGTTGTGATCCTGCCTTCCTACCTTTCCAAAGGATTGGAATTTGATGCCGTATTGATTCTTTCCATGGAAGAATCGTACAGAGAAGAAGAGTTAGACATCAAATTATTGTATGTAGCCATGACCAGGCCGATGCATAGGTTGTATTTATATGCGAGTGCGCCATCGGAATTATTATTAAATAGAGCTGCATCCGTCCATTTTGATACGAAATGAAATAATAAAGTGCCAGACACCATTTGAAGAGGTGCCTGGCACTTTATTTAAAAAGGTGGATTTATTTCTTGACACGGTTCTACATGAAAAAAGATACAAATTGTTCTGACTCTCTTATCTTTCTTGAAATAACACAACAGGATTATTGAATTAATTGGAGAATACATTAACAAGACTTAAATTTTTCCACCGTAAATCATCATTGGAAAATTGGTAGTCAGGCGTTTTCCCTCAGAAACCAAATTAATAGAGTAAATGTAGATCATGTAATAAATGTAAATCATTATTTTAAAAGCGAGGTGGATTAGATGATGAATGGAAAAACTCTGTTTATTGCCGGGCATGCAAAGTTACCTCAAGGGATGGCAGCGAAAAGTGTATTTGAGACATTGACGATTACAGCAGAAGTCGATTCAAAATATGGAGTCATTCTCGAGGCCTCCTGTACATTGGCTACTGAACATGCCCGTGGGTTTGTTGGCCAGGTGTTAAGGGGGATGAGTTTAAACGACGGAATCGATGACGCAATTGCTGCACTTCAAATGTATTATCGAGGTAAGGCTGCCAATGCATTGGTAGCGGCGTTAAAAGATCTAGATCTCCATTACCAGCAAATAAAATCTACAGAAAAGTAATTGTTGAAAAATTCAAATTATTGGTATATAGTTAGAATAACAACTGTATGACAGCAAAAACCTTGCTGCATGACCAGATGGATCGTAATAAAAATGATGATATTAAATTGACTATATTCACTTGATCTTCCTTCGCCGGAAGACGAGCTATGAGTAGGAGTCAGTAAAGCAATCAATGGAATTTTTCATTGCTTGCTTTGCTGGCTCCTTTTTGTTTTATAAGTAGTCGGAAAGAGGTGATTTTGTGAAAGGGGCACTTGATGGAATCCGAATTTTGGATGTTTCTCGGGTACTGGCAGGACCATTTTGTTCTATGATTCTCGGTGACCTGGGAGCAGAAGTGATCAAAATTGAACACTATGCATCAGGCGACGAAACGAGGGGCTGGGGGCCGCCTTTTGTCAATGGAGAAAGTGCGTACTATTTATGTGCCAATCGGAATAAACAAAGTATGACACTTAACCTTAAATCAGAAGAAGGGAAAAAGATCTTTTCCAAACTGGCTTTTACTAGCGATGTCGTGATTCAAAACTTTAAATCTGGAACACTTGAAAAGATGGGATTAGGCTATTCGCAGTTAAAAACAATAAACCCTGGACTGATTTTGGCTTCCATCACAGGTTTTGGTTCAACGGGTCCCTATAAGGATTTGCCAGGCTATGATTATATCATTCAAGCAATGAGTGGGCTGATGAGCATCACTGGCGAACCTGAAGGGAATCCGGTAAAAGTTGGTGTGGCGATCGCAGATGTGTTAACAGGACTGTATACCTGTATCGGCATATTGGGAGCTTTACAGCATCGGAACCAGACCGGGGAAGGGCAGGAAATTGATATTTCACTGATGGATTGCCAGATTTCTTCATTAATTAATGTGGCAAGTAATTATTTATGCAGCGGAGTGATTCCAAAACGACTGGGCAATCGACACCCAAATATTTCCCCGTATCAGGTGTTTAATACCATGGACGGTGAACTTGTCATTGCTGTAGGAAACGATGAGCAGTTTAAGCGATTTGCTGCTGTCCTGGGTAGACCGGAATTAGCGGAAAAGGAAGAATTTATTCATAATGAACAGCGTTTAAAGAATAACGATAAACTGATTGCCATTTGTGAAGAACTGCTTTCAAAAAAGCCAAAAAAAGAGTGGAAAGAACGATTTGATGCTGCTGGGGTTCCGAATGGCCCAATCAACACCATCGCTGAAATGTTTGAAGATCCACAGATAAAGGCTAGAGAGATGATTATCGAAATGGAACATCCATTAATTGATCATCTTCAATTAACTGGCTCACCGTTGAAGTTATCGGCAACACCGGTAACTATGAGGCGCCATCCTCCACTGTTTGGCGAACACACAGAATCACTATTAGAGAGCATTGGATACAATTCTGAAGAAATTTCGAGATTAAAACAAAATAATATTATTTAGGGAGGAAATATATATGATGAACTTTGAATTAACAGTTGAGCAGCAAAGTGTAAAGGAAATGGTTAGAAAATTTGTTGATAAGGAAATCATTCCAAATATTCAGGAGTGGGATCGCCAAGGTTATTTTGAACCGGCTATTTTGAAAAAATTGGCGGATTTGCAAGTAATGGGTGTCTGTATCCCCGAAGAGTATGGCGGAGCTGGCATGGATTATAATGCACTGGCGATTGTATGTGAGGAATTGGAACGAGGAGATACTGCCTATCGTACAGCCGTTTCTGTTCATACGGGACTAAATTGCATGACGATCATGCAATGGGGAACAGAGGAACAAAAACAAAAGTATTTAGTCCCCCAAGCACAAGGTCGTAAAATTGGTGCTTTCGGATTGACAGAACCGAATGCGGGATCTGACGTTGCAGCGATGAATACATCAGCTACTAGGCACGGAGATTACTATATTTTGAATGGGTCTAAAACATGGATTTCTCTTTGTGATGTTGCTGATCATTTCTTAATTTTTGCCAAGACAAATCATGATTTAGGGCATAAAGGAATTACTGCATTTATAGTCGAACGTAGTTTTGAAGGGGTAGAAACGAAGGCGATCAAGGGTAAGTTGGGTATTCGTGCTGGAAATACTGGAGAAGTATTTTTAACTGATGTAAAAGTTCCTGTTGTGAACAGATTAGGTGAAGAAGGGGAAGGGTTTAAAATTGCCATGTCTGCACTAGATAACGGCCGATTTACAGTGGCTGCAGGAGCAGTAGGTTTAATAGAAGCAAGTCTTGAAGCAAGCCTTATGTATTGCCATGAACGGAAAGCATTTGGGAAAGAGATTGGAAAGCACCAGCTTGTACAGCAAATGATTGCAAAGATGAGCGCAAATCTTGAGATTTCCAGATTGCTGGTTTTTAAAGCAGGGTGGTTAAAGAATGAGGGTAAACGAAATACAAAGGAGACGTCTCTGGCTAAGTGGATTTCATGTAATGCTGCTTTTGATGCTGCAAATGATGCCGTTCAAATCCATGGGGCTTATGGTTATTCCGATGAATATCCAGTTGAGCGCTTTTTGCGAAATTCCAAAGCTCCTGTGATCTATGAAGGCACAAGGGAAATCCATACGATTATGCAAGGTGAGTACGCTTTAGGTTACAGGGAAGATAAGACTCTGCGTAAACAATTGCCCTCATGGCCTTTTGAACAAGTGAGCGTTACTAAATAGTTGGCCATGAGGGCATGGAAGCTCATGGGAACGGTTCTTGACAGGTTGGACGTTTTCCAAGTTAGTAAATCCGGATTAAGTAATCGGAAAATATAATTGAATGGTGCCTGACACTTTATAAATGGTATAATAAGGAATAATGGGTGCGCATTTACGAAGTAAAGGCTATTCATATATTTTACGAATGTTTGATGGGGGTGTTTGTATGCTAGTTGTTACAACAGAAAATATCCAAGGCTACAAGGTGGTCGAAGTAAAAGGACCTGTTTTTGGTTTAATCGTTAGAAGCCGGGGCTTGGGTGCGGATATTATGGCGAGCTTAAAAGGTTTGGTAGGCGGAGAAATTAAACAATATACCGTAATGCTGGAGGATTCGAGAAAAGAAGCCATGGACCGGATGATCAAGAATGCAAATGCGATGGGTGCCAATGCAGTAGTTATGACTCGTTTTGACTCAGGGGAAGCTGGAAAAAATATGAGTGAAATCTTTGCATATGGAACGGCAGTCGTAGTCGAGAAAATGTAATGAACGGACTTTGGATAATTATCACCTATTACGGTTTGCAAATCATCGCTGTTATTGTTTTTATTTTATTAGGAGTGCTTATTTATGACAAACGTTTCAAAGGTCGGCAGGGTGATAAAGTGCCCGCCGGATTTGAAAAAACAGATGAAATAAACATTGACCCAGTGACCAATGAGAAAACAAGAGTGTACTATAATCCCCTAACAGGGGAGCGTTTTTATAAAAAGGAAAGATAATGGCCTAAAAAAATGACTCGAATTGTAAAACAATTTGTAGTTATTTTTTTTACCTTTTTTATTTGTGGAGATCTCTAATCCGTCTTGAATCATGAACTAATGATAAAATTCATTATCCTGGCTTTTATTCATTTCATACCATAAATTTCTAGGGATTTATCATAGGTTTCGACGTTAATTATTATATTTTCACCTAAAGGGAATTTCAGAAAATAAAGCAATAAAAGGGCATGGAGGGTAGAAATGCAAAAACTGACGTCTTTATTTCATAAAAGAATAGGCATTAAGAATAACGAAACAATTACCTTTGAAAATTTAGCTGAGGTTCTTGAAAAAACAGCACAAAACATACCGTTTGAAAATTTATCTATCATTGAAAACAAAACTCATAAGATTACAAAGGGAAACTTAATGAACAAAATAGTGGAAAGAAACGAAGGCGGCCTTTGTTTCGAATTAAATCCACTTTTCTATTTCTACCTATTAGAAAATGGGTTTAATGCAGTCTTAACAGACGGTGTTGTTTATAATCATGCTGCCGAAGAGTATCATCAACTTGGAAGGACACATGTCACGGTTCTTGTAAACCACGAGGGACAAACCTATTTAGTTGACACGGGTTTTGGTGGGAATTTACCGTTAAAACCCGTTCCAATATCCGGTGAGACCATTTCTTCGTATAATGGAGAGTTTCGAATTAAAAAAGTAAATCAACAATATGGGTACTATTGTTTAGAAATGAAATTAAAGCATAAAGATTCAGATTGGAAAATTGGCTATGCATTTGATACCAAGAAACCTATTGAAGATTTATCGAAGTTAAATGAAATCCAAACAATTATTACCGAACATCCGAAATCTTCATTTAACAAACATCCATTAATAACTCGACTTACAAATAACGGAAATATAACCTTAACGGATACCACATTTACCCAATGGGCTGACGGGATTCTCACGAAAGAGAATATTGATAAGGTAAAATTCAAAGAGCTGGCAAAACAACATTTTGGGCTGTAAAAACATAATGTCATTTTTGGGGCACGAACTTAACAAACATTTCTGGCGAACAGTAATAGTATGTTTATATATTAAAAAAGGGACTTTCACTTTTTTATTGACTATGAAACCTTCATGATTACGTTTGCATTTGCAAGCTTGATCGTAGCCTTACTGTCATTTAACCAAAAAAATAATCCTCCTTTGACTTTAGCAAAGACAGTAAAAGAGCATTTTCACATATGCATTTCTAGAGAAGCTAGTGCTTTTTTTTCAACCAGCTAACGACTCCATAAATAATAAGCAGTAACCCCCCGATCTCGATAGCATGATCGGCCAAGTTAAGAATTCCACCAGAGCGAATAATAAAATCTGTCACCTGCCCAAACAAAAGTCGATCAATGCCATTTCCAATTGCTCCGCCGACTAGGAATCCAAAACTGCTATCGATGAGAGCACCTTTCATATCTCCGGTTTTGCGAAAATATAAAACACCTATAACGAACAACACAGCCACAACACCGAAGAGCCGCGCATAGCCTTGAAATAAACCTCCTGCCATCCCGCTATTTTCGATATGTGTGAATTGTATTCCCCACAATGTAAATGTTTCATTGATGTCAATGTAGGCCCGAATTAGATATTTAGAAAGCTGGTCCATCACAATAACGAGGATAGCAATTACGTAAAATAGCATATATAGTCCTTCTTTCTGGTAGAATCCTTTGCATCCTAATCATCAGTATAATTGAAAGCATATTTCTATTCTATTATGAAGCTCTAATACGTTTATTCGATATTGTTAAGTAGAATAATTGCGAAGTAGCAACAATCGGGATTGAGAACGGATCATTTAATTGATAAATAGATTCCATACCATTTTTATTTGACCACGGTATTAGCTTGTTCATTAAATATTCACATGCTTCTGAAAAAGCACATGTCCGTTTTCTTCATAAAACCCTATATCTTCTATGTAGGTCAAATAACAGCAGGTAATTTATTAAATGTTGTAGAAATTAAAGCTAGGTGAAATGTTCTTTATCTACGAGGATGGTATATTCTTCGCTAATCAAATGCTACAAGGGTGGGAGTAAATATGTTAATAAAGCCAAAGAAATTGCTGCCGGGAGATCGTGTTGCTACAGTAAGTCCTTCTTGGGGAGGAGCTGGTGATCCAGAACTTAGATGGCGGTATGAACAAGGTGTAAAGAGATTAGAAGAAGTTTTTGGACTGAAAGTTATCCCCATGCCGAATAGTTTAAAAGGGAGCGACTATCTTTATAAAAATCCACAAGCTCGTGCTGAAGATTTGATGACAGCATTTAAAGATGAAAGCATTAAAGGAATCTTTGCAAATATTGGTGGAGAAGATAGTATTCGTTTACTTCCTTATATTGATGTTGATGTTATACGTGAAAACCCGAAAATTTTTATGGGCTACTCAGATGTAACTGTTTCACATTTATTTTGTCATAAAGCAGGAATTTCTTCTTTTTATGGTCCGGCAATATTAACCGATTTTGCTGAAAACGTTAAGATGGATCCATATACGATTAACATGGTGAATCGAACGCTCTTTTCAAATGAGATGATTGGCGAAATTCAACCAGCCAAAGAATGGACGAGTGAACGTATAGAATGGATAGAAGAGAATAAGAACCGGCGACGGGCAATGCGACAAAATGTAGGTTATGAGATACTTCAAGGCTCAGGTGTAGCACAAGGACATCTGATTGGAGGTTGTATTGAGGTACTAGAGTTTGCGAAAGGAACAGTGCTTTGGCCTGAAAAGAAGTATTGGAATGATAGTATTCTTTTCTTTGAAACATCTGAAGAAAAGCCGGAACCAAATAATATTAAGTATTGGTTGCGAAATTATGCCATACAAGGAATTCTACAAAAAGCCAATGGAATCATTTTTGGTAAACCGCAAGACGAGAAATATTACGAGGAATATAAAGTTGAAATTCAAAAAGTCATGAAGGAATTTAATTTGGAGGATTTGCCGATCCTATATAACTTGAATTTTGGTCATACCGAACCGAAATTTATATTGCCCTATGGAGCAAGGGCGGAAATTAATTGTGATAAAAAGACTTTCACGATTTTAGAAAGTGGCGTGGAATAATTAATTGCTAGATAATAATTAGCATGCAGTGGGAATGATCAAAAAGAAGGAAGTGGTAAACGATTCATGATTCTCCTGATCGAACGAAATCCGCGATGAATAATTTTATCTACACAGTCGCGATTTCATATTTACCGCTCCATGATAAGGCCTCGGAACGAGAACAAATGGTATTTAAAATTTTATCTATTGTGTTAATTTCACTGCCATGTTACGATTAAGTTGTCAAATGTGAACAATTTGTGAAACTTACGATTTTAATATAAAATAGGAGTCCCTTTTAATACGAAACAGCGAACCTGTTGATCGGTTAAGAGGTTTTTTAACTCATATGACAAGGGTAAAATATTATAACAGTTGGTGCGTAACAGCGAACCTGTTTGAGGCGAATCGTTGTAATGATTCAAATGGGATTCCGCCTATTTTAAGGAATCTAAAAAGAATCTATTACAATGGTTTTTATTTTTATTCCGTTATATAGTATACTTATAGAATAAACACCATTAACATAGTGATAACATTGAGTAAAACAAGTGAGTTGAATCATGTGAATAAATATGAAGCAGAATTTAGTAACATTGTTCGCGCGTATCGAAAACGTCATATGGGTAAAGGCCCTAGTCAAGTTCGAACAACGTTTTGTAAGAACTGGGCAATTTGTGAATTAGAAGGTAATTTATCTCCTATTGAAAAATTTATTGCTTCAGCGGAAGATGGGAGACAAATGTTACGATCTGCTCGTACTGAAATGGTCAAGGAGATTTATAAAAAAAACTATCCACAGGAAATGGAAGAACTACTTGGTGCAAGATTCATTCGTGTCTTTGTGGATATTGATATTGAAGACGACATGGGGATGTCAATCTTCGTGTTTGATCAAGATATTGAGGAAAAGTTTAACTTAAAAAGTTAACCCCAATGAAAACATCATTCAACTACATATTGTTGGCACTTGACAGCGACCCTGTTAAAGACTAACCACCTAGAGCTATTTGTCCGTTTTATCGGATGAATATAATCTTAGGTGGTTTTTTATTTGAAAAATTGCAATTGACATGATTGAGGAGGAAATGAAAATGGGAAAAACTCAACATCCAGGACCACAAAAAAAGGCAATGTTACCTGCCCCTAAATACTGGGTTAGTCCAATTCCTTTTGGATTAGGAAAGATTAAGCCGCAGCATATCCGCGATACGATGAAAATTGCTTGGGATAATAAAGACAATATCGGCTATGCCACACGTATTATTACAAAAGGGGTTTGTGACGGTTGTGCACTCGGTGTTTCAGGGTTGTATGACCAAACATTAGAGGGGCCACATGTTTGCACCACACGTTTGAATGTGCTTCGGCTAAATACTATGCCTGCGATTTCGCCTGAAATTCTTCATGCAGATATCGATGAACTAAGGAAGTATGATAGCAGTGAACTTCGTAAGCTAGGTCGGATTCCATATCCAATGATTCGTCGAAAAGGGGAACGTAAATTTTCACGGATTACATGGGATGGCGCAATGGATTTAATTGCAGATAAAATGAAAAAGTTGGATCCTAAACAATATTCATTTTATTTAACCGCTCGAGGGATTACAAACGAAAGCTATTATGTTGCAGCAAAGGTAGCTCGTTTTCTTGGGACCAATCACATTGATAACGCTTCCCGTATTTGCCATGCTCCAAGTAAAACAGCTTTAAAACGTTCCATTGGAGTGGGAGCTTCGACATCCAATTATTTAGATTGGATTGGAACAGATGTCTTATTGTTTTGGGGAAGTGTCGCTTCGAACTCATCACCTGTATCTTCGAAATATATGCTTGAAGCAAAGAAAAAAGGAACCAAAATCATTGTTGTTAACCCATACCGTGAACCAGCGATGGATAAGTATTGGATTCCATCAAACCCTGAGTCTGCATTATTCGGTACAAAAATTGCCGATGACTTCTATCAAGTCAACATTGGCGGGGATATTGCCTTTATGCATGGAATCATGAAGCATTGGTTTGATATGGAGGAAAAAGCATATGGGTCAGCGATTAACCATAAGTTCGTAGAGGAACATGTAAACGGTTACGAGGGATTAAAGAAAAAAGTCCAAGAACAACCTTGGGAAGATATCATCGAGTCTTCAGGTGTTTCTAAAGAACGAATCATTGAATTAGCTGAGCTTTTAGCAAACAGCAAAAATGCGGTGTATGCATGGGCGCTGGGTCTGACCATGCACTCCTTTGCAACTGACAATATCTCTCAAGTAGCAAACCTGGCACTCCTTCGTGGACACTTAGGACGAAAGCACGCTGGTCTCATGCCGTTCCGTGGACATTCTAGCGTTCAAGGCAGCGGAGAAATGGGGGCAGACCCGTTTGTTTTACCTGGCGGAGGCTGGGATGAGAAAAATGTAGAGCGAATCGAAAAACTTTGGGGATTTGACCTGCCAAAGTGGCAGGGTGATATAGTTGGTGTCACACTAGAAAACGTTGTTCTTCCAGAAGATCATGAGCGGAAAGTGAAATTATATTACCTATCTGGTGGTAATTTCTTAGAAACGATGCCTGACCCAGATTTTATTGAACAAGCCTTATCTGAACTGGAGATTCGCGTTCATCAAGATATTATTTTAAATACATCGACTTTAGTTGATGCGAAAGAAGCAGTCATCGTGTTACCGGCAAAAACGCGTTATGAGCAAGAAGGAGGCGGCACGAGTACATCAACAGAACGGATGGTTTACTTCTCTCCTGAAATTACTGGTAACAAAAACATGATTGAAGAAGCACGTGCAGAATGGAAGATTTATCTGGACCTTGCCAAGCGTGTAAAACCAGAAACGTTTCATTTGGTCGATTTTGCTGACGGGCAGACAATTCGTGAGGAAATTGCCATAGCAAACCCTGATTACGACGGCATCCAGTATTTGAAAAAGCAAGGAGACGTTTTCCAGTGGGGCGGTGCTTGGTTATGTGAAGATGGAATTTGTCCAACTCAAGATGGGAGAGGTACCTTAATTCCGGTTGATATTCCGGATTTAAATAAAAAGCCAGAACAATTTATTATTACATCTCGCCGTGGTAAGCAGTTTAACTCGATGGTGTATAAAGAAGTAGATCCGTTAAACGGTGCTGGTCGTTATGATGTATTAATGAGTCCTGTTGATGGGCAAAAATTAAGCATTGCTGAAGGCGAAGGAATTGTTGTTTATAACGGATTTGGCGTCTTCCAAGGTACGGCCAAATTTGTTGATATTGCGAAAGGAAATTTAGAAGTTCATTTCCCGGAGGGTAACTACTTACTGCCGCGCGGTCGGTATGAGAAATTTGCCGGCATTCCGGATTACAACATCACGGTTACTGTTGAAAAAGCAGAACGATATCATGCGCGTAAAGATACCCAATATCTAGAAAAGCCGATTGCTGAGCTTGAAACAGAAGTTGGTTAAGGGCAAGAATATTTTATGGAAAGGGGCACCGAATTTGTTAAAGGAAATCACTACTTCTCAAAACATTGTAAAGTATAATGGACATAACTTCATAGAGGAAAAGGATGACATTGCAGTCGAATCTGCCTTAACGATTATATTAGATGGAACTGAGTTTGCCACCATGGTATGTACCCCTTCTGAACTGAAAGAATTGGTGGTCGGCTTCCTAGCTTCTGAGGGTGTGATTCGAGTCTACCAAGATATTCAATCGATCCATATTGATGAAGAAACGGGATTTGCTTATGTTGATCTTGTGAGTAAACATTCGCTCCAAAAAGATTTCCATTCGAAGAGATTCATTGGTTCTTGTTGTGGAAAAGGGCGGCAATTTTACTTTCATAACGATGTAAAGACAGCGAAAACGGTAATGACCAAATTGACGGTTACACCGGAACAATGCCGTGAGTTAATGAAGCAAATGCAAGAAAACTCTACACATTTTCAACAAACCGGCGGGGTTCATAATGCCGCACTATGTACGAAGGATGGAATTGTGGCAGCACGAACGGATATCGGTCGACATAATGCCCTGGATAAACTTTTTGGCTATTGCATGATTAACCGAATACCACGTAAGGATAAAATCATTGCTTTCAGTGGCCGAATTTCATCCGAGGTGTTACTTAAAGCAGCCAAGATTGGAGTAGGAATTATTCTATCCAAATCTGCACCTACCAATCTTGCCCTAGATTTAGCAGAAGAACTCGGAATTACGGCGGTTGGCTTTATCCGAGCTAACGGATTTAATGTTTACACCCATCAGGAGCGCATTCAAGGTATCGAATATAATCGATCATCGTCATCTGTGTTATAAGGATTCAATCATTTTTAAAAAAGATAAAACACTCACAAATATGAAAAGCCTAATTTCTATGTATTGTAAGTTAGAAATTAGGCTTTCATAAAAGGGCCCGATTATTGGAGAAGGGAAATGATACATATCTAGATTTTGATTGTGGAGCGCATGACGATGCGTTAACGAGTCGTTATACGGAAGGGGGACAAAAAGAAAAAGAAAATAAAAATAAAAATCAAAATAAAAAAGAAAAACAACAACAAGAAGCTTTTAATCCAAAAATAGACAAAAATCCTGACACAGATAATAATCAAAAAGTAGTAGATGTAAAAGAAATTATTGAGTTTTGGGACGACTATGGATTTGGTTTTTCGAACATGAATGCGAAAGAGCAGCTGTTAGTTTGGTTAGATGATTCTAGCTTTTTACAGACGAAAGATATGATTTTAAAAGCGATACGGCAGGTGAAGAGTGATGTGTTTCGCGAAGTTCTGTGATTGCAGCCATCAAGTTTCCTTCTTTTGCATATAAAGACAATAAAAATTTGTATTATTTTATCAAATATATACTATTTATCCCTTATAATAGCATTAATGAATGATGTTAATAAGAGAAACGCAGCCAATTCTGAAAGGGGATACATATTTTTTGAATGCAAAATATCTAGATTTACTCGCCCAAAAATATGATAGTGCAGAAAAAGTAGCAACAGAAATTATTAATCTCGAATCCATCCTAAATCTACCAAAGGGGACTGAACATTTTGTCAGTGATTTACATGGTGAATATCAAGCCTTTCAACATGTATTAAGAAATGGTTCAGGGAAGGTAAAAGAGAAAATCAATGACCTGTTTCAATATATCTTAACGGAAAACCAAAGGAATGAATTTGCAACATTAATTTATTATCCAGAAGAAAAACTTCAGTTAATAAAAAATCATTTTTATAATGAATTAGAATTAAATCAATGGTATACAGAAATGATTGAGCGGATGATTATGCTCATCTCTTTTGCCTCCTCTAAATACACACGCTCTAAGTTACGGAAGGCTTTGCCGAATCAGTTTGTCTATATCATTGAAGAACTGCTTTACAAAAAAAATGATTCCACCAATAAGGATGATTATTATTCAAAAATTGTCCAACAGATTATCTCTTTAGGACAGGCCGATAAGCTGATCATAGGTCTTGCCTATACGACACAGCGATTAGTTGTCGACCATCTTCATGTAGTTGGGGATATTTACGACCGTGGACCCGAACCAGATAAAATTATGGAAACACTGATCGGTTACCATTCAGTAGATATTCAGTGGGGAAACCACGATGTCCTATGGCTGGGTGCCTTTGCTGGATCAAAGGTATGTCTGGCAAATATTATTCGTATTTGTGCGAGATACGACAATTTGGATATTATTGAAGACGTATATGGAATCAATCTAAGACCATTACTTAATCTATCGGAAAAGTATTATGAAGACAATCCAGCTTTTAGACCTAAGGTCCATTCCGATAAAAGTCCATCTGATCATGAACAACTGCAAATTACAAAAATTCATCAAGCAATCGCGATGATTCAATTCAAACTGGAAATCCCGATCATCAAGAGACGCCCGTATTTTAATATGTCAGAAAGGCGATTGCTTGAGAAAATTGATTATGAAAAGAACGAAATAACCATATATGGGAAAACCTACCCTCTAGTAAATAGTTGCTTTGCAACGGTTAATCCAGAGCAGCCCGATCAATTATTAGAAGAGGAAAAACAGGTGATAGAAAAATTGTTATTTTCCGTGCAGCATTCCGAGAAGCTGGCTAGGCATATGAAATTTCTAATGAAAAAAGGCAGCCTTTATTTGAAATATAACGGTAACTTATTAATTCATGGCTGCATTCCTTTAGATGAAGAAGGAAATATGGAAAAAATGACGATTGAGAATAAAACGTATGCAGGCCGTGAATTACTTGATACGTTTGAATATAATTTACGATATTCTTTTGAACACCCGGAAATGACTGATGACCTTGCAACAGATATGGTTTGGTATTTATGGACCGGAGAATACTCATCCCTATTTGGAAAACGAGCGATGACCACCTTTGAAAGGTACTTTATTAAGGATAAGGAAACGCATAAGGAGAAAAAGAACCCTTATTATTACTTACGAGAGAATGAAGAACTTTGCAAAAAACTCCTTGCTGAATTTGATCTCGACCCTGAGCAGGGTCATATTATCAACGGTCATACACCAGTGAAAGAAATTGAGGGAGAGAATCCCATCAAAGCGAATGGAAGAATGATTGTTATCGATGGTGGGTTCTCAAAACCCTATCAATCTGTAACAGGTATAGCAGGATACACCTTACTATATAATTCCTACGGTATGCAGTTGGTGGCTCATAAACATTTTCATTCAAAAGAAGATGTATTAAGTGACGGTACGGATGTATTATCGGTAAAAAGAGTAGTGGATAAAGAACTTGTGAGAAAAAAAGTAAGAGAAACGAATATTGGTAAAGAACTATTACAGGAAATTTCAATTTTGAATAGTTTGAGGGAATATCGGTATATGAATTAGAGCGGATTGTGGGTTTTCTCCATTCTTTTTGTATAAAATAAGAATAGAAAATAAACTTGAAAAGGTGAGAACATGAGTCAATTATCCGAGTTGTTATCCAATCAACATAATCAAAATGTCGAGGAATTAAAAGAATTGCTCCGGATTCCAAGCATCAGTTCCTTATCCGAGCATAAAGAGGACATTCAAAAAGCGGCTTCATGGATTGCCAATAAATTAGAAAGCATTGGAATGGATCATGTTGAAATCGTCCAGACGAAAGGTCATCCGATTGTTTATGCGGACTGGCTTCATCAGGAAAACGCCCCAACAGTCTTAGTGTACGGGCATTATGACGTACAGCCCGTTGACCCTGTTCATTTATGGGAAACGCCCCCTTTTGAACCAACGATCCGTGATGAAAAGATCTTTGCCAGAGGGGCAACCGACGACAAAGGGCAGACGTTCTTACATATCAAAGCAGTGGAAACACTATTGAAATTAGAAGGTAAATTACCGGTAAACGTAAAATTTTGCATCGAAGGAGAAGAAGAAATCGGAAGTCCTCATCTTCCGCCATACTTATCCGAAAATAAAGAAAAATTATCCTGTGATGTGGTTGTTATTTCCGATTCTGATATGTGGGACAGAGGCGTCCCTGCCATTACTTATTCATTAAGAGGTCTGTGTGCATTAGAAGTTTCTCTTAAAACCGCTAATTCTGATTTGCACTCGGGTATGTTCGGCGGGGGAGTTCAAAACGCCAACCATCTATTAGTACAGCTGCTTACTACTCTTCATGATTCAAATGGTAAAGTAAATGTTGATCATTTTTATGATGATGTAGTGGAATTAACCGCATTTGAAAAGGAACAAATTAAAGCACTGGGTTTCGATGAAGAAAAGTTAAAAAAATCGTTAGCATTAACTGAGTTAACAGGAGGGGAAAACAATTATCCTTATCCTGAGAGAATCAGCTCCAGGCCAACATTAGAAATCAACGGATTATGGGGCGGATTTCAGGGGGAAGGAACTAAAACGGTCATCCCGAACGAGGCTCATGCCAAAATCACCTGCCGTCTAGTCCACAATCAAAACCCTGAAAAGATTCAAGGATTGATTAAAAAGCATCTGGAAGAACATGCACCAATAGGATGCACGCTGAAAGTGTCGCTACAAGATACGGGGAATCCATTTTTAACGCCGATTGACAGTCCGATGATTCAAAAAGCGGCCGAAGCGTATGAAATTGTTTATGGGAAATCGCCTGTTTACAAAAGAGAAGGTGGCTCCATTCCTATTGTATCGGATTTCAACCAATCCCTACATGCACCTGTTGTTTTAATGGGATTCGGTCTGCCAGATGAAAATCTTCATGCTCCAAACGAACACTTTAACTTAGAAAACTTTGATAAAGGAATCTTAACGATTTGTTCCTTTTTAGAACTTCTAAATAAGTAAAATGGTGCCTGACACCACCTTCAGTGGTGTCAGGCACTTTTATTAGATTCAGGTGTTTGAATTTAAAGCTGAGTGTGTAGTATCGTATACACGAGGAGTGATTGTATGAACGAAACCATTCAATTATTAAGAAATCATCGCTCAGTTAGGGACTTCGACGCAAAAAAAGAGGTAAGCGAAACACAGATCGAAGTGATTATTAGGGCGGCTTTGGCTGGTCCCAATTGGATTAATGGACAGCAAGTGAGCGTGATCGAAGTTAGGGAGCCTGAAAGGAAAGCAGCATTGGCGAAAGCGGCAGGCAACCAAAGGTGGATTGAGGAAGCTCCAGTTTTTCTAGTGTTTTGCATAGATTTTTATCGGGCGAAGCTGGCTTCTGAAAAAAATGGTACGGAGTTTAAAATTATCGAGGACTTAGAAGCCATTTTGATCGGTTCAACAGATGTAGGGATTGCTCTGGGTAGCGCGGTGATAGCGGCTGAATCGATGGGACTCGGGATCGTTCCAATCGGAGGATTACGGAGAAAGCCCCAAACCTTTGTTGATCTATTGAATCTTCCGGAATATGTTTTCCCAATCTCAGGTCTGGTGGTCGGATATCCACGATCCGTCCCTGGTCAAAAACCAAGGCTGCCAATTAAGGCAACCCTTCAGAAAGAACAGTATGATGCGAAAATTCAAAAGGAAATCATTGACCAATATGATCAAATGATATCATGCTATATGTCTGAACGGACCAGTGGAGAAGATACCAGCGACTGGTCCAGTAAGGTCGCTCAATTTTATGATACGGGTTTTGACCAATACGCAAAAAATTCCAGTCCTACGGTGAAAAATCAGAGGTTCCGATATAAGTGAAAAATTCATATATCTGACTCAAAAAAGAGCAACGGACAAGTTGCTCTTTTTATTGATAAATTTTAGAATGTAATAATAAATGTGTTTGGAACTCAGCGTTGTTACAGGTACATCGGGCAGTCGAATCAATTTCGAAGATATTGTGTGATCTGCAATTAGTTCAGATGTCAAACATCATAACTATTGTGTAATTGCCTTAGAGAAAAAGGGGTATCTTTAAATCTAAATTGAAGTGACCCCGTAAAGTTAGACAGGTTATGACCAGGTAGCAATGGAATGTGATCAGAATGAAGAATTTTACCGAGAATTTTCTACCAGACTAAGTAAAGTTGTATCAATGGCAGATGGTACTGGATGGGGGTTTTATGAAGCGTTAGTGGAATGCTACTATACGATTGAATGGGTTCATGAAGAAGATGAATAGGGTATAATCTATGATTACATAATAAAAAAAGATATGAACTTAAAGAAGTTCGTTTGTTCATGAAAAGGATAAAAGTGGAATATGGATGTATCGATTTAAGGGAGAATATAAAATTGATATTAGCTTTAGGATTAATAAAAGGAAAGTGAAATATCGTTTAAACAGAGGAGGAAATTTAAATTAATACCTACGATCAATTAATAGAAAAACTTCAGCAGTTTGGAGTTGTTGACGAGTATCTGCCAACAATCGATCAACCAAAAGTAACCTTAGAAACGGATGTTAAAGTTTTTAATAATGATTTTAACATTTTACAGTTAAGTTTACTGTACTCGATGATTTCAGTTGAAGAATGGAAGGATCAGCAGTATTTTTACATCATTTGGAAAAATTCTGACATGAAATCGAATCTGAAGCGGTTTGTCCTTTATTATAATCAGAAAAAAGGAATCCTTCGAAGAAAGTATGTGTATAGAAACGGTATTGAGTCAAGAAAAGAGGAAAAACGCCCGGTCCCTAAGGAGCAACTTGTTTATGAAGCAAGTAAGGGATTGCTTTCTATCATATTAGATGGCTTCAAACAAATCGAGTAAAGGGATTTTTATTTTTTATGTTGGGGGATACCCCAAAAATGTCTTTTGCAGAATCTATTTTTAGGATAATCGATGCGAAATGACTTCATCGATTACTTTCGTGAAGACAGGCTCAAAAACCTGGTGCGGCAGCTTCTGAAAGGCCTCATTCGTTCAACGAGAAAATGAATGATCCATACCTATACATTTATATAAATTAAGTCGGGGAGCTTGATAAGCAGAAGGAACAAGAAAAAGTAAATTAGTTTCTGAAGTAGAGTATATATTCAGGGAATTCCCGAACGGTCGTTGAATGACGACTTTTTTTGGTCAGCTTCTTGTTTTAGGTAAAGGAAAGCATATACCTTTAGCCTAAACCCATAGAATCTCTATTTTACTATTTCCTGAGTTTTATACTGTTACTATCTCGAGAAATAAACTGAATATTATCGGAAAAGAGTTTGGAATAAGCAGAGAATCAGGAATTCATTTTCATTTTTGCAATTCCAAATTAGGGAATAGTAAATGATTTTCTTGAAAAAGAAGGGCTTCTAGAAGAAAGTCCATATATAAAAATGGCTATTTCTGAATGGAGTTGTAATTAATAGGTTTTATTGATTGAATATTGAAAAGAATATTTTCAGGTATGATTCTCTCAAAGATTTTTGAGGTGATCATCTTGAGTATTTGCAAAATGGATAAAAACTTCACATCAATTTTACTAGGTGCTTTAGAAGGATTGAAAGAAATGGCTCAGAAAACACAGCAGAGACAGGAATTAAAAATCTGGAGTGATATTTCTGTTTCTTTTATATTAAAAGATGCGCTTACAATACTTACTAAAGACGAATTAAGTGAAATTAGAAATATTAAAACCAAGTTTCGAGACTAGACTGGCAGACAAATGCTTTATTGGCAGCCAAAAATAAATGTTCAAAATTAAAAAGCTCCCCAATTAAAATGGAGAGCTTACTTCGTTTTCTTTACCAATTTGTCTGGATGATTGTTTAATAGCTTTTATGAGATCACTAAAACAAAGCATTAGTTCAAACATTAAAAGAATTATGACTACCCATACGCCTTCGTTTAAGATCGTGTCAATCACAAAAGATCCAATAAATAAATGGGTATGGATAAGGGATGTTAAAGTATAAAACATTGCAAAAGTAAAAACTCTACTCCACTGCGTAACATCATAAATAAAGATAGCTTTTTTAAAGCCATAGTGTTTAATCCGTTTAAAAAGCCTGTAGATTTCAATAGACTCCACCGTAATGAAAATAATAAGGGCAGCTCTCCATATCCATCTTATGGTATCAATACTTATGATGCCCGTGACTAAACAGGCAATCCCGGAAATAGATAAAGCCCCATGTAAAATGCAGTTCGTATTGTTCCAATCCATTTCAATTGACCAAGAATTTTTTATGTATCTATATAAAATAAAAAAAACACAAACAAGATAAAAACAAAACCCTATGATTAGTAAGGATAGGTTAAAGATGTACGGAAATTCTTTGAAAACAGTGTTAAGTAAAAGGACTATCGATTGAGTGCTAACAGTAGTAAGCAGAAGAATTCCATGGACATTCCGATATGATTTTGTCCGAGAAATTTCTAAAAATGTTTTTAAACTTATCCCAATATAAATAATCCACAGGACAATATTAATAATAGCAATAATGACCGAAATAAATCCCCATTGGAAAAATTGTTTATAAAATAATATGCCACTAATAGATGTACCAGCAACCCATGTACCAATCCCAAAACGATTGATTAGATTGGAATAATGGATGACTTTAAATTTTCCATCCAGACTGGCAATTATAAAAGAAAGAATAAAGGCAAACCAAAGGGATAGGTTAATAATGCTTAGAATTTTTCCAAAAATGTGTTGGAAGAACTGGATTCCAAAATAGTTTAATAGAACACCTTGCGTAACAATCCCAAATGCCATAACCATGGCCATGGTTGAAGTTCTAATATAAAGTTTTTTAAAAGTGAAAAATAAAATAATACAAACCATAATGAAAATCAATATCAATAAGTAAACCAAATTTATCACCATATAGTTTTAGATATTAAACAAGTATACCATCAATAGATCCGGAGGTCTGCACATTTGTTCAGACTTAATTTTGATAGAGTTGTTAAAAGTTGAACGTTTCAGGCTTTTTATCTCGCTTTTTTTTCCAATTCAATTGAGAAACGGATCATGTCATGGAGTTCTTGGATTATATTAAAGTTTAATGTTTTTAATGAATTGGGGATTAATAATCTTATTAAAGATTAAATAGCTGAGTCGTTTTTATAGGTTAAACATAGAAGCTTTTCTTACATGAATGGGACATGGGGTCGTACCATGTCCCTGGCTTTTGTCATCTAACTCGACAAGATCATTATGTTTTTTTGAAGAGCTTACTATTAGGTCTGCCCTAATTAAAAGCAGAAAGCAATTGCACCGATAATGATTAATAAAATAAACAACACGATGATAATGATAAAACTTCCCCACCCACGAACATTAGCACAATGTCCTTGAAAAGGAGTCGCATAACCGTAAGACATTGGAGCCTGGGGAATAGCATTAGAGTAATCACTAAGATAAGGGATTGCGTTATTATACATTGAAACACTACCTTTCGATTGTATATTGTATGGAGGGTAATTAGGCTAACACCCTTTATATTATACTTAGAGATGAAATTGGAGCCCGTATATATAAAATTATTGAGTGAGTGCCGGTCACCGCTCGCGTTTCGAAGATTTTTGTCGAAATAAAAAAAGTGCAGCCACCCTTCAACGAGTGTATGGAGACTACACTTTTCTTGAAAATTTTACAAAGGTAATTAATTGTGCCTAGAAATTTATGAATTTGAGTCCTTTCTATAAAAAGTAAGTTTTTTCATAAAAATGATGATCAGTTTGTTCAACAGGAATTAGTCCAGAGTTTCTTGAATATATGTAGGTAAAAAGTGTAAATGGAGAGATAATTATGGCTTTTGTTGCGATCTATACTGTCGGTAGACTAAAACATCCGTATGAGCATCCTGCCTCTCGTGAGTTTTTTGAGGTGGGATACGAAGTGATTCGCCAGGCTGCTAAATCAGGGCATCTTATAGAGGAGTTTTCACCTAATGGAGTGCCATTCCCTGAGGAAGTTATCCAAGGGGAGGGTGTACCTATTCTTACACTAACGGTATGGAAAAGCCTTCAATCTTTATATCGTTTTACGTATTCAGGCCAACACAAGCAAGCCATACGAGACAGGAACAAGTGGATTGAAACTCATCAAGAGAAACAACCTACATATGTGGTGTGGTGGACGGAGAAGGTGAAGGATGTATCCTGGGAGGAGGCATTCAAGAGATACAACTATTATATTCAGCATGGACCCACTCCTTTTGCGTTTGACTATAAGCACGCATTTGATGAAGTAGGAGAGACGTTCTTGGTTAAATAGAATGAACTGATTATAAAAAAAACAAATGGGTGATAATTATTTACTAGTATCTGTTTTTTAATCTTTTGTATCCAGTGTATGAAAAAATTGTTTTTACAAAAAATAATAAAGCAACAGGTCATTAACTAGGAGGTAAGACAATGCCTAAAGTTGAAGTATCTTGTGCGATTTCCAACTGTTCGTTTTATGGACAAGGAAATGTTTGTACTGCGGAAAAAATTATGGTTGAACTAGATAACCATGCAAGGTATGATACAGAAATGTCTGCCGAATTAGGTGAAAAGAATCATATCGATACGGCAGGTCATTCGGCCGAAACCTGTTGTAAAACCTTTAAACCTAAACGCAGGTCTTAGATAAACGATTTACCTGTGGATTGCATTTTTTCGGAAAATGCATTCCACAGGTTTTCACCTATTAAACGCTATCTTCCTTATAGTAACAGGGGTATCCTTGTATGCCTGTAAGATGCCATGTTCCTCTATTTGGTCTTTTCTTACATCCCTATAAGGCAGTTTTACTTCTAATTCACCTTTCAGAGGGGAGAAGGAGAGCGAAACCGTTTCTTGGTTTTTCCAATGAGCATCGATGGGTTTGTCCGTAACAAAAGGAAATAACTGTGGAAATCCATTTCGAAAAAAGGGATGTATCCTTTTATTATCTCCAGGTTCATTTAAACAAATATACAGGGAAAGATAATCACAAAATTTTAACAGATCTAAGTGGTACATTAAAGTTTCATTCTTATTCTCGTTTCCCACTATTTGCAATCCCTTTAAAAGTTGCTCCTGTCTTTGCTTTTCTTCATTCCAAAATTCCCTGACTGCGGGCTCTGTAGCATCCTGGATGAATGATGAATAGTGTAAACTGCATAAAAGTCCAGCATACTTGCTCATTTTTTCAACTTCATTCAATCCCTTTTTATAAAAAGAAATTTTAAGCACTATCGGGTAGTCGATAAAAGAGTACGGCATCTCCGTTTTATCATTCCATACAGGAGACGTATCCAGTTCTATCCAGCCTCTATCATGTTCTTGGATCGCCAGTTGCACTTCTTGGGTTCGTGTATGATCAAAAAAATATTCATCTTTACAGTTTCGGGCGATTTCCCCTGCAATTTTGGGTGATCATTCTGAGTTACCATAAAATAGCTTTGTTCTCTTTCCATTATAATCATTTTCGTTAATCCTTTCTTTGCAAAACTACACCAGTTTGTATTTCTCTTGTTTTTATATTTACCACTTATCCAGCAAAATATCTGAATGTAAAATATAAATCCCCCTTTTAAAATTCAAATCATTTTGAAATTTCCTTAAATGAAATAAAAAAATTTAAAATAGTTTGAATTATTAGTCATTTTTGATTATGATTAAATCAAAAATGACTAGGTGATGAAAATGAATAAAAGCTGGGATGATTCGATAATTTTAAACCATATTTTAGAACATTCTTTTGATGAAATCTTTATTGCGGATGCAATGGGAATGGTTTTATATGCAAGTCAATCTACTGAAACAGTCTTTGGTATTCCGTGTGAGCAAATCGTTAATCATAATATTTTCGAACTTGAAAAACAAGGACTTTTTTCTCCCTCTGTCATTGCAAGCGTGTTAAGAACTAACAAGGAAGTAACGCTAATTCAAGAAACAAATCATAATAGAAAACTAATCATTTCAGGATATCCGGTTTATGATCAATCAGGAATATTAATAGGCGCTACGAGTTTTTCAAGAGATATAACCGAATTTGAGTCTTTAAGAAAAGAAAATGAGCAAGTAGCAAAGGCATTACTAAAATTTCAAGAAGAAAATGAAAAATTACGAAAACAGGCGACTCAACAATTCTTTATAAGTAATGGAAAAATGGAAAAAGTATTTGAAGTTGTGTCAAAGGTAGCAGATATAAACGTTACTGTATTACTCGAAGGTGAGTCGGGGGTTGGTAAAAACCATATTGCTTATAAAATTCATCAAATGTCATCAAGAAAGGCTGAACCCTTCATTGATGTAAACTGTGGTGCAATACCTGAATCTTTATTTGAATCAGAGCTTTTCGGTTACGAGGAGGGAGCTTTTACCGGGTCTAAAAAAGGGGGTAAGAAGGGGTACTTTGAAATAGCAGGAAAGGGAACTCTTTTTCTAGATGAAATTGGTGAACTACCATTGAATCTTCAGGTAAAATTATTGTCGGTTTTGCAAAATCAAACCCTAATGAGAATTGGAGGAACAAAAAAAATTGAGGTGAATTGTAGAATTATTTGTGCTACAAATCAAAACTTAGAAAAGATGATCGAAGAAAGGAAATTTAGAGAAGATCTCTATTACCGAATCAATGTCGTAAAAGTAGAGATTCCACCGCTAAGGGAACGAAAGGAAGAAATCATTCCATTAATTTACGAGATTACTGAACAATTGAATCGTAAATATCAATTGAATACATATTTTACCCCAACAATGGCTGCTTGGCTAAGCCAGCAAAATTGGCCGGGAAATGTCAGGGAATTACGAAACTTTATTGAAAAGAAAATGATCACATCTAGTGGAAACGAAATAGACCTTGATTGGGGAGAAGAGGAAACAAAAAAGGATTCCTTCACCCCGTCAACGAAAGAAATTCCCTTAAACGATTATTTAGAAACACTTGAAAAGGAGTATATTGTGCGAATGTATCATAAATATCCTAGTAGCATTAAACTTGCAGAAATATTGGGAATCAGCCAATCTACTGCCAATCGGAAAATACTAAAATATGTTGAGCAAAGGTAGTCGTTTTTGACTACAACATTCTCTTAAACGCTGACTTTATTAGTTGGCATGAAAATTGCACTCTTTAAGAATAGAAACTTAAAGGAGGCTATTTTATGTCAAATCAAGATGAAAAGCAATTTTTGAATTTACCTTTTACTGGTATCTGCACTTTTGGAAAATATCCTGTTTGTTCAGATATTAATCAACTAGATGCGGATGTAGCCGTTATTGGAGTTCCAAATGATATGGGTACTCAATGGAAATCTGGGGCAAGAATGGGTCCAAGGGGGATTCGTGAAGGATCTACACTTTACAGTTTTGGATTAAATGGTGCTTATGATATTGAAAAAGATATTACGTATTTGGGGCCAAGATGGAAAGTAGTAGATTGCGGGGATGTGGACATGGTTCATGGAGATATGATGCAATGCCATGAAAATACAGAAGAGGCCATTAGAAAGATTGTTTCAAAAGGAGCGATGCCGGTTGTATTAGGCGGAGATCACTCCATTACCATTCCAGTCGGCAAAGCTATAGAGGAGTTAGGACCTTTTCATGTTATTCAAATCGATGCACATTTGGATTGGGCGGATCATCGTTCCGGGCAAAGGTATGGGCATGGTAGCTGTATCCGTCGTTTATCTGAAATGGACCATGTTCAGAAAATTTTCCAATTTGGAATTCGAGGAATTTCCAGCAGTTTGAAGGAAGATGTGGATGCAGCACGAGAATATGGAAGTGTTATTTTATCACCGCGCCAAATTAGGAAAATGGGAATTGAAAGTGTATTAGAACTACTTCCAGAAGGAGAAAAATACTATATTACCCTAGATATTGATGGTTTGGATCCTTCAGTAGCACCTGGAACAGGTACCCCTTCACCAGGAGGATTTATTTACGATGAAGTAAATGAATTGCTTGAAGGAATAGCTAAAAGAGGAAAAGTGATTGGCTTTGATTTGGTCGAAGTAGCACCGCCATATGACCCAGCTGGAATGACCGGTCAAGTAGGTGCACGGCTTGCATTGGATTTACTCAGCTTTGTTTTAAAAGAAAAAGAAAACATAGATGAACGCAAGTTGAATAAGGAAGAAGTTCACTCCTAAGATAAGTCACCAAAATAATATATTTCAGGGGGCAGATCTATGAAAATTGAGACAAGAAGTATTGAGTATATTCCAGCCAATGAACGTCATGGAAAACCAAGAGGATTGTTTGCAGTTTGGTTTGCTGCAAATATGCATATTACCACACTTGTGACAGGCGCATTATGTGTCACTTTTGGCTTAAATCTTTTTTGGAGTGTTGTAGCTATTATTGTTGGTAATTTAATAGGAGCAATTTTTATGGCTTCACATTCTGCTCAAGGACCTAAACTCGGTATCCCCCAAATGATTCAAAGCCGTGCACAATTTGGTGTTATTGGAGCCGTGATTCCCTTAATTCTAGTTATTTTCATGTACTTGGGTTTTTTTGCAAGCAGTGGTTTGTTAGGTGCACAAGTATTGAGCAGTGCCTTAGACCTTAATTTAACTTTGAGCATCATTGTTCTTAATATCATCACTTTTATCGTGACAATGATTGGCCATGATCTTATTCATAAGATGCAAAAGTATTTGACTTGGGTGTTCTTTCTTGTTTTCATAGCTGCTACGTTTATTGTCTTCCAATTACCCGTTCCGTCTGGAAGCTGGTCTCCAGCTGAGTTCAATCTACCAATCTTTATGTTAAGTGTTAGTGTGGTAGCAACCTGGCAGATCTCATTTGCACCCTATGTCGCTGACTACTCAAGGTATTTGCCAATTGATACCAATTACTCAAAAACGTTTTGGTATACGTATGCAGGGACTGTTTTGGGCACTGTTTGGATGATGGTTTTAGGAGTCTTACTGACTACGGCCATTCCGAATTTCCTAAGTAACTCTGGCACGAATCTCGCTAATCAGTTTGGAAGTTTTTCGTTTCTTTTAATTGCTGTGATCATCCTAGGTCAGTTCTCCATCAATGTTTTTAATTTATATGGCGCCTTTATGTCAACCATATCTACAGTTGAGCCTTTTTCAAAAATAAAAGTAACCCCAAAAGTAAGGATGTTCTTTATCTTTGGAATAGGAACAGTTGGAACTTTACTGGCTATTTGGGGTCAGGGAAATTTCTTGTCCAATTTTATCAACTTTATCTTATTTATTAGTTACTTTTTAATTCCATGGACAGCTATTAACCTGATTGATTTTTATGTCCTGCGTCACGGGGAGTATAGTATTAAAGATATTTTTGATTTAAATGGAAAGTATGGAAAAGTAAACAAAATTACTGCTCTATCCTTCCTCGTTTCAATTATCGCCGAAGTTCCATTTATGAACACATCGTTCTATGTAGGACCTGGTGCGAAAGCAATGGGGGGAGCAGATATAGCCTGGATATTAGGATTGGTGGTTCCATCAGTACTCTATTATGTAATGATGAAAAGAAAATTGAAGGAACCGTCCCAGGTACCAATCCCGTATGACGAGAGTAAAACATCTTAAATTTAGTTAAGTAATGAAGTAGAAAATGGAATTATTTTTAAAGGGGTAGGGAGCGGGAATATGTGATTCCTTTTCTATCCTTTTTTTGTTCACTAGACTTCAGAAGTACCGATTGGCTAAAATAAATCCTTACAAACGTTTGGAACTGTACCCCAAAAAACAGGGAAATCTTATGTGGCCTTGTATAGATAAACTAGCAAAACTAACAGTACAATGTCTAAACGAGCACCAAAAGCGAATGGTACAAGGCCAGTGTGCAGTAAAGGGACCTTTGTTAAGAGAAGGGCTACGATTATAATACCAATTAAAGGTACCACTGCATTTTTAACAGCTTTATTAACCAGTAGTAGAATTCCGCAAACCATTTCTATTAAAATGACAAGCTTTAACATCATGTGGGGATAGGGAAGTCCTAATCCAAGAAAATGATTCGCTACTTCGGTACCCATTAATTTCATAAGTGCTGAGGTAATAAAAACATAAGCAACAGTAATTCTAATAGGTTTATTTGGATATAAAATAAAAATCCCCCCTTTGTATATCTTTATGCAAGAAGAGGGACAGACCATTACAAAAAACCAACATACAATTTAACTGATCGAAATTAAAATGACAAGTTTTTGTTTATAAAATTCTGACAGCTAGGGACGGTTTAGCTCTTTGTGAATAAAATGAGTGGTAACAATAATGATGTACATGCCTATTGGCTGAGCTACTCTACTTAAAGAGAATCTTGTTTCGATAATGGAAAATGGATAGTGATGTGTGGAGAAAACGGTGTGAGGGTCACATGCATGAAGGGGAAGTCACAAAAATAGTGTACAGTAAAACTCCACAGCGAGGGTTCTCATGTTATAAAATGATATGAGTGCCGGTAAAAAAGGGTTAAAAGCTTGAGGATGATTCCCTCAAGCTTCGCTTTTTTGTGTTGAATACATCATTCACTCGTTGGTTTTTGTTGATGATAGGGAAGAGTTTTCTCTACTTCTGCTACTTGTTTATAGATTCCTTCCATATCCTTCAGATCTTTCTTGTAATCATAGGTCTTTAGCTTTTTGTTTTCTACAATCAATTTCCCATTGACGATGACATCGATTACATTTTGCGGTCCTGCTGCATACGCTAACGTTGCATACGGATCATAGGTTGGAAAGGTATTAGGCGCATGAGTGTCTACAATAATAAAATCTGCATATTTCCCAACTTCTAGTGAACCGATTTTTTTATCCAGCCCTAGAGCTTTTGCTCCACCAATTGTGGCAAGTTAAGTCTCATTTATTTCCTCCTATAAATGTACCTTAATAACCTTCAGACTATAATAAATTACCCATCACCATCCAAAATTTTTATGTGTGGATACGATTTCGAAAAATATAATGATTCTTTTATTTTTATTATAGGCTCTGTTAAAGGTAATTGTTGTTATTGTACCCCCTGTTGATTGGAGCGGAAATCAACAATCAAGTTTAAAACAGCCAATTATAAAAAACAAAAGGACTATTCGCGTAAATAGCCCTCTTGTGAAATCTATTCATTCTTTTTAAAGATCTTAATCTCGTAATCTGTCAATGACCGTACATTCCCTTGCACCTCTGCGAATTAATCGACGTGCTGCTGCTAATGGGATTTCGACAAGAACTGCTTCGTCCGTGTCGTTTTCTACATCAAACACTGCAAATGCCTCTCCATCTACAATCAAGATACAAATAAATTCTACTTCTACATCATCAGATCTTGGAATGCGAGTTGTAATTTCACATCGATGGACTCCTGCATCCAACAATGTCCTAGCCTCTTGTCGTGATATACGAATAAACACGAATTCCTCGAATGCAACATTACCTGCTTCCACTTCGATTTCTACTAAAAGAAAAAAGCGATTTCTGATTTGTACAATACAATTTGCTCCTATTGAAATAACGTCCTCTATACTCATAAAATTTCACCTCCCTTTCTACATTAAATGTAGGAGTAAATTGGGAGGTGTGGACAACTTGTATTAATAATTTAAATTATTTGTCTCTCTTTATGGCTTATGGATGGGATGGTAACCACTGCTTATATGGAAAGAACCATGAAAATGACAAAATGCACATGGAAAAAGTACCTATTGTGTTTTTTATGTATAAGTAATCATTATCATTTGTACAAATTTAAGCACTTATTCTGTAAAAAGCTTGATATACCAATAAAAATGACTATCAAATATTAGTTTAAAACACTCTATATAGGAACACCGGATGGCGTTCAAAAGAATACGAAAAAGAAAACCCGTAAAGAAATTCGTCAACAATTGTCCAATTGGAGTTTTGGGCAATTAATCGGAAAAATAAAATACAAACTAAAACTTAGAGGAGTCAAAGTCCAACTTGTGGAAGAGTCCTATACTTCCGGCACGTGCCCATCATGTGGAGAATTCCGCAAACAAAGGAATCGATACTTCGACTGTCATTGTGGCGCGAAAGGACATCGGGATGTAGTAGGTGCCATGAATATTTTGGACAAGTCTGTCAATAAACAGCTAACGAAAAATCGGGAACTATCTAAAATAGAAGATACAAAGTATCGCCGAGTCCTTTTAGCTCCCGGCTAAAAGGGCAGTGGCGTAGTGCCTATGATTGGGCTGCGGTATGTGGTTTTTACTACATGTCGTAATGAACTGGAGAAGTAGTAAGACCTGGAAGCCCCGGCCGAAAGGCGGCTTTGATGAAGGTTAAAAAAGAATCCCCTGGATTTATCCATGGGGCGAAGTCAATCTCCAAGATCCGAAATGAAGACGATTATACCCCGAAAAAGAAAACCACGATTGCTTTTGCCGTTGCGTTAAAATTAACTGTGGAGGAAACGATGGAGTTGCTAGCTGCAGCCGGTTAGTCCTGCCATGGGGCCGCTTTTATCTAACATAAACGAATTTTTGTATGGTAAAACCAATGGTATCTAATAATGCAGTGGTGCCGCCTACTTGATAGTCTTCTTCAACGATAGGAGAAATACCCCTTACATTGATTCGGTCGTGGAATAATTCGTACTCTTGATTAAATAATACAGTCGTAACAAGATATGGCTGGGAATTCCTATTCCTTGGAGCCAATATCGATGCCATTTCGACTGCTGCTCGATTTGGAATCGATGAGGACTTCGCCGTTGATTACCACGCGGACAATAAAGGAACGCAATTAAATTATGAATCGGTAATAGTAGAAACTACTCCATTCAAGAAAAAGAGGGAATTGATGATGTCGATTGCACTAGACCAGGAAAAAGTGAATGAATTGGTTGATCGCTTTTATGAAAAGCTGCTAAAGGATTCTTACTATGTTAACATGTTTAATGAAAGAAACACGGATATAGAGCTGCTGAAAAATCGGCAAAGAGTTTTTATAAATCGCTTAGTTTCAGAGGAATCTACTCAGGAACATGGTGAGCAAGTATCACAGGTTAAAGAAAGACACCCATTTCAAATAGCTCCAGAAAGGGCCTCAGCATGGTTCGGCAAATTAAAAGAGACGATGGATGAAATGGACCTTGATGTTAATGTAAAGGAACATCTTAAAGAGAAAGTAGACTTTTTGTTAAATAAGATTATTAAATGAGTCCCATAGGATGTGGCACTTCCCGAGGTTGTAGATTCTTCTCGAAGTTAAGTGGTTCGGGAGAGAGTTGTTAAAAAATTATATGAAAAGTGTCAGTTTCTTTTGAGAACTGGCACTTTTTTACATTATTGACTTAGTAAAAGGCAAATGATGATGAATTACCTTTTTAATTTACTCTAGATAGTTTTAAAGTTTTACAGTAAATACCTCATCTTGGGAAGTTAGTAGATTATGTTACTATAAAAATAAACTTAATAAAATTCGAAAGAAAGGCTGTTTTTATGAAAAAGAAACTAATTTATAGTGGAGTTGGAATTTTGTTAGTGTTCCTTTTATTACTTGGAACCTATAAGTTAATGAATTCTAGAACCTTCCAGTTATTTGGTCGATTAGCCGACCAGGTGGAGACCAATCAAAAGGTAGTCGCATTGACCTTTGATGATGGACCAACAAAAAATGTAGAAAAAATTCTACCCTTGTTAAAACAATACAATGTAAAAGCGACATTTTTTTTAATCGGTAATGAAATTGAAAAAAATCCTGAAAAAGCTAAAAAAATTGTAAGTGCAGGGCATCAAATTGGAAATCATACATATTCCCATCAGCGGATGGTTTTTAAATCACCTTCATATATAAAGAAGGAAATTGAAAAAACCGACGAACTAATTCGTGAATCCGGGTATAAAGGTAAAATTGATTTCCGACCTCCGAATGGAAAAAAACTCGTAGGCTTGCCTTATTATTTATATAAGAATAATAGAGATACGATCACTTGGAGTCTTGAACCAGATACTTACTACACTTCTGCCACTGACAAAGTGAGTTATGTGAAAAAGAATGTAAAACCTGGTTCTATTATCTTGATTCACCCCATGTATGATGGTACTGGCGAAGAACTAAATACTATTAAAGGAATATTGCAATCATTATCAAACGAGGGATATAAATTCATTACAGTTAATGAACTATTGAAATTGAAGAAGTAAAAGTCAGGATGTTATTTTCAGACATTCCTTGGAATAGCCCATTACGCAATATAAAACGTTGAAGCCCAGAGTGATGAAGGGTTGTTATATATAATGTTTAAATTTCCACGTATAAGCTAAAGATAATGCTATTCAAGGAACATTTAGGAAATCACTATATTTTCATACTTTGGTTCGTGGTTTCAGCTACTGGTAATTGGGCATATAAAGGTGGTTAATATGTGGAATTCTATTGTTTCCTATCTTCCAGACTGGAAAGTTTTTATACAAGCTTTTATCGTGTTTTTGATTCCTTACATGATCTTCAGATTTTTTAATTGGATTCGCAAGGAAGAGTGATGAAAATGAGAGAACGGAAATTAAAGGTTAGAAAAAAAGAAAAACAAACTAACAAAATTGAAGATCAACAGGAATCTAAGCCTCAAGGCTCAAATCATCTGTTTACAGATGATTTGACTTTAAACTTAGAATTAGTTAGACAAGAAATCGGTCATAACTGGGATGTGCACTTTCGAGAGTTTAATATTGGGCGTACCGGCATTCGAGCATCCATTATTTTTGTGGATGGATTATCAGATAAAGATCTGATTAATAAACATATTATGACATCATTGATGGTTGATTTCACAACAGAATATAAACAGGAGCTATCCTTTGTGAAGGGAAGCAATTTAAACAAATTTGTAAAAAATCATGTGCTGCCTATTAGTGAAGTTGAAGAGATTGGTTCTATTAAAGAGTTAGTATCAAAAGTATTAACAGGTTCTACCGCGCTTTTAATTGATGGATCATTATATGCGCTAATCCTTGGTACAACAAAATTAAAAACAAGGACGATTGAAGAGCCAGTATCAGAGGCATTAGTCAGAGGTCCACGGGTCGGTTTCACTGAATCATTAAGTGATAATACATCTTTTTTGAGAGGGAATGGTGAAATTGAAAATTTATCGTTAGTAAAATTTCAAGTGGGAAAGCGTTCAAAAAAAGACTTAGTCGTCGCTTACATAAAAGAAATTGTGGATCCTGAATTAGTACAAGAGGTAGAAAAGCGAATTAAGAAAATTGATCTTGATAATGTGCCAGAATCAGGTTATGTAGAGCAGCTTATCGAAGATAATTATCTTAGTCCTTTTCCACAGGTACAAAGTACAGAGCGTCCTGATCGTGTGATTGCTGCCTTGATGGAAGGTCGGGTATCCATTTTACTAGATGGGACGCCTTTCGCTTTGATCGTTCCGGTTACCTTTAGTATGATGTTACAATCACCAGAAGACTATTATGAAAGGTGGATTCCTGGCACGTTCATCCGTTTACTTCGTTATCTAGCAGCTATCCTGGCTCTTTTTACACCGGCTTTGTATATTGCATTCCTCTCATTTCATCCAGGATTGATTCCTACTAAGTTAGCCATTTCCATTATAGGGGCGAGGTCCAGTGTTCCATTTCCTGCACTTATCGAAGCATTATTTATGGAAATATCGATCGAAATTTTAAGGGAAGCTGGACTTCGGTTACCAAAGCCAATTGGTCCTGCAATGGGAATTGTCGGTGGGTTAATCATTGGTGAAGCGGCTGTACAGGCAGGGATTGTTAGCCCCATTTTGGTGATAGTAGTGGCGTTAACTGCGATCTCATCTTTTGCCAATCCTCAATATAGTGTAGGGATTACATTGCGTATTCTTCGCTTCGTAGCCATGCTTTGTGCTGCCATACTTGGATTATATGGAGTCATTCTATTTTTCCTTTTCATGACAAGCCATTTAGTGAAACTAAAAAGTTTTGGCGTGTCTTATATGAGTCCAGCCGTTCCTTATCGTTTAAGTGAATGGAAAGATTTGATGGTTCGCATGCCCCTTATGATGATGAAACGTCGTCCAAAGATGATGCATACGAAAAATCCTATACGTAAAGGATAACCTATTGTGAAAGGAACATGAAAGGATGATTGTCAGTCCAAAAGATCGAATTACCACGGCACAAGCAGCTGTTATCATCAGCAACTTTATACTTGGTTCAGGAATCCTCACACTGCCCAGAACAGCTGCAGAGAAGGTGAATACACCAGATGTATGGATAAGTGTTATTTTAGGCGGGCTGATCGCGATAATCGCAGGGGTGATCATGGTCAAATTATGCCAACAGTTTCCCCAAAAAACAATTTATCAATACAGCCGTGAAATTGTAGGAAAATGGGTGGGCGGGTTACTTAGTTTACTTATAGTATGTTATTTTCTTTTAACTTCCGGGTTTCAACTCCGTTCAATGGCGGAAGTAATAAGGTATTTTTTGCTGGAAGGTACCCCTCTCTGGGCAATTATGATGCCATTTATGTGGATAGGTCTTTATCTGATCATAGGTGGTATCAACCCGATTGCCCGCCTGTTTGAAATTGTATTACCTATTGCGATTTTCCTTTTTTTGCTAGTAGCCCTTATGAGCTTAAAAATATTTGAGATCGATAATTTACGCCCGGTAATAGGGACTGGTTTCATCCCTGTGCTAAAAGGAGTAAAGGCGACGACTCTCGCATTTACAGGTCCTGAAATCCTGCTGGTCATCATGGCGTTTATGCAACAGCCGAACAAAGCAATCAAAATGGTTCTAGTTGGAATTTCCGTTCCATTATTTTTTTATGTGATAACAGTTGTGATGGTCATTGGAGCGTTATCCGTCGATGAAGTGGTCACGAGGACATGGCCAACACTTGATTTGATACGAAGTTTTGAGATAACCGGTTTGATTTTTGAACGGTTTGATTCTTTGTTGCTGGTGGTATGGATTATGCAAATGTTTACTACCTTTACCATCAGCTACTACGCAGCTGCTTTAGGGCTGGCTCAACTTTCGAAAAAGAACATTAGTTCAGTTATGTATGGTTTACTTCCGCTTATTTACGTCATTTCCATCACCCCAAAAAATATCAATGATCTATTTAAACTTGGGGATATCATTGGCAATATTGCATTGTTTTTATTTGGTTTACTACCACTTCTCCTTCTTATTATCGCGAGATGGAAAGGAAGAAAACAATGAAGTTACCTCATAACAATATACGATTTATCTTGGCTTCACTGTCTGTCCTTTTACTCTTTTCTCTTACAGGCTGTTGGAGCAGTCATGAAATTGAAGAGCTAAGCTTAGGTGTAGGGGTGGCATTCGATATAGGGAAGAAGTCAACCATAGAGAAAAAGATAAACGAACAAGATGAAGGCTATTCCAAAAAAGATCAGATTACTACAACTTATCAACTTATTACCTCACAATTAGCAAGTTCAATGAGTAAAGAAGGGGGATCGCAACAACAATCTTATGTTAATATTTCTGAAACGGGAGATTCCATCCTTCAAGAGGTTCGTGAATTATCATTAAGAACGGATCTTCCTTTTAATGCCAGTCACATGAAAGTCATTGTAATCGGTGATAGACTTGCACGATCGTATAGTTTAGATCGATTACTTGATCAATATCTTCGGGATAATGATTTTAGACCAAGCTGCCTTATGTTTATTAGTAAAGGGAGAGCTAGCAATACCCTAGTATCAAAGAAAGCAGGAGAAGTTCCAGCATTTCGTCTGTTTGGAATGGTAGATAATGCCTTTCGAACGACAAGAATTTTGCCTCCTATCTCGATTATTAAATTAGACGGTAAGCTGAAATCAGGATCCAGTTTTCTTTTGCAAAATGTCATTTCGGAAAATGGTGAAGTGAAATTTGCAGGAGCTGCCGTGATAAAAGGAAAGACAAAAAAACTGCGTGGTTTTTTAAATGAAGAGGAATTGGATGGGATAACATGGATAACAGGCAAGGGGAAAGGCGGTTTGGTGAAAAGTTTTGATAAACAGACTAGTGGGCTAATCGTATATGAGATAGATTCTATGAAAAGTAAAATCACCTCTCATGTTAAGGGAAACAATATCTCTTTTGATGTAAACATCGAATCAGAAGGGAGATTATCTGAGAATTGGGTGGTTTCAGGAAACTCTTTTGATAATACATTTCTAAAAAGGGCAGAAGAATCTACCGAAAAAGAAGTAAAACGATTAGTTGATCATACGATTAAAAAAACGCAAAAGGAATATCGAGTAGACGTTGCTGGCTTTGGAACCCGTTTAAGAATTGAGCATCCGAAAGTATGGGAAAAGGTCAAAAAAGATTGGGATAAAACATTCAGTGAGGTTCCAATTTACTACAACGTAAAAATAACAATCAAAGATTATGGAGCGTCAGGTCACAAGTAAGCCTTCTTTTTTAGGGTACGAAAAAAGAATTATACTTCTTAAAACCCAAGCAAGAAGAGATCTAAACTTTCTCACTTCACAATCTAATTATAATATCTAAACAATACTATATCACTTTAAATAATATTATGTATTTCATTTTAACCGATACTCATATATAATATTGTTAATTGAATATAAATAACTAGGGGTGCCCAATAAGTTGGGCTGAGAAAGAAACACGATGAAGTTTCTTGACTCTTGGGACCTGATCTGGATCATACCAGCGTGGGGAAGTTAGAATAGACAGTCTTCAATGCACCTATACTTCTGCATACATATTAGCCGGGTCCAACCATTTATGGGCCCGGCTTTTTGATGTACTTTTATACGCTTTTCCACTTGTTATGTTCTGTATCTCGTCCTTTATATTCAAAAAAAGGAGAGATTTATTATGTCAAAGACTTCATTAAACGAACAAAACATTTCCATCATGTCTAGTTTTCCAGGCAGTAAAAAAGTATATGTAACAGGTTCGAGACCGGACATTAAAGTACCAATGCGTGAAATTGAGTTAAGCCCGACAACAGGTGCGTTTGGAGAAGAGGAAAACCTTCCAGTTCGCGTCTATGATACAAGCGGTCCTTATACGGATCTAAATTATTCTGTTGATATTACAAAAGGTCTTCCTGCCATTCGAAGCACATGGATTCATGAACGAGCAGATGTTGAGGAATATGAAGGTCGAGAAATTAAACCTGAAGATAATGGGTATAACGATCAAAATGATCCTCGTGCCAATCATAATGTGTTTCCTGGTTTAAAGCGCAAACCATTACGTGCAAAAAAAGGGAAAAATGTCACACAGCTTCATTATGCTAAAAAGGGAATTATTACTCCTGAAATGGAGTTTATCGCCATAAGGGAAAATATGAAACCTGAATTTGTGCGTGATGAAGTGGCAAAAGGTCGAGCGATTATTCCTTCTAATATCAATCATCCAGAGTCAGAACCTATGATAATAGGACGTAATTTTCATGTTAAAATTAACGCGAATATTGGCAACTCGGCTGTTTCATCCTCCATCGAACAAGAGGTTGAAAAAATGACATGGGCCTCGCGCTGGGGTGCCGATAATATTATGGATCTATCAACAGGTAAAAACATTCATACAACAAGGGAATGGATTGTTCGAAACTCAGCAGTTCCTATCGGCACCGTCCCCATTTATCAAGCACTTGAAAAAGTAAATGGTGTTGCTGAAGATCTTACATGGGAGGTTTACCGTGATACCTTGATTGAACAAGCGGAGCAAGGTGTTGATTACTTCACCATTCATGCTGGTGTTCTTTTACGATATGTTCCATTAACGGCAAAACGGTTAACAGGTATTGTATCCCGCGGTGGATCAATCATGGCACAATGGTGTTTACACCACCATAAAGAAAGCTTTTTATATACTCACTTTGAAGAAATCTGCGAAATAATGAAGTCTTATGATGTTGCATTCTCTTTAGGGGATGGTTTACGTCCTGGATCTATTGCAGATGCCAATGATGAAGCGCAGTTTGCAGAATTAGAGACTCTTGGAGAGCTAACAAAAATTGCTTGGGAACATGATGTTCAGGTAATGGTTGAAGGACCTGGACACGTACCTATGCACTTGATTAAAGAAAATATGGATAAACAACTAGAAGTGTGTCAGGAAGCACCATTCTACACACTTGGACCTCTTACGACTGATATAGCACCTGGTTATGATCACATTACATCTGCTATTGGGGCAGCAATGATTGGTTGGAATGGTACAGCTATGCTTTGTTATGTAACTCCTAAAGAACATTTAGGTTTACCGAATAGAGAGGATGTTCGTGTAGGGGTTATTACTTACAAAATTGCCGCCCATGCTGCTGATTTGGCAAAAGGACATCCAGGAGCCCAAAAAAGAGATGATGCCTTATCAAAAGCTCGTTTTGAATTCCGTTGGAGAGATCAGTTTAATTTATCTTTAGATCCTGAACGAGCGATAGAATATCATGATGAAACTTTACCTGCGGAAGGTGCAAAAACAGCACATTTCTGTTCAATGTGTGGACCAAAATTTTGTAGCATGAGAATCTCTCAAGATATTCGTAATTATGCGAAAGAAAACAAACTTGATACGAAGGAAGCTATTGAAACAGGTATGAAGGAAAAAGCTAAGGAGTTTAAGCAATCTGGGGGCAGCATATATCAGTAACTTTCTTGGGAGGTTATACGATGAATGTTCAAAAGATTAACGAGGAAATTACGCAAATGAAAACTAGCCTTGCTTTTTTAGAGGAGCGTTTAAAGGAAATTCAGCAAAATTGTGATCATCATTTTGATGGCGATCAATATTATGAAAAATGTTTGAAGTGTAATAAGGTAAATGTATTATATTATTAAACAAAAACCGACAAGAAGATAATCTAACAAGAGGGTATTAAAAAGATAGCCATGTAACCTTACCTTGATTAATATCGGGGTAAGGTTTTTTAGTTTTTTCTATAAATTCCCATAGTAAAAACTATAATCACTTTATATTATTACAAATGCGAAACGGAACTTGAAAACACCACTTTGAAGTGATGTTTTCTTAGGAACTATGCTTTCACTTGAAGAAGATTTAACTAATTAATGTTCTATTAGGCTTGATACGGAAACACTTTGTTTACTATTTGGTTCATCGAGAGAGTGGATTGTAGTTGTTCCGTTTTGTTTGTCAACATGCTCAATATAGATACGTGTTCCGTTATACGTTACATTAGCCATAGTCGATGAATTAGAAATTTCCTGTGCTCGTTGTACGTCCATGTCACGACCTCCTTTCCTTATTGAAACATTTTAAGTATTTCCTCTGAACTACTTGTTATACGTATATGGGCCTGTTTATAAATTTTCATGAGTGCCAAAATACGAGCATTAAAGCGATCGATTCGCGAGAAAAGGGGTTCGGAATGAAACCATTCCGAACCCCTTTTGTCGACAAACTGAGAGCCTCTCCATAAGGAAAGGCTCTTTTTTTTTACTAAAAGAATTGAAAAGGTTTTGAACAGTTCTCCACCAGAAAAAAACATTGTTAATGAGTATAAACAATTACCAGTAGAAAGTTAATTAATCAAGCAAAAATTGCTTTTGTTATCAAAAATAATACTGAAGGGCCAAGCAGGCAGCCTAAGCCAGTATAAAAAGTGGCGGTTACTGCTCCGTAGGGAACCAGCTTTGGGTCTGTTGCGGCTAATCCTCCGGCGACGCCGCTTGTTGTTCCCATTAATCCTCCATATACCATTGCCGTGCGCGGGTTGTTTAATCCGATATATTTTGCTACAAATGGGGTGCCGATCATCGTAAGGATTGATTTTACAAGCCCGGCTGCAATACTTATAGTAATGACTTCAGAGCTTGCCCCTATTGCTGCACCTGTAACCGGACCCACTATGTAGGTCGCTGTCCCAGCACCTATCGTGGTTAAGCTAACTGCGTCTTTATATCCGAACGCCAATGCAATACATACTCCGACAATAAAGGAGAGTATCACACCAATAAACAGAGATAAGACTCCATTTACTCCAGCCTTTTTAATTTCACTGAAGTTGGCCCCGAAGGCAGTGGCAACAATCGCAAAGTCCCGGAGCATTCCGCCGCCCATCAGGCCGATTCCTGTAAAGAGGCTTATGTCTGCAATTCCTTTCTCTCCCCCTGTAATTACTCCTCCGATATAAGCAAGCAAAAGACCGAGGGTGATGGCAATAGCTGATCCGTGAATCCGCCCTTTTGTTAACTTGTCAGAAATGAAATATGAAAGATACATAGTAAAACCAACAATGGCAAAAGAAACAATTAAACCATTATTTTGAAATATACTACCTAATGTTTCTAACACGCTGTTCGCCTCCTATCATTTCACTTTCATGAGTCTCATTGATCGTACCGCCCCTGCTAAGAAGGGGGACAACTGCCCAACTAATAAGTACTACGACCACACCTGCAGTAATCGCAAGTACTCCTCCGTCAAGAGCTGCTACAACATTTTGCTGTGCCGACATGGCAACAACAATCGGGATGTACATTCCACTCCAAAAAGCCAGTCCTTCTTGCGTCTGTTTGTTTAACTTTTCTTTCTTTTTCAGGTATTCCACAATCAGAATCAGCATCAGCATGGCAAATCCGACACCGCCGACATTTGCGTCAATCCCCAGTATGTCTCCGAGGAGATCTCCAAAAAATACCCCTCCTAAAAAGCAAATAGATAATAAAGCGACACCAAAAATGATCATAGAATTTCTCCTTTTCAATTTTTTTGCTTTAGACTAAAGAGACAAAAGCTATAACGCGGAGAAAACAAAACAATGCTGGCCTAGACAAAGAGGGGAGATTGAAAGATCAAGAGATGAGTAAGCGTTTCCAAGATAAGAATCAACAGTCGACTGTATTCTAAAATCCATAATAAAACGAAAGAAAAGAAAGTGTCAATTCATTTTTAAAATTTTCTAAAAATATTGAATTTTCTAAAGGTGGTGGTTATAATAATAATCGACAGTCGACCAAATTTTCTTTGAGGAGGAGACAGAGTCATGGAATCTCGTAAAATTAATGAAAATGCTCTATCAAACCATATAGCTGAACATATTACCGAGCAAATAATTAAGGGGGAGTTAGTACCAGGGGAAAAACTGATCGAACATATTTATGCAGAGGAGTATGGAACAAGCCGTGCGCCAGTACGGGAGGCCATTTATTTACTGTCAATTGAAGGTCTTGTGGAGAGAATACCGCGGAAGGGAGCGGTTGTAAAGGACTATACAGAGAATGAAATCTATGACCTCCTTGAAATACGTAATATGCTTGAAACGATGGCCATCGAACGGATTCAGAGAAACGGAACGGATCATGGATGTCTGCAAAAAATGGCTGCTATTTTGAGAGAAATGAAGGATATTACTGATGTTCATCTGTATACCCAGTTAAATCACTCCTTTCATATGAAACTTGTGGAGATGAGTAAAAGTGTAACAATTAAAACGATGTATTCCCGTTTGGGCTGGCCGCTGCTTAGGGTCCAGAGTCTTTCATTCGCAAATAACGGAAACATTGAAAAATCAGTACACGAACACGAAATGTTAATTGACCTTTTAACAAAGGATAATATAGCAGAGGCTGCCAAACTCTTAACTCGCCATAATCAGGATGTTATTTCTAGTATTAATAAAAAGTTTGCTCAATAGAGTTATATTGACTGGTGCCTAAAAAGGGGTATGAAAGATGAAACTAGCATTCTTATTTCCTGGCCAAGGATCCCAAAAGCCGAATATGCTTCATCATTTACACGATCACCCTGTAATTTCAGAGGTTATGCATCAAGCTGGTGATATTCTTGGAGAAAGCGTATACAAGTTGGATTCGATGGCTGCATTAGAGTCGACGACTTCGGTTCAGGTTTCATTGTTTGTTTCGTCAGTTGCTGTTATAAAAGCATTTGCATCCGAAGGTGTACTCCCAGACATTGCGGCAGGCCATTCTGTCGGCGCTTTCAGTGCAGCGGTCGCATGTAAGGCGATTGATTTAACTGATGCTGTCAGAATGGTGAAGCTTAGAGGACAATTGATGGAGCAGGCCTTTCCATCAGGTTATGGGATGGGGGTTATTACAGGAATCGACGGACGTACGATGAAAGGAATAGTAGAAACATATTTTATCGAAAAGGATCCTGTTTACGTAGCAAATATTAATGCACAAGATCAAGTTACGATTTCCGGTTCCATTGCGGGAATCGACAGGGTTATCAATCATGCAAGGGATAGAGGGGCTAGAAAAGCGGATGTCCTAAACATTAGTGTACCTTCACATTGCCCCTTACTCCGGCCGGTTTCAGTTTCTTTGTACGAAGAACTTTCAAAAATTCATTTTCGTTCACCAATTATTCCCTATGCTTGTAACAGGACAGCAAGGCTTTTAAAATCACCGGAAAAAATCAGAGAGGATCTTGCTTTTAATCTTTCACATCCAGTCAAATGGCATGATATCTCTTCGGTTCTTTGTGAATATGGAACAAGGCTTTTTATTGAAATGCCTCCTGGGAACGTCCTGGCCAGTTTAGCAAAAAAAGCTTTGCCTGGTGCCCGTGCTGTATCTGTTGAAGAAAATGGGTTTAGAAATTGTCTGTTATTGGCAAAACGTTTTTCTTCGGACCATTCATAAGTTTTAAAAATTATAAAATGAAAGGGGATACATAAAATGCAGATAATAAAACAACGTTCTTGGAAAACTCGATTAGAAGCCAAAGAAAAAAGAATCGCGAACATGAAAGGAATCGCCCATAATCGGATTATTCCGACAAACAAAATCGTTGAGGCACTTGAAACCTTGATCATGCCTGGAGACCGTGTCGTTTTGGAGGGGAACAACCAGAAACAGGCATCATTCCTTTCGGAAGCTCTTGCCCAAGCTGATCCAAGAAAATTGTACGATTTGCATATGATTATGTCGAGTATATCCCGTCCTGAACATTTGGATTTGTTCGAATCAGGAATCGCCAAAAAAGTGGATTTCTCCTATTCAGGGCCTCAAGGCCTTCGAATCGCGCAAATGCTTGAAGATGGCAAGCTAACCATAGGTGAAATTCACACATATGTTGAGCTTTATGGAAGGCTGTTCATCGATTTGATTCCATCTGTTGCTTTGGTGGCGGCCGACAAAGCCGACGCCGAAGGTAATTTATACACGGGACCAAACACGGAAGAAACTCCGACCCTTGTGGAAGCAGCAGCTTTTCGAGACGGAATTGTGATTGCCCAGGTAAATGAATTGGTAGATAAATTGCCGAGGGTTGATATACCAGGTTCCTGGATCGACTATGTTGTTGTTGCTGATAAACCGTATCAGCTGGAGCCTCTTTTCACCCGGGATCCCAGGCATATTACTGATATTCAGGTACTTCAGGCTATGATAATCATAAGAGGTATCTATGAAAAACATCAAGTGAAATCGCTGAATCATGGGGTTGGTTTTAATACGGCTGCAGTTGAACTGCTGCTCCCCACATACGGTGAGTCGCTAGGACTGAAGGGGAAAATATGTAAACACTGGGCTTTGAACCCTCACCCGACGCTTATCCCTGCGATTGAAAGCGGCTGGGTAGAAAGTATCCATTGCTTTGGCGGTGAAGTTGGCATGGAAAAATATGTGGCAGCAAGGCGTGATGTATTTTTTACAGGGCGGGATGGAAGTATGCGATCAAACCGTACACTATGTCAGCTTGCTGGACAATATGCAGTTGATTTGTTTGTCGGTTCCAGTTTACAAATAGACGCTGCAGGTAATTCCTCAACCGTAACCCGTGGCAGGCTGGCAGGGTTTGGAGGTGCACCAAATATGGGGCATGATCCAGGGGGACGGCGCCATTCTTCCCAAGCCTGGCTCGACATGATGACAAATGACGACCCACTTGTACGCGGCCGCAAACTGGTTGTCCAGGTTGTCGAAACATTTCAGAAGGGGAACAAACCAATTTTTGTTGAAAATTTGGACGCTGTGGATGTTAAACACGATGCCGGGCTTGCTGTTGCACCCGTTATGATTTACGGCCAGGATGTTACTCATATTGTGACAGAAGAAGGGATTGCCTACTTGTATAAAGCAAGCAGCTTGGAAGAGCGGAGACAGGCGATAGCAGCGATCGCGGGTGTTACCCCTATTGGACTTGAACATGATGTGAAAAAGACCGATAAATTGCGGAGAGAAGGGTTGATTGCACTTCCTGAAGACCTCGGAATTAAAAGGACAGAAGCAAAGCGTTCTTTACTGGCTGCCAAAAATATTGAAGAGCTGGTGGAATGGTCAGATGAGTTATATGAGCCGCCTGCTAAGTTTAGAAGCTGGTAACAGGGGGACTCTGAAGATGAATCACATCCAAACAGATATTCAGTATCTTGGGAGGCTTGCAGTGCAATCGCTCATAGAGGAAGCAGAACTAACGCCAAAACCAGGGCTCGTTGATAAAGAAAATTCCGGAGCGCATACAGACATGTCGCTAGATTTAATGATCAGATCGGCAAGAGCATTGGAACCTGCATTCAGAGAGATGGCTAAGGCAAGTTATAAAAGCGAGTCGTCACAGGAACTGCGAGAAGAGATTGCCGCTATCGGGCGCCAAGGAGAAAAGGAAATGTTCGAAGCTACATGTGGCGTTAATACACATAAGGGAGCCATTTGGGCATTAGGGCTGCTTGTCTCGAGCGCAGCCATGAACCCTGGAGAAACATCTATGGACAATATTGCTTTGTCCGCAGGAAAGCTTGCCCTTTTTCCAGACCGGAATCAACCAGAAGAAAAGACCAATGGTGCATATGTAAAAGAAAGGTACGGAGTCAATGGTGCCAAAGGTGAAGCTCAGCAAGGGTTCCCCCATTTAAGAAAGATAGCTTTACCTGTTCTTTATACGTCAAGAAGAAAAGGTGTAACAGAAAATCTTTGCAGGTTAAACGTCTTAATTGCGCTTATGGCTAATCTGGATGATACCTGTATTTTGCACCGTGGAGGTTCGAAAGCACTGGTCAGTACGAAGGAATTTGCCAATGAAATCCTGAAATCAGGCGGAGTTTGGACTGTAAATGGCTGGAAGGTTTTAAAACAGCTGGATCAATCCTTGCGCTGGACTAATGCTTCCCCAGGTGGAAGCGCAGATCTGCTGGCGGCTACTTTATTTCTGGATTCTCTTCATCTGTATACCAAGAACCAGACATATCCACAAATCACATTAGCTAATTAATAAAAAAAGGAGGACTGCCAAATGGAAAGATTAACCTATCGTTTTCCTGCAACTAAAATCCTTAAGTCGCATGCACACGTTGGAGTAGTTGGATCAGGTGATCTTGAAATCTTAATTGAACCGACAGATGGGGAATATGCAGAGGTTACCATACGGACTGGAACCACAGGGTATAAAGAAATATGGAAGACTGTCCTTGAGAGGTTTTTTATACAAAATGCTGTATCCGCTAGGATTATGATTAATGATTTTGGAGCAACTCCCGGTGTTGTCACATTAAGACTCGCACAAGCATTGGAGGTGGCAAATGTTGCTGAATACATTAAAAAGTAGTTTTGTAGAATGTAGTGGCCGTGAAAGGGCACATATGTTACTTGATGATTCCACCTTTAAGGAACTGCTTGATCCATTTTCTGGGGTTGAATCACCTCACTTGGAACCTCAGGGGATTGTTCCGCAAAGCGATGATGGAGTCATCATTGCCAGAGGAGAATTGAGTGGAAACTCTTTGTTAGTAATATCAATAGAAGGAAATTTTCAGGGGGGAGGAATTGGTGAAGTTTCAGGTGCTAAAATTGCAGGGGCTTTAGAACTTGCTTTGAAGGAAAATCAATCCGGCAAATACATTTATCCTGTTTTAATATTTGATTCTGGAGGAGTCAGGCTGCAAGAAGCAAATTATGGATTGTTGTCGATTGCAGAAATCGGGGCAGCGATTGTTGCTCTTAGGGAATATGTACCTGTCATTGGTATTATCCCAGGAAAAATCGGTGCCTTTGGAGGTATGTCCATTACCGCAGGCTTATGCAGTACGTTAATCATGACACGCGAAGGACGCCTCGGCTTAAATGGTCCAGAAGTAATTGAGCAAGAAGCAGGCATCGAGGAATTCGATTCGATGGACCGCCGTCTGATTTGGAACACCATCGGAGGAAATCAAAGAAAAGCATCTGGTTTCACCGAAATCTTGGTGGAAGATGATTGCGACAGATTGAAGCAATCCATACTTTCTTCCATCGCGCAGGGTAAAGAGGAAACACCAAGAAGTGCTGAGGTTGATAGATATATAACCTTTTTAGAATCCGTTAATCCGTCTGAGAAACTGACCCCGGAAAAGATTAGATCCTTATGGATTCAGTCCGACCTACCCATTAAGGGGGATTGCGCTCAACGCGGTAAAATTGACTTAGGCGAAGGTGCTAAAAGCAGGGGACAAAAATGGTTTAATCTATTGACATCGGGGTCACCGGATATCGGAGAAATCCCTTCGGTGCTTTGTGCAGACTCCTTTATCGGCAATAAAGCTGCCCGTTTCCTTGCAGTTGTCCCTGATAAAGCCAGCCGCTTTCCAAGAGCCAGGGCAGGTGAATTCGGACTAGAACAGGGATGGATGATCGCCAAGTATATCCGGGAAGCAATGGAGGAGGACCGAAATAATGCGAAGCGAGCAATTGTTGCAATTGTCGATGTACCGAGTCAGGCGTACGGATACCGTGAAGAACTTTTGGGCATCCATCAGGCATGCGCAGCAGCTGTGGATGCCTATGCATCAGCAAGATTGGCAGGCCATCCAGTGATTGCATTTATTCCAGGTAAGGCGATTTCAGGAGCTTTCCTTTCCCATGGGATGCAGGCCAATCGGCTAATCGCTTTGGATGATGAGGGTGTAAATGTGCATGTGATGTCCAAACAATCAGCTGCAAGAATTACACTTCGAACAATTGATGAACTCGAAGAAGCAACGAAAAAAGTCCCGGCGATGGCGTATGATATCAAATCCTTTGAAAAACTAGGCGCACTTCATGAACTTATTGTCGGAGTCAATGCAGATGAGCCTAATGAAACTGATCTACTGATCGTATGCAGTAAATTAATGTATGCAATCGCAGACATAAAAAACAGCCCAAGGGATTTAAGCTGCCGGCTAACTTCTACTTTTGCCAGAAATGGCGGACGGTCAGCTTCCATTTTGGTCAGAGAAAAGTTGAAAGAACAATGGTGTTAGAACCACATGATCTACTGGAGATTAACCGTAGGGATTTAATTAGCCACTCTCCAATCCCTGATTGGGCTTTACTTTCCCTTGAAATTGCTCCATTTGTAGTTGTCTGCAGGGCAATTGCTCCTAATGGGCAGGTATCTGTCGGGATTAGGGGCAGAAATAGAAATGAAAGATTTGCCGCATTTTTACCGAAAAATCGAGTGTTTCGGCAAATTAAACCAGAACATCTTACTAAAAGTTATCTGTGGGAAATTAAACAGTCACCTGTGTTTTCAGCTCTGACAAATTCTGCAGACCTATTTAACAAATACAGTCTTTCCTGGGGCCCAGGAGGCAGTGTTGGCTTTGAACTTGCCAGCAAAGTTGAAACCGTAACTTTAGAAAGTGATCTAGATATTATCATTCGTGCCCCTGAACCGCTCCCAATGGATGTGGGTGTCCAGATCATTCATGAATTGAAGAAAAGCCCGGTAAGAATAGATGTACAAGTAGAAACACCAGCTGGTTCGTTTTCTTTAAGCGAGTATGTAAGGGGCAGTGATCTTGTATTATTAAAAACAATATACGGTCCAAGGATGAGTAAAAATCCTTGGAATGATCCAAAAAAATAAACAAAAAGCGGTACAATTCTTTTAAAATAGAATTCTACCGCTTTTTTTATTTAAGGAAAAGCCAAGTTCATTTGAATAACCAAATAGAGTGCCAGGCACAACATTATCTGAACTACTTATCCATTTAATGATTTATGGTGAAATCATTTAATCTCTAAAATTGTTTGTTTTTTAACTGAAATTTCCTCCGCGCTTACTGATTGACTTGAATCCTTTTTGGTAAAGATTGAATAACCCATTGCCACGTAAGTTAAGCCCCAGAAGCAGGCAAACCAATCAGCCTTCTTGCGATGTGGCCTGGCTTTTTTCGTATGAACGGTTGTAATTTTTTCTCAAGTTTCACAGCTTTTCTGCATGCTGAATAGACTAGTTTAACGGAAGTTTTTTTAAAAAGCATGGTGGAGGGAAAGAGCTTGAAGATATACCAAGTGAAAGGGTCGCCAGATATTGTAATGGAATTGTTGGAAATCACAGCGAATGGGAAAGTGAAGGTTAGGGATATCATCAATGATGAGGTCATTGAAACAACAATGGGAGCCTTTGAAATGGCATTTGAACCATCATCCGATTATTCCTTTATTGCGAAACAACAGGCAAAGAAACTAATGATAAATCATAGTGTACCAGCGGATATCAATGAAATGATCGAAAAATCTCAGGTTAAAGTTATTAAGGCTTTTGGAAGATGCACCATGGTTGCGGTCCAGCTGCCCAATGGGTTTATCATCACCGAATCGATAACCAGTGTAGATGCGGCATCCTATAACAAAGAAACAAACACCCAGATTTGTTTGGAACGGATTAAACATAAAATTAGTGAGCTTGAAGCTTACAAAACTCAAAGTATAGCGATACAGTCTTAGAATGTGGAGCTGCGAAAAGTCCGAACCCTGAATGCAAGAATCATTGTGTTCAGGTTTTTTTTATGTTGACCCTGTTTTTCTAAATAGAAAGAGCTAAACTGTGGCCACCTAAGGGACGGGAAAAGTGAAACAAAGCAAATGTGAATTATATGAAACGGAGGATCGTATTAGGAAAAGAAAAGGAACGCACCTATTTTTCATTATTAAATTAGGACTATTTTATGAATTGTATTAATTTCAATAGCAAAGTACGCTACAATAGAGAAAACAAAAAGCATAGTGAGATAAGCAACCTTAAAAGTAAGATTACAAATATTATTAAAATTAATAGGTGTGTATTAATATGAACAATAAACTGAATGATCCCACTAAAAATAAACAACCCTTATTCGTTACAGTCTATGACCGACTGTACAAACAGATTATGGATGGAACGTTTCCGCCTGATAGCCGACTGCCCACAGAACCAGAATTAGCAAAAGTATTTGGGGTTAGTAGAATGACATTAAGGCAAGCTTTGTCCCTTTTGCAAGAAGATGGACTGGTGAAGAACATCCATGGAAAAGGTAATTTTATTACGAAAGTTCATCAAAATGAAAACAAAATTGGATTGGAGAAATTGGGGAATCCCTTATATAAATGCTTTCCGGAAAAAGTGGATGATGTCGAGCTTAGTTTAAGGATGGAATTAGTCACAGACTATTCAGTGCAGGTATTGAACCGTCCGCTGACTGCGGTTGTTGCAGTGGACCGCTGGTATATGAGCGGCAATAAGGTAGCAGCCTATGCTTTTACCATAATGTCTATTGAAGCAGTTTCGGAGTTAGAGTTGGACTTACAGAATGAGAAACAATTATTAGAAATGTTAGAAACAGAAGTATATGAACTAGCCAATTCCTCTACAATCGAAATAAAACGTTCTCATTCCATAAATACTCCATCGTTAAAATATCAAATTTTTGATGGAGGGGATTGTGATTTGATTTTAGAAAGCGTCTATATCAGCGATAAATATCCAGTTATCTATAATAAATATTATATCCCAACAGAGTTTAGTCAAATAAGGATAAATACTAAGAAATAGTGTCAGCAGTAAGTATCGAGTTTACAGATCCTACCTAGCTATTTCCTTGGGAAACAAAAAAGGCGGTGTCATTTTTATAATGACACCGCTTTTTTTGTTACAAATTGTACATATTTTTATTAAAACAAGGTTGTGGGCAAATGTTTGGTGTGATATCCTTATTATTGTTGGAGGGCATACAAGTTTTTATACAACTATACAACGTTGTAAGATTAGTGGTGGATCTAAATGAAAACGCAAACAAACATACTACTTTCTTGTTTCCAAAACGAGAAGGAAACTCAAATGGAGGAGAGATATGATGAGTACTATAGAACATAAGGAAACCCCACATATAAAACCTAATGGGGTAGAAATAGCTGAAACAATCCTTTTACCAGGAGATCCCTTAAGAGCAAAGTTTATTGCAGAAACCTATTTGGATGACGTTGTTCAGTTTAATTCAGTGCGCAATATGCTTGGTTTTACCGGAACCTTTAAAGGAAAGAAAGTCTCTACTATGGGAACTGGTATGGGCATGCCAAGTATGAGTCTCTACTCATGGGAATTAATAAATGTATTTGGTGTGAAAAATTTAATTCGTATTGGTACATGCGGTGCTATTCAGGACAATATGAATTTGTATGATATTGTAATGGCGATGGGTGCTTCTACAGATTCTCGTTATGTTCATCAATACAATCTGCCAGGAGAATTTTCTAATATTGCCTCGTTTACGTTATTAGAGAAGGCCAAAAAAGCAGCCGATGAAAAAAGACTACCTGTCCATGTTGGAAATGTCCTTAGTAGCGATATCTTTTATAATGCCGATGAAAGCGCAATAGAAAAGTGGCGGAAGATGGGAATTTTATGTGCTGAAATGGAGACAGCTGGTCTTTATATGAATGCAGCCTATGCTGGGGTAAACGCACTGACAATTTTAACAGTAAGTGATCATATTATTCGAAATGAACAAACGACACCAGAAGAAAGACAAAAAGCTTTTACCAATATGATGGAAATCGCCTTGGAACTAGCTTAATAAACGAAATCTTGATATATAACATGACAAATCTACTGGATATTTTCCTTCATTCATGTGACGATTTCCTGTAGCACAAAAGGAGAGAGAAAGATGGCGACAATAAGTGCAGATATAAGTGTGACTGATGCATCAGAGTATAATGTTAAAAAAGCGGTTCCTGTTATCTTACTATTATTTTTACTATGTTTGATTATAGATAATTCTTTTAAAATTATTTCTGTAGATATGGCGAAGGATTTCAATATCTCTGCAACAACAGTTAGCTGGCAAGCAACATTAGCGGGACTTGTAATTGGAATTGGAGCTGTTGTTTACGCAGCCTTGGCAGATTCAATTAGTATCAGAAAACTATTTAGCGTCGGAATTATTTTAATTTGTGTTGGTTCTGTAATGGGATATATTTTTCAACAATCGTTCATAATGGTCGTACTATCACGAATTGTTCAAACTGCTGGCTTGGCATCTGCTGAAACATTATATGTTATATTTGTAACCAAACATCTTCCTGCAAGTGAACAAAAGAAGTTTTTAGGATTGAGTACTAGCAGCTTTGCGCTTTCACAAGTAATTGGTGCATTAACAGGCGGCTATATATCTACTTATTTCCATTGGACAACGCTATTTTTAGTTCCATTAGTCACCCTTTTCATTCTTCCTTTTATTCTAAAATATCTTCCTAAGGAAGAGGGGAAAGGCAATCATGTAGATGTGCTAGGATTATTTTTAGTTGGATCAATTTCTGCATTTCTTCTATTATATATTACAGATTTCAATTGGATTTATCTTCTCTTATTTTTTGGAGCCATTGCGCTCTTCCTAGTTTATATTAGCAAATATACAAATGCATTCATTGGTATTTCTTTCTTTCAAAATAAGCAGTTTCTTTCCCTGCTTGCAGTTGCTTTTGTTGTATATTCTGTCCAATTAGCATATATTTTCTTGTTTCCATTTTTATTAGAATCGATTTATCATTTGAAACTAGATACCATTTCGCTATTATTAATTCCAGCATATGTCCTAGCAGCTATTGTTGGGGCCCTATCTGGAAAAGTAGCTAAAATTATGGGCACCAAGCAGTGTATTACGATTGCAATTATCGGAATCACAGCTAGTCTATTGTTAGGCGGATTCTTTGTAAAAAGTTCGGTAATAATATTTGTTTTATCAATGGTTGTATTCTCTAGCTCGTTTGCATTCATGTATGCACCGATGCTTGATAATTGTATTAGGACTATCTCAAAAGAAAATTCTGGAACAGCAATCGGTTTTTATAATTTGATCCTTAATGTCGCTGCTTCCATTGGAATTGCTTATACAGCAGCAATGATGGACAATTCTGCTATGACAGTCAAACTACTGGGATACATCAACAATTCGAATGCATCCTTATATAGTAATGTCTTATTTGTACTGGCATTTTTGGCTGTTTTCAGTTTGTTTCTATACTGGGTTTTAGTGGGCAGAAAGATGAAAATGGCAGTAAGTAACTAGAAGACACAGTGCTGATCATGCTTTTATGGAGTTTTGTTCTAGTGGATTTGTATTGGAAGGGAAATGTAAAAAGTGTGGTAATGAAGTGGCAGGAGTTATTGATTAAAGGAGAAATAATCAATAATGCAAATCACATTTGAAAATATGATTAATACTTGCTTTGAAATGGGATTGTTGGAGTCAGTAAGTGAGGTCTGGATCTCTCAGGTTTTCTTTGAAAAAGTGATTAAATTATTCATCATCAATTTATTTAATTTAGGAAATCGCTCAGTTGAATTGACTGAGCGATTTTTTATAAAGCAAACATAGACTTATGTCTTCAACCACAACAAATGCGGAAAACTATTGAAGAAAACGAAACTTACCTAGCTCATAGATGGTTTCTTGGCTTTCGATTTCATGATAAGGTGCCATATTGAAAAATGAATGTGGCCGTGTGTAAAAAAATCTCTCTGGTTTTTAGGGAGGCTATTATTTTTCTTCAATGGTTATTAGTCTTTGTTCGCTGGTGTGATATAATAATACAAACATACGCTCTTGTTTATTGGTTTAAAGCCCATTTTCGAGGTGCTATATTTGTAATAGGTTGAGTTTTTTTAAAATGAGGGATGCAAACGATGGTTAAAAAAGGAAAACAAGTGAGATATGAACTTAATCCAAACGGAATTAAGTCGATGCCAGACAATGAAATTAAAACTATTTTACGTGGGGCAGATGATTTGATCCTGAGTGGCGGCCGGGCAATGCTTGCCAAAATTCTTGCGGGATCAAAAGATAAAAAGTTATTAGAACTAGAATTGCACCACAGCCCTGTATACGGGGCATTCAAAGGTGTTCCGCAAAAAGAGATTCTCGCAAAAATAGACTGGCTGATTCTTCATCATTATTTAGCCATCGAGTATAGTGGCAGACTCCCATTGCTTGTCTATACGGATAATGGCTGGGACATTGAACGCGAGACCTATGCTGATGAATTATTGGAAAAGCTTATTGATGCTGCTGAAAATAGAACTTATGAATTTGTTGAAACATTAAAAGACCGGAACCGCAGCTTGATTCTTCTTTTATTAGATAAGATTGCAAATTCAGGCAATAAAGAGTTAATCACAATCCTGGATGCGTGGGAATCGATTGAATATAAAAAAGTCAGGACCAGGATCCAAGAAGTTATCGAACTGTTGGAGAAAGTAGAAGAAGAACCTGAAAAAATACATAATCAAGAAGTGATCTCTTTTTCCGCAAATAAACAATGGCTTACTATTCCTGCAGAAATCCGTAGAAAATTAGAACAAAATGTTTGGTGCGGTTCTTGTTGTGATGTGGTTAAAATTGAAAGATATACAGTCAAAGAATTTCCTACTGGAATTGTATTGGAAGGGGAATGTCACAAGTGTGGTGGTAACGTGGCAAGAGTTATTGACTAAAGGAGAAATGATCAATAATGCAAATAACTTTTGAAAATATTTTACACTAATTACCAATTATGGGTATATTAACCTCGCTCAATTATCAGAAGTTACGGAATCAGACATTTTGAAGTTACATGGTGTTAGACCGAAAGCGGTGAGAATTCTAAATGAGTCCCTTTGAGAAATGTTCTTTCTTTTGCATAAAAATCATAAAAATGATGACCGCTAAGTGGGAAAAACTAGTCTGACAGTAACCAAAGGAAGCTTACACAACGATTTAAGACTCACATACGCAGAAAAAAGCACAACTAGCTGACAATCCACTAGTTGTGCTTTTTGCGCGCAAAACTTCCGATTGTCCCCTATAAGAAACGTCCCCATGTTCTATGCCATTTATATATTGCAATAGCATTGATGCTATTAATAATCTTTCTCCACCGTTTCGAAACTACTATTGATAGAGCCAATTATTATTACTAGTTGATGGAATACAGGTAACATGATAAGTTTAAATATATAATTTATTTGTTTATTAAACTTACAAAAATACATAAATAGTCTCAAATAGAAAGAATTTCAAATTCCACCTAAAAAAATCACAAATTATCCTAAAAAAAGAACATTCAAAAACATTCAAAAGATTCATAAAATGAGAGACAGGAAAACGTTTTCAAATGGGGGGAATCAAATGAATGTAATCAAAAAAGTAGGTCTAGTCATCGATACCATTTTTGAAAAATTCACTCTACTATCGTTAATTGCTTTAATTTTTGTCGTCACCCTACAAGTTTTTACCAGGAAATTATTTAATTTTGTTTTCTTTTGGTCAGAGGAAGTTACTCTTTTGTTACTCGCTTGGTTTGCCTTTATGGCTATAGCAGTGGGATTCCGAGAGTATATCCATTTAGGAATTGATTCTTTCACGAATCTATTTCCTAAAAGTTTTAATAAGGTTTTAGATAAAATCATCAGTGCTTCTATTTTTGCTTTCGGATTATATTTGGTGATCCAGGGCTGGGACTTCACGGTATTGATGATGGATTCAACCTTGCCGGCGACAAAATGGCCAAGTAGTATCACCTATGCGGTGATGCCAGTTACTGGTGTGATGATTTGTGTTTATTCTCTTTTACAATTCTTTAACATTAACACCACTCGCCACAAAGAGATAGAGGAGGGCATGTAACTTGGACAGCAACACAATTGGGATCATTATCTTACTTTCAAGCTTTGTTATTTTAATCTTACTTCGTTTTCCCATTGCCCTTACGTTGATTGCCTCGTCATTACTGACGGTTATCTATCTAGGTATACCTCTTCCGGTAGTGGGCCAGCAAATGATTCAAGGGATGAATTCCTTTTCTTTACTTGCGATTCCGTTCTTTATTTTGACCGGACAAATTATGAGTGAAGGCGGCCTTGCGACTCGAATTGTGAATCTGGCAAGTTTAATGGTTGGTAGAATACGCGGTGGGCTCGCCATGGTTAACAGTGTAGCTGCATTGTTCTTTGGAAATATCTCAGGTTCTGCCGTCGCCGACGTTTCTTCCGTTGGGTCTGTTATGATTCCGATGATGAAAAAGAAGGGATACGAAGCAGACTATGCAGTGGGAGTAACGATTGCATCGGCCATTCAAGGTGTAGTTGTTCCGCCGAGTCATAATCTTGTTTTGTACTCCTTAGCAGCAGGTGGTGTTTCCATCGCCAGTTTATTTATGGCTGGGATTGTTCCTGGATTTATTATGTTAATTTCCTTAATGATCACGGGTTACATTATTGCTAGAAAACGAGGCTACCAAAAAGCGGACCCTGTTCCAAAGTCAGAAATTGGCGGGATCCTTCTACATGGACTTTTATCCTTGAGCCCAGCAGTAATTATTTTGGGGGGGATTATGAGTGGCTGGTTTACTGCAACGGAATCTGGGGCATTAGCTTGTTTGTATTCTTTTATTCTAGCGTTTGTTGTCTATAGGGAAGCAAAATTTTCTAATGTATGGAAAATATTAACTCGGACGATGAGAACTGTTTCGATGGTATTTTTCTTAATAGCAGCATCAGCCTCGTTTGGATGGATATTAGCTTACCTGAAAATTCCTTCAATGGTAACGAACTTATTTTTAAGTATTTCTGATAACCCTATTATTATTCTATTGATTATTAATATTTTGTTGCTTCTCCTTGGAGCACCAATGGACATGGCGCCAATGATTTTAATTATGACACCTATTCTCCTTCCAGTTGTAACCAGCTTTGGAATGGATCCGGTGCACTTCGGAATTGTCCTGATTTTAAATGCTGGGATTGGCCTATTAACGCCGCCGGTAGGAACCGTTTTGTTCGTCGGATGTGCGATAGGAAAGGTCTCGATACAACAAGGGACAAAAGCAATGATGCCATTTTTCTACGCTTTACTAGTTGTTCTGTTGGTTATTACCTATATTCCTGAGGTAGTACTGTGGCTTCCTAATATGTTAGTCAAGTAACCGAAGGAAAGGTGAAAATAAAATAATAAATTTTTTAAGGGAGGGTTACAAGAATGAAGAAAAAAAAGATTACAGGAATTCTTGCAGCAACGCTTTTAATGGGGAGCATCCTGGCTGCTTGTGGGAAAGAAGCAACGACGGGTACAAAAGATGGGGGTTCGAAAGCTGAGGAACCTAAATATACGTTCCGGTTGGCAGATAATCAGCCGCCAGATTATCCAACTGTTGTTGGAGACAAAAAGTTTGCCGAATTGGTTGATGAAAGAACAAATGGCCGAATTAAAATTGAGGTATTTCCATCTGCCCAATTAGGGGATGAAAAATCCGTATTGGAACAGGTTCAGCTTGGAGCCATTGAGTTCACAAGAATCAATTCCAGTCCGCTTGCTGAGTTCAATGATCAGTTCACTGCACTGGGACTTCCATATGTATTCGAAAGTGAAGAACACTTATGGAATTTTCTTAACGGTGAAATGGGTACAAAATTGTTAGATGGTTTAGAGCAGTCAAAAATGAAAGGGCTTGCTTATTATGATTCTGGGTCACGTAGTTTTTATTCTACTAAACCACTAAAAGGTGTAAAGGACTTAAAAGGGCAAAAAATCCGTGTGCAGCAGAGTAAAATCAATATTGATTTCATGGCAGCTCTTGGGGCAAGTGCGACACCAATGCCATATGGCGAAGTATTCAGTGCACTGCAAACAGGGATCATTGACGGCGCAGAAAATAACATTCCAAGCTTAGACTCTTCAAACCATTATCAAGAAGCGAAAAACTTTATTTTAGACCATCATCAACGGATCCCAGAAGTCCTGCTTATTAGTAAAGCAGCATGGGATAAGCTTTCAGAAAAAGACCAAAAAATTGTGAAACAAGCAGCACTTGATTCCGTTCAAGCTCAAAGAGATGAATGGGATAAGTGGGAAGAGCGTTCTACTAAGAAACTTAAAGAGGCAGGAGTTACCTTCACTGAGGTTGATGATATTACACCTTGGAAAGACGCTGTTAAATCCATGGTTGATAAATATTCAACTGATTATAAAGAGGTAATGGATGCCATTGAAAAAGCACGACCATAATCGATAGAGGCAGTAAACCTAGCTGGTAAATATATCCATTTATCAGCTAGGTCTTTTCTGTTTAAAAAATCACTAATAGATAGGAATGAATAACAACAATGATGAAGTGGTGGAGAAAAATCGCAGAATTCCTTGAACGATACATCCTCTTAAAAAATCAATCACTGATGATTAAGCTCTGTGTTTTCTCCAGTTTTCTGGTTATTTTTCCAGTCATTTCAGTTGGAGTTATTTCATACAATCGTTCATCGGTTGAACTTGAAAATGTACTTAGACAATCGAGCAGCCAAGTAATTGATCAAGTAGAGTCACATATCGAATATTATTTACAAGATTTTGAGATTACCAGTCTAAAAATTATCAACTCTCCTGAATTATCGAGCCTTTTGAAATTGAAAACGTCAGAAAATAGAGATCAATTTATTGAACCAACTCGTAACACCCTTAAAGAAGCAGAATACTCAAGAGCAGATATAACTAATATCACTATACTACTTAATAACAATCAGGTAATTGATACTCTTGGAAATAGAAATTTCTATCCTGCTACGAAAATGAAAGAGGAATATTGGTATTCGTCTGTCCCACTTAATGGGATGAGTATGTTAGTTATGAGAAAGTTAAAATTAGAAAATAAGGAACAGCCTGTCATTTCACTCGTCAGGAGACTATATAATCCCCAGACTCTCTTACCTGTAGGCATGCTTATTATTGATATCAATTTCAGAAGAATTGAAGAAATCTCTAACAAGGTAACCATCAGTAAAAATGGCTATTTTTCCATTTTAGATGCGAACGGGCATTATATTTACCATCCTGACTACTCAAAGCTCGGGAAAAGGGTTGAATTCAAACAACTTTCAAACCTGAAAACAGAAGGAAACAGCACGGAAATTTTAGAAAATGAACGGAGAGATTTTGTTACCTATACTTTCTCTCGAAACCTCGGCTGGAGGTTTCTATCGGCAGTCCCATACCGAGATTTGGCGGGGGGGATCGTTCAAATTGAAAAAGCCATATCCTTAACCATTCTTGTCTCTTTGATCATTGCCTATTTGATCGGGTTCGGATTCGCCACAAGCATCATTCGGCCCATCCGTCGTCTGCAACATTTTATGAAGGAAGTTGAAATTGGAAAATTAGATGGCAGAGTTCGAGTGGATTCTAAAGATGAAATCGGACAATTGACTGCTGGTTTTAATAATACAGTTGAGAAACTATCCAACATACTTGAAGAAGTATACGTCTCTAAGTTAAGGGAAGCAGAAATGTCACTTAAACAAAAAGAAGTGGAATTAAAAATGCTGCAATCACAAATGAATCCCCACTTTTTATACAATTCTCTTGAAACTATAAGGGGTATGGCATTGGAAGAAAATCAGGAAAATATTGCAACCATGTCTTTCTCACTTGGAAAACTACTTCGGTATAATCTTAATAATCATTCATCTATCGTGAGTTTTAGAGAAGAAGTGAATTTTTGTGAAATGTATCTGCAGATTCAAAAGTTTCGCTTTGAGGACCGTTTTGAGTACATGTTTGATATTCCTCAATGGGTAATGGAACTAGAAATGGTAAAATTTTCACTCCAGCCATTGGTTGAGAATTGTTTTGTTCATGGTTATGGTCCTAATACTAGAAAATTACAAATTGTGATATCAGCTTTCCGTCATTCTGAGTCTTCCATTGTTATTCGCATTTCCGATACTGGTGAAGGAATAAAGGATCATATTTTAGAAGAAATCAAGAAAAGAATGGACTTAAAAACGTCTACTAGTGATGGGAAAAATATAGGAATCGTAAATGTTCATCAAAGAATTCATTATTTGTTTGGACCTGAGTATGGAATAACCATTCATAGTGAACAGGGTTCAGGGACTGAGGTATTAATCCATTTACCCATACTAGATCATCATGTGGAGGAGGAGAGAGTATGAAGAAAAATATCTTGTTGGTTGATGATGAGAGATGGGTTCGAACAGCTCTAAAGTGGACGATAAACAAGTTGAAGCTTCCTTTGCAAGTGGTCCACGAATGTGAAAACGGGTTAGAAGCACTCGACTGGATTAAGCATAATGATGCAGATCTAGTGTTAACGGATATTCGAATGCCGATAATGGACGGGCTTTCGTTAGTAAAAGAATTGAGTCATTTGAAGAAGAAACAGGATGTCATTGTAATCAGTGTTCATGACGAGTTTCAATTTGTTCAACAAGCCATTCGAACCGGTGTAACCGATTACCTTCTAAAACCAGTAGAGGAAGCCGAGTTAAAAGGGTGTCTTGAAAAGTGGCTAGAAATGAAATCAAAAGAAGAGACAAAAAGGAATACTCCAATAAATGGGGATGAAAATCTTCCTTCCTCAACGATTGAAAAGGTTTTGCAGTATTTAGAGAAAACACCATTAGACCAAATTACACTGAAGGATGCGGCAGAGTCTGTCCATATGAATCCTAGTTATCTTAGCCAATTATTTAAACAACAGCTGAACAAAAAGTTCGTCGATTTTATTACCGAGCTGCGAATTGAGGAAAGCAAACGTTTGTTACTGAATACAACCTTACGATTAGCCGAGATTGCTGAGAGAGTGGGATACTCGGATTTAGCCTATTTTAGTAACAACTTTAAGAGAATTACAGGCTTTTCACCATCAGAGTTTCGAAAATCAGCGCTTGTAAAGGTACCGGAAAAAACTCCATAAAGGTCGACGAGCCAAGAATCTAGTTTTTGGCTTCTTTTTTTATTGATTTAAGTTTGCGTTTAATTTATATCAATTTTGCGGTCGTATTTGGTCTAAAGATACCTGCAAACAAAGAAGCGGTAGATAACGAGGTTGGAGATATTCCAGGGTATGTAGATAAGCCTTCCTATGTCTATAAAAATAAAAATGGGGATTCTTACGGATTTGACTTTGGATTAACATATAAATAAGAGTTAAAAGCACACGAATGATTTAAATAGTAGTCTGTTAGCAATGCCCTCTATATTTCTAAAAAATTATAATAATAATTAAATTCAGAAAATTCATTTGACATCATGCTTTCGATAGATTAGGATTAAATTATATTCATAATTGCGGATGAGTATTGTGGGAGAGACTAAACGCATTGTTTAGCACCGAAGGAGCAAGTCCCAAAAATTGGGCTCAATCTCTCAGGTAAAAGGACCACAATAGGACGCGTCTCTGGAGAGCGCCATGTGCCACCAAAGGAGTTATACTCTCAGGTAAAAGGACAGAGGAAAATGGGGAACGCCTATTTTTCTCTGTCCTTTTTTTTGTGGAGAAAAATAGTAATAAACATAAAAAGGAGGAGGTAAAGACAAAACTAATAATTGGTGAGGCGCATCATGATTGACCTGTTGAATATTTATTTTTCTGAAAAATGTAAGCGCTTATTTATGCCGAATTGACTAAATAAATATTAAATTTTCATAGGGATCAATTTGCAATTATTGATTTTACATATTACTTGATTATTTAAAGTCATCAAAAATTTGCAAACATTCTCAAAAAGTAGAAAGAGGGAATTCATATGCAGGAACAAACATTGTCGAGAGGTTTAAAAAACAGGCACGTTCAACTTATCGCTATTGGCGGGGCTATCGGAACAGGATTATTTCTTGGAGCAGGTAGATCTATTCATTTAGCAGGTCCATCGATTTTATTTGCTTACTTGATTACAGGTGTCATTTGCTTTTTAATCATGCGTGCACTTGGAGAACTACTTTTATCCAATTTGAAATATCATTCTTTTGTTGACTTTGTTAGAGACTATTTAGGTAATATGGCAGCATTTATTACTGGCTGGACCTACTGGTTTTGCTGGATTTCAATTGCAATGGCCGATTTAACAGCAGTTGGTCTCTATACTCAGTTTTGGTTTCCAAGTGTACCACAATGGATGCCAGGATTAATTGCACTAGTCGTTTTGCTAATTATGAACCTTGCAACCGTAAAGCTTTTTGGCGAAATGGAATTCTGGTTCGCATTAATTAAAGTTATTGCGATTCTTGCATTAATTGTTGTCGGAATTTTCATGATTATTAAGGGATTTTCCACAAATTCAGGAGCATCCAGTTTCACAAATCTATGGAGCCACGGCGGCATGTTCCCAAATGGCATAAATGGCTTTATCCTCTCATTCCAGATGGTGGTGTTTGCGTTTGTTGGCATTGAACTTGTAGGACTTACTGCTGGTGAAACAGAAGACCCGGAAAAAGTTATCCCAAAAGCAATCAATAATATTCCTATTCGGGTATTAATTTTCTACATTGGCGCCCTTATTGTCATTATGAGTATTTATCCTTGGAACGCCATCAATCCAGCAAAAAGCCCATTCGTTCAAGTATTCGTGGCGGTTGGTATCGCTGCAGCTGCTGGTATCGTCAATTTTGTCGTTCTAACATCTGCAGCATCGGCATGTAACAGCGCCATTTTCAGTACAAGCCGGATGGTATACTCACTTGCCAGAGATAAAAATGCACCTGTACCATTTGCAAAACTTACGTCACGTCAGGTACCTTCCAATGCATTGTTCTTTTCCACTGTTGTTATTTTAATTGCCGTTGTTTTGAACTATGTAATGCCAGAAGGAGTATTTACGTTGATTACAAGTATTTCAACAGTATGTTTCATCTTTATTTGGGGTATTACTGTCGTCAGTCATTTGAAATACCGCAAAACCAGACCAGATCTAGCGAAAGCGAACAAATTTAAATTACCGCTTTATCCATTTTCCAATTACTTAATCCTTGCCTTCCTTGCGTTCGTGCTTGTCGTCCTTGCACTTGCGGAAGACACTCGTGTTGCCTTGTTCGTAACACCTGTCTGGTTTATCATGCTGATTGCAATTTATAAGATGTTGATAAAGAAGGCGGATTATGCGGATCAGGAGAATCAACAACAAGTAGCAGAAAATTAAGTTGCAACCCAAGAAAATAACTTTTATTAATAAATAATGTTTCCGCTTTCAAAAAAGCTTGACTTAGATTCCATTTACTATTATTCTGAAAATAATAAAAATAAATAAGCGGAAGATGGTTGTGGGAGAGTGCAAGTTTACACGCCACCGAAGGAGCAAGTTCCAAAAAGACCCTTGGAACAAATCTCTCAGGTAGATGGAACCACAATTGGACGCAACTCTGGAGAGCGCAGATAAAGTATTTGCCACCAAAGGGGAAGGTTCTTAATCGAACTTAAACTCTCAGGTAAAAGGACAGAGAAGGGTAGAAGTAAGCCATGTGCTACCCTTTTCTGTCCTTTTTTGCGTGCAAAAAAGTATGGTTTCGCTTCAGATTCTATCTTGGAATAAACAGATAAAATCCGAGGTTAAACACTGATAGAGGTAGCTAATACAACGAATCAAGGGGGAAACGGTTTGAGTTTACAACAAAATGATTCAACTATTTTTGAAGCAATTAGGAAAGAGCAGCATCGTCAGCATCAAACATTGGAGTTGATCGCATCTGAAAACTTCGTAAGCCAAGATGTTTTAGAAGCAATGGGAAGTGTGATGACGAACAAATATGCAGAAGGCTATCCAGGGAAGCGTTACTATGGCGGATGTGAATTTGTCGATGTGGCAGAACAAATAGCGATTGACCGCCTAACACAGCTGTTTGGTGCTAAATATGCCAATGTTCAGCCTCACTCAGGTGCACAAGCAAATTTTGCTGTATTTTTCGCACTGCTTCAACCTGGTGATAAAGTGATGGGGATGAACCTCTCTCATGGCGGGCACTTAACGCACGGAAGTCCTGTTAGTGTTTCAGGAAAATGGTTTGAGGTAGTGTCCTATGGTGTGAGAGAAGATACTCAATTGATTGATTATGATGAACTGGAAGCGATCGCGAATAAAGAAAAACCGAAATTGATCATTGCAGGTACAAGTGCTTACACTAGAACGATTGATTTTGCACGGTTTAGACAAATTGCTGATCAAGTTGGCGCAAAATTCATGGTAGATATGGCGCATATTGCGGGACTTGTTGCAGCTGGTCTTCATCCATCGCCGGTTCCATACGCAGATGTTGTAACGAGCACTACGCATAAAACGTTGAGAGGACCGCGTGGCGGCATAATTTTAACAAATGATGAAGATATGATAAAAGCCATTAATAAATCGGTGTTCCCAGGGATTCAAGGCGGCCCGCTAATGCATATTATTGCAGCTAAGGCGGTTGCATTCAATGAAGCATTGCAGCCAAGCTTTAAGGAATATGCAAAACAAATCATTCTAAATGCCGACACACTAGGCAAAACATTAAAAAATGAAGGTGCAGCCCTTGTTTCTGGTGGAACGGATAATCATATCGTCCTTTTAGATTTACGTCCGTGGAATTTAACTGGAAAAGAAGCAGAAAAATTATTAGAAGAAGCGGGCATTACTGTAAATAAAAATACGATTCCATTTGATCCAGAAAAGCCGTTTGTTACGAGCGGTATTCGCATGGGAACAGCGGCTTTAACGACACGGGGTATGAAACAGGATGATATGGTGAAAATCGGGCAAGTTATCGCAGCTGTTTTGAAGAGCAAAGGGGACAAAGTCGTTCTTGAGAAAGCAAAAGAAACAACCAAAGCAATTTGTGGAGTCTATCCGTTATTTCAACAGGCAGTCACAGTATAAGAAAGGGGTATGAGGATGGAATTTCAGAGTTGTTTTGACATTATTGGCCCGATTATGGTGGGACCGTCGAGTTCTCATACAGCAGGTGTCGTATCTATCGGGAAATTTATTTATGAACTGTTAGGAGATTGTCCACAAGAGGTCAAGATTGTATTTTATGATTCCTTTGCTGAAACTTATCAAGGACATGGAACAGATAAAGCACTTCTTGGCGGATTGCTTGGGATGGATACCGATGATACACGCATTAAACATTCATTGGAGTGGGCAAAAGAGGCTGGCATGCAGTACCATTTCGAATTTGAAGATATCTGTGACTACTATGACCACCCAAATACAACAATCGTGACAGTGAAACTCGAAGATCGTGTTGTAAAGGTTGGCGGTGCATCACTTGGTGGAGGCTTATCAAAAATCTTTATGATTAACGAGAAGATGGTAGATATTCGTTTAAGTGCAGGCGATGACTTTACAGTCCTTGCTAGTTCTTATCAACCAAGAGGGAAAGTACTTATGGAGGCAATTTAATGAAGATACAGTCCATGAAAGAGCTGATTGAAGCTTGTGAAAGAGAACAAAAAACCATTGGTGAAATCATGTTGATGATGGAAACAGAAAAATCAGGAAGAGACCAAGAAACCATAATAAGCATGATGGAAGAGCGATTGATCAAAATGAAAGAAGCCGTTGATAGCGGTATAAAAGATGCCTCAACCGCACCGAGTGGAATTTCTGGCGGGGATGCCGTGAAAATGTATGATTACGTACATCAAGGTAAATCTCTGTCGGGTAGTTATGTAAGCAATGCAATGAGCTTTTCATTGGCAACTTCTGAAAGCAATGCACGGATGGGGGTTATTGTAGCCACGCCAACTGCTGGGGCAGCCGGTATTTTGCCTGGTGTATTGTTTTCGCTTCATAAAAATGATGGCACACCCTATAAAGATTTAGTCATGGGGTTGTTCACAGCAAGTATGCTCGGGTTTGTCATTGCAAATCGTTCATTCATTTCTGGGGCAGCTGGAGGCTGCCAAGCAGAGGTAGGGTCTGCAACAGCCATGGCCGCAGGAACAATCGTTGAGTTAAAAGGGGGCACGCCACAGCAAGCAGTGAATGCGACGGCCATTGCCATGAAGTCACTCTTGGGTTTAGTTTGTGATCCAGTCGCAGGTCTTGTTGAGGTGCCTTGCATAAAGCGAAATGTGATTGGAACCTCTATCGCATTTTCAGCGGCTGATATGTCTCTTGCTGGGATTGAAAGTCGCATTCCGTGTGATGAAGTAATTGAAGCGATGTATAGGGTTGGAAAAGATATGCCTCGGACACTTCGGGAAACAGCGCTTGGAGGTTTAGCAACGACAGAAACAGGTAAACAGGTGAAGGAACGACTATTTTGTAGGAAATCATAAGTAGGGGGTCTATCAATGGGGACAGAAATAGCATTAAAGCAAACACCACTTTTTGGAATTTATGGAAACTCAGGTGCGAAGGTCATTGATTTTGGAGGCTGGGCATTGCCAGTACAATTTTCCAGCATTTTAGATGAGCATGAGGTTGTTCGAACAAAAGCAGGTCTTTTTGATGTCTCACATATGGGTGAAGTGCTTGTTGAAGGCAAAGATGCAGAGAGTTATATTAACTACCTTGTTACTAACGATGTAACAAAGCTTAGTATCGATCAAGCACAATATACAGCAATGTGCTATCCAGACGGCGGAACAGTCGATGATTTATTAGTGTACAAATTAGCAGATGAAAAATATTTACTCGTCATTAATGCCTCAAACATTGAGAAAGATTATGAATGGATGAAGCAGCATGTAAAAGGAGATGTGACGCTCCAAAATATTTCGAATGACATTGCACAGCTTGCCATCCAAGGTCCAAAGGCTGAAGGCATTTTACAAAAGTTAACGGAAGCAGATCTATCAGAAATTGGCCCATTTAAATTTGCTCAACATGTCAACCTGGACGGGATTACAGATGTGCTCGTATCTCGGACAGGTTATACAGGAGAAGATGGTTTTGAGCTTTATTTAGATGCTGCACAAGTCGAAGCACTTTGGGTAAAGCTTTTAGAAGTAGGAAGTGATGATGGCTTAAAACCATGTGGCCTCGGTGCACGTGACACGCTTCGTTTAGAAGCACGTCTTGCACTCTATGGTCAAGAGCTATTAAGTGATATTAGTCCCCTTGAAGCTGGAATCGGCTTTGCCGTAAAAACGAAAAAAGAAAGTGATTTTATCGGTAAATCCGCACTTTCAGCACAAAAAGAAGCCGGATTAAAAAGAAAATTAGTAGGAATTGAGGTAACAGGCCGGGGGATTCCACGCCACGGTTATCAAGTAGTTTCAGAAGGTGGAGAGGCAATTGGTGTTGTTACATCAGGAACCCAATCACCATCTTTAAAGAAAAGCATAGGCCTTGCACTAATATCCGCAGAACATGCAGAAGTGGGAACACCATTAAAAGTGGTCATCCGTAATAAGCAGATTGAGGCGGTTGTTGTTAAAACACCGTTCTATAAAAAGGGTTAATAGAGTGATAGAGTTCTCTGGTTAACTTGCATAAAGATGATCGGAAGGCCGACTGTACGTAAACTTACTTGAAATCAAGACCTGAATGATCAAACTTGAATTTACAATCGGAAGGAAGAGAAACAATGACTAAAGCGACAGCAACTTTACTATATAGCAAAGAACATGAGTGGGTATTACAATTAGACGGAAATCGAGTACGTATTGGAATCTCTGATTTTGCACAAAAGCAATTAGGAGATATTGTCTTTGTTGAAACCTTAGAAGTGGATGATGAAGTAAAAGCGAATGAATCAATGGGGACCATCGAATCAGTAAAAGCAGTTTCTGACCTATACTCTCCTGTATCAGGTACGGTTGTTACTGTAAACGAAGAGTTAGGAGATGCTCCGGAGACGATTAACGAACATCCATTTGAAGCAGGTTGGTTAGTGGAAGTGGAAATGTCCAATCCTGAAGAATTGGAATCACTTTTAAATGAAGATGCGTACCAAGCATTTATTAATGAAGGAGAGGAATAAAATGACTTCCACTTATCGATACCTCCCTGATACGAAACAAGATCAAGAGGAAATGCTCGCTTTTTTAAATATTTCTTCGATAGATGAGTTATTTGAAGATATTCCAGCTGAAATTCAACTAAACGGTGAGCTGCCTATTCCAGCGGCAGTGCCTGAGCCGCTTCTTTTGAAAAAAATGAATCAACTGGCTTCCAAAAATAAAAATGCTAATCATTACCCAACCTTTCTTGGTGCAGGAACTTATGATCACTATATTCCAAGTGTGGTCAATCATATGATTTCACGGTCCGAATTTTACACAGCCTATACACCATACCAACCGGAAATCAGCCAAGGTGAATTACAGGCGATTTTTGAATTCCAAACCATGGTTTGTGAACTGACGGGAATGGATGTGGCCAATTCTTCGATGTACGATGGTTTTACATCTCTTGCGGAAGCTGCATCACTTGCTGTTGCATCAACACGACGTTCCAAAGTACTTGTGTCAAAGGCAGTTCATCCTGAATCACGTGCCATTTTAAATACGGTAGCAGATGGCCAAGGTTATATAGTTGAAGACGTCAATCTTACTGATGATGAGACAAGCTTAGTGAAGCTGCAAGGACAAATTGATAAAAACACTGCTGCTGTTATTGTTCAATACCCAAACTTTTTCGGTTCCATTGAGGATCTAGCAGAAATTAAGAATATCGCGGATACAAAAGGAGCGATTTTAATTGTAAGCGCCAATCCATTGGCACTGGCACTCTTGCAGGCTCCTGGTAAACTTGGAGCAGACATTGTGATTGGGGATATGCAGCCATTAGGAATCCCGATGTCCTTCGGCGGCCCACATTGCGGTTATTTTACGGTAAGTAAGAAATTCATGCGAAAAATCCCAGGACGAATTGTCGGGCAAACGAAAGATGAAAAAGGACAACGCGGATTTGTATTAACCCTGCAAGCACGCGAACAACATATTCGCCGTGATAAAGCATCATCCAATATTTGTTCAAACCAAGCATTAAATGCACTTGCTTCTGCGGTTTGCATGAGTGCACTTGGAAAGCAAGGAATTCGTCATATGGCCCAATTAAACTTTGAAAAAGCCGATTACATGGCAAAATCTCTAAATAAAAAAGGCTTTACCATTATGAATAAAGCGCCATTCTTTAATGAATTTGTTGTTAAGCTTCCTCGTCCGGTAAAGGAAGTCAATGCCAAACTTCTTGAGGCAGGTATCATCGGTGGGTTTGATTTAGGAACGGATTACGGTTTAGAAAATCAAATGCTGCTAGCAGTAACAGAGCAGAGGACAAAAGAAGAGATTGACCAATTTATCGAGGTATTGGAGGCAGTTGTAAATGGTTGAATATAATGACCTAATTTTTGAAATCAGTCGTCAAGGACGTGTTGGATCAAGCCTTCCGGAAAGTGACGTTGATACTGTTGATCTAAATGATAAACTTCCCAAGCATTTGATTCGTGACCTGCCAGCAGAACTCCCGGAAGTATCAGAGTTGCAGCTTGTTCGCCATTACACAGCGCTTTCGAATAAAAACCATGGGATTGATAATGGCTTCTATCCACTTGGTTCTTGTACGATGAAGTACAATCCGAAAATTAATGAAGATGTAGCACGTTTGGAAGGGTTTAGCCGCATTCATCCATACCAGCCAATAGAAACAGTACAAGGCGCACTAGAGGTCTTATATGAATTACAGGAAGAGTTAGCTGTCATCACAGGAATGGATGCAGTGACTTTACAGCCTTCAGCAGGAGCTCAAGGTGAATGGACAGGGTTAATGATGGTCAAAGCCTACCATAAGCAAAAAGGAGAGGTAAGAACGAAAGTCCTTGTACCAGACTCTGCACACGGAACAAACCCTGCAAGTGCATCGGTTGCCGGTTTTGAAACGATAACGATTCCATCCAATGAGCATGGGTTAGTCGATTTAGAAGAATTAAAGAAGCATGTAAATGATAATACAGCAGCACTGATGCTAACAAATCCAAATACTCTCGGCCTGTTTGAAAAAGAAATTGTAGAAATCGCCAAGGTTGTTCACGAAGCAGGCGGCTTATTATACTATGATGGAGCTAATGCGAATGCCATCTTAGGGAAATCTACTCCGGGTCAAATGGGCTTTGACATCGTGCACTTAAATCTTCATAAAACATTTACTACACCTCATGGGGGCGGCGGCCCAGGTGCAGGTCCAGTCGGTGTGAAAGAGAAACTGATTCCGTTTTTACCAGTACCGCGTGTTGAGAAAGTGAATGAGGTATATGTGCTAGATTCTAACCAACCGTTATCTATCGGTCGAGTTAAGGGATACTATGGAAACTTCGGTATTCTATTACGTGCGTACACCTATATTCGCACAATGGGACCTGAAGGGTTACGTCAAGTGTCGGAAAGTGCAGTACTACATGCGAATTATCTGCGCAAAAAACTCGAGCCGTATTTTGAAGCACCGTATTCACAAATTTGTAAGCATGAATTTGTGTTATCTGGATCAAGACAGAAAAAACTTGGTGTAAGAACACTTGATATGGCCAAACGGCTGCTTGATTTTGGCTACCATCCACCTACCATCTACTTCCCGCTAAATGTGGAGGAATGTTTGATGATTGAACCGACAGAAACAGAGTCAAAAGAAACACTAGATGCTTTTGCAGATGTCATGATTCAAATTGCAAAAGAAGTGGAAGAAAATCCAGGTGTCGTATTAGACGCACCACATACTACGGTTATTGGCCGCTTGGATGAAGTACAGGCAGCTAGAACACCAATCTTACGTTATACAAAAGAAGAAGCAGTAAAAAGAGAAACCGTAATGTCTTAAACGAATTAGTAAACATGAACCACTGAGAATGAAGATAAAGAGAAAATAAATTTTCTCACTATGTCATTCTTGGTGGTTTAAAATAAACCGAAAACTTCATGACTGTTCATAGGAGTGGAAGAGATGTCAATTGATCATGTTCGCAAACCAGAATGGCTAAAAATAAAATTAAATACGAATGAAGAGTATACTGGCTTAAAAAAAATGATGCGTGAAAAAAAGCTACATACGGTCTGCGAAGAAGCGAAATGTCCAAACATTCATGAATGCTGGGCGGAACGCAAAACCGCAACCTTTATGATTTTAGGAAGTATATGCACCCGTGCATGCCGTTTCTGTGCGGTTCAAACAGGGCTTCCGACAGAGTTGGATTGGGATGAGCCAGAGCGTGTTGCAGAGTCAGTGGAAAAAATGAGACTAAAGCATGTAGTGATTACCGCTGTTGCTCGTGATGATTTAAAAGATGGTGGAGCTGGGGTTTTTGCAGAAACAGTACGGGCAGTAAGACGCCGCAATCCATTTTGCAGCATTGAAGTTCTCCCGTCCGATATGAAGGGTGAATATGACAACTTAAAAACATTAATGGATGCCAGGCCAGACATTTTAAATCACAATATTGAGACAGTGAAACGTTTATCACCTAGAATTCGTTCACGGGCAACTTACGAACGTTCCCTTGAGTTTTTGAGCCGAGCAAAAGAAATGAATGCTACTATTCCAACAAAATCAAGCATTATGATTGGTCTAGGAGAGACAAAAGAAGAAATTATAGAAACAATGGACGATCTTCGTGCAAACAATGTAGATATTATGACAATCGGTCAATATTTGCAGCCAACCAAACATCATCTTAAAGTCCAAAAATACTGGAGTCCACAAGAATTTGAAGATCTAAAGAACATTGCCATGTCAAAAGGCTTTAGTCACTGCGAAGCAGGTCCGCTCGTACGCTCCTCTTATCATGCAGACGAACAGGTTAATGCAGCAAAAGCGAATGCGTAATCAATTAAAATAGGCGAATAAGGGGCGGGAAGTCCTATGATGATAAAAATGACAGAAGCAGCAATGAACAAGCTTAAGGAAATGTCGGTCAAAAGAGAGCAAACTCCTCGGATTGACGCCGAGGTCGCTGGCGGATGCGGGATGACTGTTAAGTTTTCAATTGTTTTTGATGGACCACGGCGAAATGATTTATGCATTGAGACGGATGGGATTCAGATTCGGTTGGATCGTTTTACAAAACGCTATTTAGATGAAGAAACACAAATTGATTATAGAGACGAACAAGGTTTTCTAGTTGGCGAAAGCTTTGCCTCTAGTGCATGTGCAATTGAATTCGATTAATTGGAAAATGGTTGATGTCTATTACTGAATGGAGCTAATAGCTATTTATGAAAATATTAAACCAAGTTTTCCTATAGATATAATTACATATTTTTATTAAAGGAGTCACGAAGATGACAAAAGAATATGATGTTGTTATTATCGGCGGTGGAACAGGCGGGTACGTTGCAGCCATTCGCGCCTCTCAATTAGGTTTAAAAGTGGCGGTCATTGAAAAAGGAAAATTAGGTGGAACATGCCTTCATGCTGGTTGTATCCCGAGTAAGGCCTTATTAAGAAGCGCAGAAGTGTACGCTCAAACAAAAAACGTAGGCAAGTATGGTGTTATTGCCTCAGAAGTTGGACTTGATTTCTCAAAAGTACAGGCTCGGAAAGAAGAAATTACGGCCCAGCTATTTAAAGGTGTCCAGCATTTAATGAAAAAAGGAAAGATCGATGTTTATGATGGGAAAGGTAGTATTTTGCAGTCAAAAGATGTTCTAGTGGAATTGAATAACCAAGAAGAGGAAATCATTTTAAGCCCCCGGAATATTTTGATTGCAACAGGCTCTCGTCCAAGAACACTCCATGGTCTTGAAGTAGATGAAAGGTATGTGATGACATCGGATGAAGCCTTGAAAATGGAGACGCTTCCAAAATCGATTATCATTGTTGGCGGCGGAGTGATTGGAATCGAATGGGCATCGATGCTCGTGGACTTCGGATTACAAGTAACCGTACTTGAATATGCCGACCGTATATTACCAACAGAAGATCAAGATGTATCAAAGGAAATCCAGCGTTTAATGAAGAAAAAAGGTGTGAAAATCGTCACTAGTGCAAAGGTGCTGCCTGAGACACTTGAAAAAGGTGAGGGTGTTTCGATTAAAGCAGAGCATAAAGGAAAAGAAACGCCATTTTCTGCTGATAAGCTTTTAGTTTCCGTAGGGCGATTACCAAATACGGAAGGCATTGGGCTTGAAAAAACTACCATTGATCTGGATCGAGATTTTATTAAAACAAATGAGTTTTATCAAACGAATGAACCAAACATATACGCTATAGGTGATGTGATTGGCGGCCTTCAGCTTGCCCATGTTGCCTCACATGAAGGAATCATCGCGATTGAGCATATGGCAGGAGAAAACCCTGCACCACTTGATTCGACTCTTGTTTCAAAATGTGTATACAGCAGCCCAGAAGTAGCAAGTGTTGGGCTCACAGAAGGAGAAGCAAAGGGAAAAGGGTATCAAGTAAAAACTGGTAAATTTTCATTCCGTGCAATCGGAAAGGCATTGGTTTTTGGTGAATCAGATGGTTTTGTCAAACTGGTTGTTGAAGAAGGAACGAATAAGCTGTTAGGAGCCCATATGGTAGGTCCTCATGTAACGGATATGATTACAGAAATTGGCCTCGCTCGTGTATTAAACGCAACAGCCATGGATATTGCTCATACAATCCATCCCCACCCGACATTAGCTGAAGCAATTGGTGAAGCTGCCCTTGCCGTAGATGGAAAGGCAATTCATGCATAAAATAACATCAATCATAATCCTAAGGATGGTGGAAGAGAAATGAACACAAAGGTAAAGCTGAACCGTGCAAAATTATTAATTTCTTGTCCGGAAAAGCCGGGGATCATCTCGACGGTAACGAATTTTTTATTAGAACACAAAGCGAATATTGTACATTTTGACCAACATACAACGGATCCCCAAGCAGGAATTTTCTTTATGCGGATCGAGTTTGATTTGGAAGAATTTGATTCTACATTTGAAAAACTTGAAAAAGATCTACATGTGATGGCGCAAGATTATGCTTTGGATTGGCAATTGAGCAGTAATGAAAGAAGAAAGCGAATGGCCATCTTTGTTTCCAAAGCGGACCACTGTCTAAGTGAGCTTTTATGGCGGTGGAAATCTAATGAAATTCCTGTGGATATCCCTATGGTGATCAGTAATCATACTGATTTAAAAGAATTGGTTGAGGGTTATGGCATCCCTTTTTATCATATCCCGCTGTCTCAAGAAACGAAAGGAGATGCCGAACAGAAAGCACTTGAACTATTGAAAGGGAAAGTAGATTTTATTGTTCTGGCCAGGTATATGCAAATTCTTTCTCCTAATTTCATTTCGCATTATCCTAAACAAATCATAAACATCCATCACTCATTCTTACCGGCTTTTGTTGGGGCAAATCCTTATGTAAGAGCGTTTAACCGAGGGGTGAAGTTAATAGGAGCAACTGCCCATTATGTAACAAATGATCTTGATGAAGGACCAATTATTGAACAAGATGTTCAGCGTATTAATCATCGCTATACAGTAGCGGATTTAAAGACTGCGGGACGTCATGTGGAAAAAAGAGTTCTCGCCGAAGCCGTTTCCTGGCATGTTGAAGATAAAGTACTTGTTCATGGAAATAAAACGATTGTATTTGCATGAGTGGGTTTCATAAGGTGGTTGCCCCTGTTTAAATGGTCATTTGGAATCGGAAGATAGGAGCCTAAAAATGGCTCAAAAGATAAGGATGAGGGGATATCGGGGGATTTTCGGAAACACATGTAAACGAAGATCCTAGGAGATGATGCTAATGGCAGGAGATGAACATTTACTGGACTTTATTCATATCGTTTTAGCTATTCTTTGGATTTTGATTTTTCTTCAAAATAAACGAAAGCGTACGTTAACCTACACACATATCATGCTGCTGCTTTTTGCCGTGGGTATATTACTTAATTCACTAGTGAAGTGGTCATAAAGGCTAACCTTCAATCAAATTTGCAAATGAAAAAACGCTCAAATTGAGCGTTTTCAGATTGTCGAGAAAGGGTATTTTTCTCGGCAATTTTTTATTCTT